>CAMJOE010000213.1:0-2621 GCA_946407485.1 uncultured Prevotellaceae bacterium | reverse complement strand
GTCGAGAATCATCAAAAGAGCTTTCTTTGCCATAATTCTATTTTTTTATGTTTGTATTTTCCTTTATTGCGGGTGCAAAGATACGAAATATAATTCATAATTCATAATTCATAATTCATAAATTTTCGTTAGGTTAAGGGTAATTAAGAAACTACACGTGTCAGGTTGGCAAACGAAACACTAGTAAATTGCAATTTATACACTAGTAAATTGCCAACGCGGCACGTGTAGTATTGCGAACCAGGCACGTGAGCTCGGCGGCGGACGTCCTCGGCGTCTTCCCTGTCAAGTGTGGAAAGCAGACTTTTTTCAGAAGGTAAGCTCCAGCAGGTTGTTATCTTTGTCGAAGCAGCCGACGGCGCGGAGCCTGGCGCTGCTGGCTGCGTTGATGGGCTTGGGCGCTTTGTAGCCCTGCATGCGGCAGCCGGAGAGGAAGACGCTGGCGCTGTCGCGCACCGTGATGTAGTCCCACGATGCCTCGAGCGTGGTGAGGGCTGCGTTGCCGCCCGAGAAGCACTCGACGTTCGACAGCGATGTGTGGCCCTTACCCTCGATGAGGATGGGGTGGACGTCTTGCAGTCGCTCGCCCACATTGGCGATGATGCTTCCCTGCGCGATTTGCCAGTTGCGGTTCTTCCAATGACTGCCGAGTTTGTGGATGCCGATGCTGACGCAGTCGAAGTTGAAGTTCGTGAGCTGCCCGTACGTCTCGTTGCCCAGGTAGATGCCGCCATAGACGCCGAAGGTGAAGAGGTCCATGAGCTGGGCGTTGTCCGTGTGGTCTATCCAGTAGGTAAACGTCTTGCTGCGCACCACAGCATCGACGACGTCGCGCGCAAACGACCGTCCGAACTCCCTCATATTGGCGGGGTTGACGTGGCAGTGCAGTATGCGCGGCACGTCGTAGCAGCGGTCGATGGCGATGAATTGTCCGCTGAGCGGGTAGCCGTAGCAATGCTCGAAGAGAATCTGTTCGCAGATGTGCGGAGCCTTGGCACGGAAGTCCATCGCCATGTACTCGCCGTAGAACGTCAGGCAGCTCAGTGTGACGCCCTGCACGTTCTGTTCGGGCGACATGCGTATGGTGGGGGGATAGGCGAGGATGCGGCTGCCGTCCTTCCACGTCTGCTCGGGGTAGTAGAACTGTATGCCTCTGACTTGTGTTGCACTTTCCACGGTGAGGAAGGGCTGCTCGCGGTCGGTGATGACGAAGAGCGAGCCTGTGGGGCCTGAGCGGTCGGGCAGCGCCGTGCCGCGTCCCGTCGGGCCGTGAGCGCCCAGAAGTGTCACGTTACGTCTGAGGACGAGACCGCCCTCCATGGGATAGCCGCCGCGGGCTGGCTCGACATACAGGACGCCGCCCAGCGGGCTCATATTGTCGATGGCCTCCTGGAGGTGCTGACGGTTCTCCCTCGGCGTGTTGTCGGGCAATACGCCTACACTCTGCACAGAGACCCACCCCTGTGCCTGCACTTTCTCAAACCCTGCTATGGCAAGGAGGGCAAGTAGGATGATAACAGTTTTCTTCATGTCGGTATGATGGTTTCATTTCGTCTCGAAACATGCCACGTGAGGGAACGGCCGACGCTTGCTGTGGGAAAGGCGCTTCCTTGCCGTGGGAACGGCCGATGCTTGCTGTGGCGTTCAATATTGCACTTTGCGGCCTTTGGTGACATAGACAGCTCCAGACCCCCCGCCTCCCTTTAGGGGGAGACTTGCCGGCTGCCCGCCCAGGTTGTACCAGGCGCCTTCGTTCTTCATCCTTAATTCTTCACTCTTCATTTCATCGACGGCGTTGGGGTCGTCGGCGACGGTGGCGGAGAAGGCCGGCACGTCGCCCGTCCGCTGGAAGGTACCGGTGACGATGAGGCCGTCGGCGGTGACGGTCTGCGGCGTGTCAGTCTCGATGCGTACATGCTCGATGACGATGGGCGCCGGCAACACGTCGGTGGGGCGGACGAGGAAGGGGACAGCAGCCTCAAAGCCAGCCCCCTCTCCAAACCTCTCCCCCGAGGAGGAGAGGCTTTCTGCCGCGGAACTCCCCTCCTCCTCGGGGGAGGGGATGGGGGAGGGGGCTTGGCTTGCCTCCGTCCCTTTGCCGAAGATTGTCTCGATGTCTGCCGCGTTGAGCGAGAAGGGCAGGCAGACGTATTGCCATTCGCCGTTATGGAACGTCTTGTTGAGCACTACCTTATTATTATACGCGTGCGGAAGGATGAGGTTGTCGCTGGCGTTCTCGTCGTAGGTGACGGGCAGGTCGCTGACTTTCCAGGCACGGACGAGGTCAACATAGAACTTGCCGTGGTTGGCGCCGGCTGTGTTGTTGCTCTCCAGTCCGTAGCCGCTCTTGACGCCCAGCTCGAGGTCTTCGCCTTCGCCCACCTCAATGTCGAGCGCCATGTTGTTGACGCGCCCCGTCGTCGTGTTGGCAGAGAGCCCGGCAAAGGTGGCCGTCTCGCCTTCGGTCAGCACGCTGGCATTGTATTTGCTCTCCATGCCGTAGTACTGCACGCAGCACTTCTCGCCCGCCTGTCCATAGAGGCGCGTAATGCCGAGCTTCGACGCATACTGCCACATGCGGGCGTTCACCTCGTAGATGCCGGGCGTAAGTTTCTCTGCGG
>CAMJOE010000212.1:0-2832 GCA_946407485.1 uncultured Prevotellaceae bacterium | reverse complement strand
TCCTTTTTGCTTGCGTAGTTCGTTATTTAATGCTATCTTTGCAACGAAAGTACACGCTTTTCGATGCAATCAAGCAAATAAATACCACTAAATAACGATGAAACGACAGGGATTCTTCTGCACATTCTTGCTTATGGCGATGTGCGCAATGACTTATCAAGACGTCCGGGCTGACGAGGCTCAGGGCACAGTGAAGGATGTTGACATCTGCGTCTATGGCAGTACGCCGGCGGGCATCATGGCGGCATACACGGCCAAGTTGAAAGGCAAGTCGGTGCTGCTCGTGTCGCCGACGAAGCGCATTGGCGGCATGACGGCTGGCGGCCTGGGCTGGACCGACATTGGCGACAGCACGAGCCATCGCCGCATCATCAAAGGCTTTGCCCGCGAGTTCTACCGTCGCATCGGACAGCACTACGGCATGGCCTCGCCGACGTTCTACTTCGAGCCGAAGGTCGCGCTCGCCACGTTCAAAGGCTTCCTCTCGGAGGTCGGCTTGAAGGACAGCACCGACATCTGGTACGAGTGGCGCATCGTGAGTGCTGAGAAGGAGGGGAACGAGGTGAAGAGCATTACGCTGGAAAAAGCCCCCTCCCCCATCCCCTCCCCCGAGGAGGAGGGGAGTTCCGCGGCAGAAAGCCTCTCCTCCTCGGGGGAGAGGTTTGGAGAGGAGGCTGGGCTTCGTTCGGTCCGTGCCCGCATCTTCATGGATTGCAGTTATGAGGGCGACCTCATGGCGCGCGCCGGCATCACTTATACCGTCGGGCGCGAAGGCAAGAACAAATACGGCGAGCCGGAGAACGGGGCGCAATGCCTCAACAAGCATCAGTTCTGCGACGGCGTGGACCCCTACGTCGTGCCGGGCGACCCGTCGAGCGGCCTGCTGTGGGGCATCATGAGCGACCCCATGCCTGCCAACGGCACGGGCGACAACCACATCCAAGCCTACAACTACCGCCTGACGCTCACCAAGACGAAGCCTTTCCGCTCGATAACGGCCCAAGTGCCTGACAACTACGACCCCTCCAGATACGAACTGCTGTTCCGATGGATGGAGAAGAAGGGCTGGAGCGGCTACGGCGACTGCATCAAGTGGACGTATATGAAGGACACCTCGGGACCGAACTCGTGGAACGCCTACAAGACAGACAACAACAATAATGGTGCCTTCTCAACCGACATGATTGGCTACAGCTGGGACTATCCCGAGGCAACCTACGAGCAGCGCGACTCGATAGCAAAGCTGCACGAGGACTACACGAAGGGCCTCCTCTACATCCTCTGGACCGACTCGCGCGTGCCGAAGAACATCAGGGACGAGTTCAATCTCTGGGGCTATCCGCTCGACGAGTACGAGGACAACGGGAACTTCACACCGCAGCTCTACATCCGCGAGGCGCGCCGCATGATAGGGCGCATGGTGATGACGGAGGACTACTGCCTGAAGAACAAGGAGGCGAACGACCCGATTGCCTGGGGCGCCTACACGATGGACTCGCACAACTGCGGACGCTACGTCGTGAACGGCCAGGTGAAGAACGAGGGCGACGTGCAGCGTCACCTGACGAAGGGCCCGTACAACATCTCCTACCGCGCCGTGACACCTCTGGAGAGCGAGGCGCGCAACGTCATCGTGCCCGTCTGCCTCTCTGCCTCGCACATCGCCTACGGCAGCATCCGCATGGAGCCTGTCTATATGGTCTTGGGCGAGACGACAGCCCTGGCTGCCATCCAGGCCATCGACGAGCACGACGGTTGCGTGCAGGCAGTTGACCCCTCGCGCTGCATCGCGCAACTGGAGAACGGCCTCGACATCGACACCCCCGTGCCCGACGCTTCTCTGTCGGGAGGCGCATCCGTCTCGGTTGACATCACGAGGCGCGTCCTCGCCAATCCCTCTTTCGAAGAGAGCTTCACGAACACCACGCAGCCGCCGACAGGCTGGGAGGAGTCGCCCGCAGGCATGACCCTCCAGCGCAGCATGAACAAGACGGCGAAGAACAGGGACGGACAGCAGGCCTACGTCTGCAAGCCCGCCATGAACAGCACCATCAACAAGCCCCTGCACCTCTATCAGCAGATACCCGCCGAGAAGCTGGGCGCCGGCATCTACAAGGTGAGCTGCCGCATGTGGGTGGAGAAGGACTTCTACGGCACGGCCTGCCTGTTTGCAGCCCCCTCCCCCATCCCCTCCCCCGAGGAGGAGGGGAGTTCCGCGGCATTTGGAAAGGGGGCTTGTGTCCAGTACTGGACCAACGAGCCTTACTACCGCAACGGCGCACAAGGCTACGACAACCTGACCTATACCGACTACCGCACGACGTTTGCACGCCACGCTGGCGGCTTCACTGCTGCCCAAAACATGCAGCGCATGGTGGTCTATATCACTTTGCAGGACGGCGATGACCTCGTGCTTGGCATCCGCACGAACAGCGCCAACCAGGGGAGCGACAAGAACGGCGCCGGCTACTTCATAGTGGATGACTTCCATGTGGAGAAGGTTGCAGAGCAGCCGCTCTCGCAGGACGAGTTTTGCGACAAGGTGCTCACGAACTACGACTTCGAGAAGAATCCGCAGGGCGTGACCTATGACTGGAACGTGAAGACGACCATCAACGAGGCTGCCAACGGTCCCATCTACGGCTGGCAGAGCAATGCCTGGACAGACAACTACGGCGGCGTCTCGGACGGCACGAACCTCGAGTGGAAGTGGGCTGGCTACGTGGCCAGCACGTCGGGCGTCATCCCCAACGACTTCCGACTCTACCAGACTATTCCCGCAGAGAAACTTACGCCCGGCATCTACGAGGTGAACGCCCGCATGTGGCAGTA
>CAMJOE010000211.1:0-2884 GCA_946407485.1 uncultured Prevotellaceae bacterium | reverse complement strand
TCTTGTAGAGCACCTTGTCGTCGAGGATGCTGCTGTTGATGCGCACCTCGCCGCGAATGATGTCGTCCACGATGACGTCGCGACCCGGCTCGATGAGGAAGCGAACCACATACTGCTTGCCTTCCGCGATGAGCTTCTCGACCTCTTCCTTCGGCAGCGTCAGCGAGTTGCGCATCTGCATTCGCGTGCTTGCGTCGTACTGGAAGTTCTCTATCTCAGCGCGTTTCGCGTCGAGCTCCTCGGGCGTGTCGAAGGCGATGTAGGCCTTTCCGCGGTCCAGAAGCTCGCGCACGTACTCCTTATATATGTCTCTGCGCTCGCTCTGCCGATACGGCCCATGCTGTCCGCCGAAGCTCACGCCCTCGTCGAACTTGATGCCCAGCCACTTGAACGACTCGATGATATACTCCTCAGCTCCGGGCACGAAGCGGCCGGAGTCGGTGTCTTCGATGCGGAAGATGAGGTCGCCGCCATGCTGACGGGCAAAGAGGTAGTTGTAGAGCGCGGTGCGGACGCCGCCGATATGCAATGGTCCGGTAGGGCTTGGAGCGAAGCGGACACGCACTTTCTTCAATTCACAATTCATAATTCTTAATTCATAATTATATATTTCGTGCAAAAGTACGAAATAAATTGAACATTGAACATTGAATATTGAATAATTTTTGTATTTTTGCGGAGAAAAGCAATTATGAATTGTGAATTAAGAATTATGAATTGAAGAAATGAGCCGCTACAATCACAAACATAACCTGAGCCCCAGGGCTTACCTCTATCGCGTGCTTTTCTCGGTTATCGCGATTGCCATCCTGGTGCTTTGCATGCCGCACGGCAACAATGCTTCCTACCACTACCAGAAGGGTGAGCCGTGGGAAGAGGACGCTTTCATCGCGCAAGACAGCTTTCCCATCCTCAAGTCGGCAGAGCAGATAGCCCGCGAGCAGGACAGCCTCAGACAGTACTACGAGCCCTACTTCCTGCAGGACGTTGACATCCTGGAGAAGCAGCAGGCAGCGCTCCGGCAGGACTTCACCACGCTCGCAGCAGGCACCCCGCACTTCTTCCTGCCTCATCTCGGCGAAAAGCTGCGCCACATCTATATGATAGGCATCCTCAAGAGCGAGGACCTGGCGCGCTTCGAGGGCGAGAAGCCGCAGAAGGCGCGCGTCTATCACGACAACGAGTCGATGAGCCGCCCCTTTGACCAGCTCTATAGCGAAAAGACAGCTTACGAATATCTCCTCAACGAGGAGGACAGCGTCCGCTACAGCCACAGCCGTCTGCACGGGCTCGACCTCATGAAGTATATCGAGCCGAATCTCACCTACGACTACGAGAAGAGCCTCTGGCAACGGCAGGAGGTGGACGGGCGGCTGGTTCGGACGCGGGGCGTCGTGCTGCAAGGGCAGAAGGTTGTCGATAAGGGACAGATAGTGGACGACGAGGTGATGGGCATCCTGCAGTCGTGGGAGCAGCATCAGAAAGAGCACCGGCTCACCTCGAAGGAGCGCTTGACGCGCCTGGTGGGCCGCATCGTCTATGTCGCCATACTGGTCGTCCTGCTCCTGATGTATTTCCAGCAGTTCCGCAGCGACTACCTCGACAGCCTCCGCACCGTGCTGCTCGTCATGACGCTTTCGCTCTTCTTCCCCATCGTCACCTATCAGCTTGTGGCGCATTCCTGGGGCAATGTCTATGTCGTGCCGTACTGCGTGCTGCCCATCATGCTGCGCATCTTCCTCGACTCGCGCACGGCCTTCGTCTCCCACGTCATAGCCATACTGGCTTCAGCCGTTGTGCTGACGCAGCCCTATACCTTCATCGTGACGCAAATCGTGGCAGGCCTCGTCGCCATCTACTCGCTGAGGGAGCTCTCGCAACGCTCCGAGCTGTTCCGCGCAGCCGTCTGGGTGACCCTTTCTGCCCTGCTGACCTATCTCTGTATGGAGTTTGTGCGCGGCACCGCCAACGGCAGCCTCGACCTGAATCCCAAGCCCTACATCTTCATCGTGATGGCCGGCGTGCTCTCCATGCTTGCCTATCTCCTGCTCATACCCATCGAGCGCATCTTCGGCTTCACCAGCATCGTGACGCTCGTCGAGTTGCAGAACGTCAACAACCCTCTGCTCCGACGTCTCTCGGAGGAAGCCAACGGCACCTTCAACCACAGTATGCAGGTCGCCAACCTCGCTGCCGAGATAGCCAACAAGCTGGGAGCGAGGGCGCAGCTTGTCCGCACGGGCGCCCTCTATCACGACATCGGCAAGCTCGAGAACGCCGTCTTCTTCACAGAAAACCAGAACGGGCAGAACCCGCACGACGGGTTGTCGTACGAGAGGAGTGCGCACATCATCATCCAGCACGTCGAGAACGGCTTGCGCCTTGCTGACAGGTACAAGCTGCCGACCATCGTCCGCGACTTCATCGCCACGCATCACGGCAAGAGCATCACCAAGTACTTCTATGTGAAGGCACTCGAGGCGAAGGGCTCCGAACCGCAGAGCGTAGCGCCTTTCACCTATCCCGGTCCCAAGCCGCAGACCTTGGAGCAAGCCATCCTGATGATGGCCGACGCCGTGGAAGCCGCTTCGCGAAGCCTGACGGAATACACCGAGGAGAGCATCTCAGCGATTGTGGAGAAGATAGTTACCGCGCAGGTGGCAGAAGGCAGCTTCGACGAGTGCGCCATCACCTTCCGCGAGATAGCCGAAGCCAAAGAAGTGCTTAGTGCCCGCCTCCGCACCGTCTATCACACCAGAATACAGTATCCGGAATAAAAACTTAAAATATAATATAAGTATATCAGTTTGTTTTTATTCTCCAAAGATTTTCGGTCTATGGGTCAAATTGCAGGATAAAATCTCTCGGGATGCCAGTATATAAA
>CAMJOE010000210.1:0-2934 GCA_946407485.1 uncultured Prevotellaceae bacterium | reverse complement strand
CGGCAGCCTTTACCTCTTCTTCGAGGACCAGAGCCTCAACAGCGCCGGAGGCTACACCGACTACAACCACTACCCGCTGAACTTCCTCGAGATTACGCGCGAGCAACTGCTGCAGTACATTCCAGAACTCGACAAGTCTGCCCTGGAAGAGAATGTGAAGATTGTCTATGGCTTTACAAGCGAGGGCTCCTACGGCACACTCTCCGGCAACACGTGGACATCGAATGCAAGCAGCGGCATGGTCGGCTTGACTCTCACAAAGTCAGACGGCGAATTCAACAAGTTCTCCAACTGGAACGGCCACTATAACCTTGCTTACAAGCCTGCCGCCGCAAACACCGCATCCACCCTTACACTGACAGCTCCTGAAGGCTACGTCATCACGGGCTATTCGATGCTGGCTGCCAAGGCTTCCAGTGCGGCACACACCTTCACGTTGACTGCTGAAGACGGCACTACCGTGACACCTGCATTTGCAAGTTCGGCAAACGACTACACTGCATTCGCCATTGATGGCATCAACGCCCCATCGACCACAATCTCAGTCACCACCACGGATGCCAGCAAGTACATTGCCATTGCAGACTTCGTGGTAACGCTGTCTAGTGCACCGTACACTCGCGCCGTTACTCCCGGACGCTGGGGGACTGTCTGTGTGCCGGGTGCCGTGGCTGCCGCCAACATCAGCGGAGCCGAGATATACCGCATTGCAGGCAAGACGGTCAATGCTGAGGACAAGCCCACGTCGCTGAAGGTGGAGCAGGTAGACGACATGGAGGCCGGCAAGCCCTACCTCTTCCTGCCTTCCGAGAGCCAACTCTCGCTGACCTATTACGGCAGCACCATAGTCAATGCGCCTGGCAGCGAGAACGGCCTCATCGGTTCCTTCGAGGGCATGGACGTCGCTCCGGGCTACTACCTCCTCTCCAACAACAAGATTGTGCTCTGCGGGGCGAACTGCGACATCGCAGCCAACCGCGCCTACATCGACATGGACGCAGTGCCTCTCTACACTGGCGAAACTGGCGTGAAGAGCCTCGACGTTTACTGCGATGACCCGGACGGCATAAGCCTTGTCCCCGACACAACTCCTGAAGGCGACGGGCGCATATACGACCTCAGCGGACGCTACATTAGCAATTCGCGATTGCCTAAGGGCATCTACATCATGAACGGCCGCAAGATGGTCATTAAATAATCTAACACCTACCGACACCATGAAAAAACAATATAAACAACCTGCTTTCACGCAGATAATACTGACGACCAAGAGGCTCGTCGCTACAAGCATCATAGTTAACGATGAAGCACAGGACGGCATTTCCGGTGACGTCAAAGAGTTCATGGACACCGACGATGTCATCGGCGACGTTAATCTCTGGGATGATTTATGGTAAAAAAAATATGAAGAAGCTCTTCACCCTCCTCCTCTTACCCCTGGCAGTTTTCCCACGTGTGCTGGCACAGAGCATTGCACCTTTCCAGAAGGGCGACCGCGTGACGTTCGTAGGCAACAGCATCACCGACGGCGGGCACTACCACTCGTACATCTGGCTCTACTACATGACGCACTTCCCCGGGATGCGCCTGTGGATGGCGAACTGCGGGGTAGGCGGCGACACGGCGAAGGAGATACTGGCCCGCTTCGACGACGACGTGCTCTCGAAGAACCCCACCGTCCTGACCTTCACCTTCGGCATGAACGACACCGGCTACTACGAGTACAACAACGCCGACTCTGCTGCCTTCGCCCGCCAGAAGCTGCAGGAGGCCAGGGAGCGATTCGCGCTTTGCGAGGAGAAGTTGAAGAGCCTGAAAGGCATACGTACGGTGATGATTGGCACGTCGCCCTACGACCAGACCTCGACGTTCAACGACGACATCTTTGCCCATAAGAACGACAACATGCAGCGCGTCATTGCCATGCAGGAGGAGGCAGCCAAGAGAAACGGATGGGAGTTTCTGGATCTGAACAAACCGATGGTGGCGCTGAACATGAAGCAGCAGGAGACTGAGCCTGCCTACACGCTCATCGGCTCCGACCGAATCCATCCGGACAACGACGGACACATGGCCATAGCTTACCTCTTCCTGCAAGCACAGGGCATGAAGGGCAAGAAAGTGGCCGACATGCAGCTGGATGCGGCAAGCGGAAAGGTGACAAGGGCCGAGAACTGCCGCATATCGAAGGTGAAGAAGACGGCCGACGGCCTGCAGTTCGACTGCCTTGCCGCCTCCCTACCCTTCCCCCTCGACACCGTTCCTCACGGCTGGGGCTTCAACAACGGAGCGGCTAAGGTGACGAAGGTCATCCCCACGTTCATCGACGACCTGAGCGACGAGCACCTGACCGTCACAGGACTCAGCGGCAACCTGGAGCTGAGCATCGACGGCATCGTCATCGACACGCTCTCCTCCGCCACGCTTTCCACAGGCATCAACCTCTCCCGCTATCGCCACACGCCTCAGTACCAGCAGGCATTGACGGTGATGGCGTTGAACGAGACGCGTTGGGAAGTGGAGCGCAGGTTTCGCGAATGGGCATGGGTCAACTACGACTTCATGATGCCGGCCGGTTTCCTCAACGACAACAGCGAGCAGGCTGCCCGTAAGTTCCGCGAGCTCTGCAAGGGCAACGACTGGCTGGCAAGCAAGCGAGGCACCTACGACCAGATGGTTCGCCCCGAAGTGCGGGAGGCCTACGAGAAAGAGATGGACCTGCTCGTCGACCGCATCTACGAACTCAACCAGCCGAAGCAGCACACCTTCCGGCTGAGAAAGCTGTAAGCACCATCTTATTTCACCCTTTCCCCTTTTCAACTTTTCACCTTTTCAACTTTTCACCTTTTCACCCTTTCACCCTTTCACCTTTTCATTGTATGAACAGAAGAGACTTCCTGACATTGTCCGCCACGGGCATCATTGGCCTCGGAG
>CAMJOE010000209.1:0-2940 GCA_946407485.1 uncultured Prevotellaceae bacterium | reverse complement strand
GGCAGGAAGCCTATCAGGTTGGAAAGCAGCGTGGTAAGCGAGACGATGAGGATGCTGTGCAAGAAGGTGAGCGTGATGCCCTCGAACCCTCCGCCGCCATCTATGCCGAAAAGCAGAAGCATGAAGAGCACTTCGGCACTCTGCACGATGCGCGAAAGGTACTCCAAGCCCAAGGCTGCATAGAAGTTCTTGCGGCTCTGCTGATGCAAGGCAGCTATTTGTGAATCGACATTATGCAGGGCCTCAGCATGCGCCTTGAGAAACCTGTCGCTCCATCCTCCGAGCCCCGGCAGATGGCCCACCCATCGAATCAGCCTCACGACGAGCCCGTACTTGTATCCCCTATAGAAGAGGTAGAAGGCAATCAAGCAGAAGACCACGATGATGCCTAAGACGATGCCGACCGTCGTATCGAAGGGCAGGTCGCCCACCAGCGCAAGGGCGAGGTAGAGAAAGACGGACGTGAACCAGAACCAGAAGTGCGCGAAGACATGAAACATCGCATAAAGGATGACGCTGGAGGTGGCGTGCTGCTTCGAGATGTCCTTGCTCAGCTCCATGATGCGGTACGGTTCCCCGCCCAAGCCGCCTACCGGAGTGGCATAGTTGAGCGCATAGCCCGTGATGGTCAGCTTGTAGATTCGCCAAAAGCCCACTTTCTCGTCGGGGTCGGTATTGCCCCGAATGACCGACATCCATGCGAGAGCATTGATGCCATAGACGACAATCCAGATGCCGACAATCGGGATGAGCCACCAACCTGCACGGCAGATATGGCCCCACAACTCGACGAAGCTGACGTCGAACGTGAAGAGCATCACCACGACGCAAACGATGCCGAGGAAGAAGAAGAAGTTATTCCAGCTCATTTGGCAAATTCATAATTGTTAATTCATAATTCATAATTATTTTATCCTTCAACCGTAAGCAGGGCGCAAGCCTTATTATGAATTACGAATTATGAATTGTGAATTATTCTTTCCCTCACCCTTCGGCAGCAGGCCTCGTGGCGACGGTTAATATAATATGTAAGGAGCCCCATGCAGACAATCTCGAAGAGGAAGTTGCAGACGGGCAGGTCGATGAGGCAGAACAGGAAGAACATGGCGGAGCGGAAGTTGAAGGTGAGCATCGCGTTCAGCGGCATCAGAGCTTTCGACTCGCGATGAAGCTCCTCGCGAATCTGGTCGGGCATGTTGCCGGCACTGCCATACTTCTCGCGCAGCGCGGCCATCAGCTTCTGGAACTCGGGCGTCGCCTTTTCCTGTTTGCGCGTGTAGTCGATGTATGTCCGCAGGAAGTGCTTCCAGAGGCGATTGCCTTCGCTGGGCGTCTCGTCATAGACCTTCTGCTGCTGCGCGGAGTTGTCCAGCTCGCTACCCTTCTCGCCTTTCAGGAGGAAGAGGTGCACCTGGATGTAATAGTCGGCAAGCCGCTGTTGGCCGCCCATGCCCACGAAGCCCGAATAGAGGGCGATGGCCACGACCACTGCGGTGGCTATTATCGCGTTCTGCTCCGTATCGGGAATGCCGAGCCATCCGAACTCCAGCGAATGGTAATGATAGAAGCGAACCATCAGCAGGACGTAGATGGGGATGAACCATACGAAGCCCGCCATGCCATCGAGGATTCTGCCCAAGCGGCTCTTCTTGCCCGTCATGCGAGCCAGCTGACCGTCGGTGCAGTCGAAGATATCTGCCTGGCAGAGCAACAGGACGCCGATGATGTTCATCAGCAGTCCGTGCCACCCCTCGTAGTAGAAACTGCCGTGCATGAAGAAGACGCTGGCGGCAGCGCCTACTATCATAGAGATGATGGTGACGGTGTTGGGATGTATATCGAGCTTGGCAAAGAGCAAAGCCCAAAGGTAACTGAGCGGCCGCACAACTCGGTAGTCGAGCCAGTCCTCTGTCTCGGAGGACTTCAGCGTCGCCTGTACTTTTTTCTTGAGGTCTTGAAACATATTCTACTTTATAACCTTTATTCAGCCTGCAAAAGTACAACTTCTTTCCCAATTATGCCACATCTTTCCCCTTTTTTTTCGTTTTGCTTTGTCGTTAACGATAAAAGTCGTACCTTTGTGCGCTAAATATAAACAAAGAAGATAATGAACTTTCTCGACAGAAACGAATTCAACTTCGAGCCTTCCCAGAAGGTCATCGAGGCGATAAAGAACTTCGACCCGCACACGCTCTGCTTCTACACCCGCATATACGACCAAGGGAAGAAGAGTGTCATAAGTGTTCGCCTTAGCGAAATCTATGGTGTTCCCGAGGACCAAGTGCTCCTGGGCTACGGCGGTGAGGAGATGCTGAAGAACGCCATCCACTACTTCCTGATGGAGGGCGACAACAAGACCATCCTGATTCCCGAGTTCTCATGGTGGTACTACAACCGCGTTGCCGGCGAATGCGGAGGTTCGTTCGAGATGTATCCGCTCTACGAGACAGGCGACACGTTTGCCTACAATGTGGACGAAGTCATCGCCTACACCAACCGCATTCATCCCCGCATGCTGCTTCTCGCCTCGCCCAACAATCCGACGGGCAACAGCCTGACGAGCGAAGAGATAGGCTGCATCATGGAGAACATCCCTTCCGACACGATGGTGCTGGTGGACGAAGCATACGCCTCTTTCATCACGACCGATGTGGACTACATCGCGCCCCTCGTGAACAAGTACAACAACCTCATCATCTCGCGCACCCTCTCCAAGTTCTACGGCCTGCCGGGCCTGCGCGTGGGCTTCGCCTTCATCGGCGCCGGCCACGACCAGTTCCTCAGCTACTGCAACAAGTACCTTGGCTACAACCGCTTCTCGGAGGCAGTCGCGCTGGCGGCTCTCGAGAGCGACGACCACTATCGCCGCGTGGCAGACGAGATGGAATGGGACCGTCAGCTCTTCCAAAAAGAGTTGGGCGACAAGCCGGGCTTCAAGGT
>CAMJOE010000208.1:0-3158 GCA_946407485.1 uncultured Prevotellaceae bacterium | reverse complement strand
TCCAAAGGCGGTCGGCATAGTAGGGAGCGATGGGAGCCATCAGTCGAGCCACCGTCTCAAGGCAAGTATAGAGCGTCTGATAAGCGCTCAGTTTGTCGAGACTCATGGCAGAACCCCAGAAACGTTTCTTCGAGAGACGCACAAACCAGTTGCTGACGTTATCGACCACGAAGGTCTGGATGAGACGTCCTGCACGAGTTGGCTCGTAATCCTCGTAGCATTGTGCAACCTCGCGGATGAGGCTGTTCAGGCAAGAGAGTATCCAGCGGTCCATCTCGGGGCGTTCGTTCATAGGCACATCCGACTCTTCGTAGCTCCAACCATCGACGTTAGCGTACATCGTAAGGAAGGAATACGTCTGGAAGAGTTTGCCGAAGAAGGTGCGACTCACTTCCTGCACGCCTTCCTCGTCGAACTTCAGGTTGTCCCACGGCGCGCTGTTCGTTATCATATACCAGCGCACGGCGTCGCTGCCGTACTTCTCGATGGCACCGAACGGGTCGACAGCATTGCCAAGACGCTTCGACATCTTCATGCCGTTCTTGTCGAGCACGAGACCGTTACTGATGACGGCCTTGTAGCTTACGCTATCAAAGACCATCGTGGCAATAGCATGCAGCGTATAGAACCAGCCGCGGGTTTGGTCGACGCCCTCTGCGATGAAGTCGGCAGGGAAGGCAATGCCTTTGTCGAGCAGCTCTTTGTTCTCGAATGGATAATGGAATTGAGCGTACGGCATAGCGCCAGAGTCGAACCAAACATCGATGAGGTCGAACTCGCGCTTCAACACGGCGCCGCTCTTGCCGACGAGCCAAATCTGGTCGACATACGGGCGGTGAAGGTCGATGCGGTCGTAGTTCTCCTGACTCATATCGCCTGGCACGAAGCCTTTCTCCTTGAGAGGATTGCTGGGCATCACGCCGGCAGCAACAGCCTTCTCTATTTCGTTGTACAGCTCTTCAACGGAGCCGATGCAAATCTCTTCGCGAGTATCCTTGTTGCGCCAAATCGGAAGCGGCGTGCCCCAATAACGGGAGCGACTGAGGTTCCAGTCGTTGAGGTTCTCGAGCCACTTGCCGAAGCGACCTGTACCTGTGCTTTCGGGCTTCCAAAGAATGGTGTTGTTGAGTTCCATCATGCGCTCCTTAGCGGCCGATGAACGGATGAACCAGGAGTCGAGAGGGTAGTAGAGGACGGGCTTGTCTGTGCGCCAGCAATGGGGATAGTTGTGGACGTGCTTCTCTATCTTGAAGGCCGTTCCTTCGTCCTTCATCTCGATGCACATCTTCACATTGAGGTCCATCTCCTTTGCCGCAGCCTTCTCGTCGTACTTGCCGCCTTCGTTGAACTTCGGGTCGTAGGCATTCTTTACGAAGTCGCCGCTGTGATGCCAATAGCTGTCGTTCACGCAGGTCTTCACGAAGTCGGCGTCCATATCGTCCTTCACGAAGTACTTGCCCGTGAAGTCCACCATCGGACGCGTATCGCCTGCCTTGTCGATAATGAAGAGGCTGGGAATGCCTGCGTCCTTTGCCACCTTGGCGTCGTCGGCACCAAAGGTAGGAGCGATGTGTACGATGCCGGTACCGTCTTCTGTGGTGACATAATCGCCAGGGATGACGCGGAAAGCTTCTGCACTCTTATCGATGACTTTGCCGTCCTCGAGCGCACAAGGCTTCACCCACGGGAAGAGTTGTTCGTACTTCAAGCCAACGAGGTCAGTTCCCTTGCCTCGCCAAAGAATCTCGAGCTCTTTACCTTCTTCCGCCTGGAAGTAAGCAGAGAGGCGCGCCTCGGCGAGAATGTAAATGGCCTGCTCGTTAGTATATGGATTGCTGCCCTTGACGGCAACATAATCAATCTTAGGGCCAACACAGAGAGCCGTGTTGGAAGGCAAAGTCCAAGGCGTCGTGGTCCAAGCCAAAACGTATATCGGAGTACTCTGAGTGCTCAGAGTATTCAGATTATTCTGAGTGACACGGAACTGTGCTGTCACCGTGGTGTCCTTCACGTCGCGGTAGCAACCGGGCTGGTTGAGCTCGTGGCTCGACAGGCCTGTTCCTGCGGCAGGGGAGTACGGCTGGATGGTGTAGCCCTTATAGAGAAGGTCCTTCTGGTAGAGCTGCTTCAGGAGCCACCAAAGCGTCTCGATGTACTTGTTGTCATAGGTGATGTAGGGGTGTTCCATGTCGACCCAGTAGCCCATTTTGTGGCTGAGGTCGGCCCACTCGCTGGTGTACATCATCACGTTCTCGCGGCACTTCCGGTTGTACTCCTCGATGCTGATGCTCTTGCCGATGTCTTCCTTCGTGATGCCGAGTTCCTTCTCTACGCCAAGTTCGACGGGGAGCCCGTGTGTATCCCAGCCTGCTTTGCGCTTCACTTGGTAGCCCTTCATTGTCTTGAAGCGGCAGAATGTGTCCTTGATGCTGCGAGCCAGGACGTGATGGATGCCTGGATGTCCGTTTGCAGATGGGGGGCCTTCGTAGAAGACGAACGAAGGACAACCCTCTCGTTCGGATATACTCTGGTGGAAGACGTCTTCCTCGTCCCATTGCTGGAGCACTTCCTTATTTACGTCGCTCAGATTGAGCTTGTTGCGTTCAGTGAATTTCTTGCTCATATAGTGCTTTTACGTTATCTATAATACATTATTTATAATACAACATTTCTTTTGGGGTGCAAAGATACGAATAAAATAAGAATTTAGAAAGAAGAATGAGGAATTATTTTGCAGAGCGGTTCGTAAAAAAAACAAAAAAGCCGTCTGGGGGCAGGAACAGACGGGATTTGGGCGAGGTAAACACGCGGTTGAATCCAGCTACCCACATGTCGTTGGCAAACTACTAACGTGTCGTTTGCATTTTACTAGAGTGTAGTTCGCAGTTTACTAGTGGGAGGACTGCAGTTTACTAGTGGGTGGACTGCAGTCCACTAGTGTAAGGACTGCGATTTACTAACGTGTCGTTTGCAATTTACTTGTGTGTCGTTTGGAATCTACACAAAAAAAGCCGCCCGAGATTTCCCGAGCGGCGTTTCAATTATCAATCTTCAATTATCAATTTTCAATCTTTCTATCTCCAATCCTCAATTATAAATCCTCACGCTCTTAAAAGTCGATGTTGAAGCCGATGCCGAAGGTGTGGTTCTTGCGGTCG
>CAMJOE010000207.1:0-3158 GCA_946407485.1 uncultured Prevotellaceae bacterium | reverse complement strand
TCGTGGTCGCAATGGAAGCAGATGAGGTAGTGCTGATTGCCTTTGTGGTTGCGCATGAAGATGTTTTTGCAATGCACCGACCCGTCGTCGTGCCACCACCGCTTTGCTTCCTCGATGGTCTTTCCCTCGGGATGCTCGTAGCAAGTGAACGGTATGTCGTGCTCGCGGAGAAACGTGAGCACCTTTTCCTGTCTGTCTGACATATTGATGTGTGATATGATGTGAGTATCAGAGCGATGCGAGGAGGCACTGGCAGCCTTCCGAGACGTCGCGCCACGTGGCCTCGAAGTCGCGCGTGTACCACGGGTCGGCCACGTCGCCGCGTCTGCTGGTGAAGTCGAGCAGCTTGTGTATCTTGCCCTCCGGGTCGCCGTCGCAAATGCTTTTCATATTGCGGATGTTCCATTCGTCCATGCCTACGAGCAGGTCGAACTGCGCATAGTCGCGCCTTGTCATCTGCCTGGCAGTCTTTCCGTCGCACGATATGCCGTGCTCTGCCAGCTTTCGGCGGGCAGGCGGATACACGCCGTTTCCGATCTCCTCTGTCGAGGTGGCAGCCGACTCGATGCAGAACTCATCCTCCCGGCCCGCCTTGCGCACCAGGTCTTTCATGATGAACTCGGCCATCGGGCTGCGACAGATGTTCCCGTGGCACACGAAAAGTATGCTTTTCATACGCGTTTGTTTATTTTGTGCGCAAAGATAGAAAAAAATCCCTAATCTTTAATCCTTAATCCTTAATCTTTTTATATATTTGCATCAAAAACATAACCATAAACTGCAAATCA
The DNA here is from genome assembly GCA_946407485.1 of uncultured Prevotellaceae bacterium. GTDB lineage: Bacteria > Bacteroidota > Bacteroidia > Bacteroidales > Bacteroidaceae > Physcousia. The sequence continues at coordinate 2,370 of CAMJOE010000207.1, read as the reverse complement.
TGAAGTATATTCAGACCCTACTTGTGCTCTTGGCACTTGCCTTGCCTCTCCATGCCGACAACTGGATGAAGCGTCTGCCCGACGATGCTTACGTCTGCACCCTTTCCATACCAGGCAGCCACGATACGGGCACCGGCAACGGCTTTCCCGGCGTCGGGACTTCCATCTACGGACCTTTTGGCGACAAGTACGCACGCACTCAGGACCGCAGCCTCGAGGAGCAGTGGAACATCGGCGTACGTGCCTTCGACCTCCGTCCGTGCGTTAAGGATGGCTACATGAACGTCAACCACGGCATCGTGCCTACCAACCTGCGCTTCGACGACGCACTTGCCTTCCTGCGCGACAAGCTGAGGGAAAACCCCTCGGAATTCGTCGTGATACACCTCCTCCACGAAACCGACGGCGACGACAATGCGAGCAACTACGGCGAGCGACTGCTTGAACTGCTGGGTCGCAACGACTTGAAGGACTTCTTCGTGGATTTCAAGAAGGAGCTGACGGTGGGTGACATGCGCGGCAAGATGCTGTTGCTCAGCCGCAACGAATACGCCAGCCAGCCCGTCGGAGGCTTTTTCAGGAACTGGACCGGGCAGTTGGACTGGAATGCGCAGCGCAACGGCCGCATCCAGGGAGCGAGTGGCGCGACGGCCGTCCTCTACATGCAGGACTTCGCCGAGACGTGGCGCGATGGCGACCTCGACCGTAAGGTGGCCGGCGTCCGCCAAATGCTCGACTTCAGCACTAAGCACAAGACGAACACGGCAACGGATATCGTCTGGGTCTATAACTTTGCCTCGGCCTACTCCAAGACGTCGAGGCTCTACATCCCATTCATCGTGGACCAGGAAGTATCGTCGAGCGACGGCTATCGCGACAACGCGGCACACACCAACGCCGCCATTATCGACTACCTGGCCGACCCGTCGAACACGGCCGGCCCCACCGGCATCATCCTGGCCGACTACGTGGGCGTCGACACGAGCAACGGCTACCAGACGCGCGGACAAGAGCTCGTGGACGCCATCATCGCCAATAACTTCCGCTATCTCCGCGACATGACTCAGGTGGGGGAGGACGACGCGACCTATCGCAAGACCATTGACATGACGGCACGCATCGTGAATCCCCGCTTCAACAGTAACATGCTGGAGGGCTGGGCCGGCGATGCCTTCGGCGCCGATAACCCTAAGGAGAACGCCGAGCACTTCAATCGCGACTTCGACACCTACCAGACCGTCACCGACCTCCCAAACGGCGTCTATGCCATCGCCTGCAAAGCCTTCTACCGCGCCGGCGAGCCGCAGGAGGCCTACGAACACTATAAGGCGCGCGACCTGGCGCTTCGCAATGCCCGACTCTATTCGACGACCGGCTCCGTGACACTCACATTCCCCATCGTCTCGCCCTTTTCAAAGACCGTCAACAGCGCGAAGGGCGTGGGCCGCGAAGCGTATGCCACCAGCGGCACCCGCAAATACTACATCCCCGACGACATGATAGCGGCGGAGTACTATATGCATACGGTCGGCGCCTACGACAATATCATCTTCGCCGGCGTCGATGACCATACGCTCACGTTTGGCGTCCGAAAGACCCAGGCAGCAGGTCAGGACTGGTGCGTCTTCGACGACTTCAGCCTCACGTATTACGGCAACCAGGAGACCGCATACCGTCAGTGGCTCACGGAGATGAAGAAGAAAAAGGTCAGCTATACCAGTGTGACCGTCAGTAATAGCTATCTGAGCGCCTACAACACGGCATTCAGCGCGACAGCCAGCGACAGGGCGAGCGCCATCGCTGCCATGCAAACCATCGATGCTGCGTGGGAGGAAATCGCCGTCAATGCGGAGCTGTGGGCCGAGTACAAGCAGGTGGCAGCCGAGGCCGAGGCGTTGCTCGCCAGCAACCTTTACAGCGAAGAGGCCAAGGGCTTTCTTCGCGCCTACTATGCCAACGTGTACCAGAAGAACCTCTCTGCGCTCGACCTCACCAACGAGCAGCTGCCGCAGGCCATCGACGAACTGCGCGCGTACATGGAGCTGATGAGTACCGGCGAATGGACCGGCATCTCGGAGGTGCCGTCGGACGATGTCGAACGTCCGATGTCCAATGGTCAATCGTCAATCGTCAATGGTCAATGGACGCTCGACGGCAGGTCAGTAGCCCGTCCGCAGCAGCCCGGCATCTACATCACGAAGTCCCGCGACGGCAAAGTCCACAAGGTGCTTCGCTAAACTCCACACATCCTTTCGAGAAATTCTTCAGCAAGGAAAGAGAAATCCCACAGCAGGGGAAAGAGAACTATGCTGTCTGGGGAAAATTTCTCTCTCTTCCTTTTAGGTCCTCTCTCATCGGTGTTTCTGACGA
>CAMJOE010000206.1:0-3170 GCA_946407485.1 uncultured Prevotellaceae bacterium | reverse complement strand
GCATAGCCCTTGAAGCGGATGTCGTCCAGGCAGATGGTTTCGAGCACTTTGCGCGTCCAGCAGACGAAGCCGGCGGTGGTGTCGCGAAGCTTGATGCCGAGCACCGTGCGGACGTAGGCAGAGGCATAGTAGCTCATCAAGACGCGCCCGATGGGCCAGTTCACGACGTTGACACCCGTAATGTAACGGCTGCCGACGGAGACGTCGAAGCCCTCGTCGTGGCAGGCGGCATAGAGCCTGGGCAGGTCATTCGGCGAGTGAGAGAAGTCGGCGTCCATCTCGATGACATAGTCGTAGCCGTGCTCCAGCGCCCATTTGAAGCCGCAGATGTAGGCTGTGCCCAGTCCCAGTTTGCCCTGTCGCTCAACGATATGCACGCGCCCTGCAAACTCATCAGCCATCAGGCCTTTCACGATGCCGGCCGTGCCGTCGGGACTCCCGTCGTCGATGACAAGGATGTCGAAAGGCTTCTCCAGCGAAGTGACAGCTCGAATGATGGCCTCGATGTTCTCCCGCTCGTTGTAGGTCGGGATGATGACGATAGTGTCGGAGTTATAGTTCATAATTCATAATTCATAGTTCACTATTCATAATTCATAATTCTTAATTCATAGTTGACTTGCGTCGTGCTTTGCTTCATAGCTGGACGCGCTCTGCTTCGAGGGGTTCGCCCATGAAGACGGCGGCTTTCTGCTGAAACTGCTCAGCTCGCTCGGTGGTCAGGAAGCGGATGGAGCCATCTTTCGAGACGCGCTCCTCCATCTCCGGATGCCTGCCCAGATAGTCCCTGAGGCTCGTTGCCACATAGCCGCCTTGCTCGATAACGTTCACGCTCTCAGGCATGTACTTCCGAATCTTGCCGAGCAGCAAGGGGTAGTGCGTGCAGCCAAGTATCACGTTGTCAATCAGTGGGTCGCGACTCATCAGGTGGTCTATCCGAGTCTTCACGAAGTAATCCGCCCCGTCGCTGTCGTATTCATTGTTCTCCACCAATGGCACCCACATCGGACAGGCTTCGCCGGTCACCTTGATGTCGGGCCAGAGCTTCGCAATCTCGAGGTCGTAGGTGCAGCTGCGGGTGGTTCCTTCGGTAGCCATGATGCCGACGTGGCGCGACCTGGACAGATTCCCCACGACCTCCACCGTAGGGCGAATCACGCCAAGCACCCGCCGCCCTGGGTCGAGCTTCGGAAGGTCCACCTGCTGAATGGTGCGCAGAGCCTTCGCAGAAGCCGTGTTGCAAGCCAGGATGACCAAAGGGCAGCCTTGGCCGAAGAGATAGCGGACGGCCTGACGAGTGAACTCATAGACGACCTCGAACGAGCGTTCACCATAGGGCGCACGGGCATTGTCGCCAAGGTACAGATAGCTGTACTGCGGCATCATCTTGCGTATCTCCCGCAGGATGGTCAGCCCGCCATAGCCCGAGTCGAAGACTCCGATAGGACCGCTCGTCATATTTGTCAGTTTACTGCTTGTTCTCTTCTTGAGCAGGTGCAGGTGCGGCTTGTGCAGGTGCAGCTTGTGCAGGAGCGGCTTGCGCAGGAGCGGCTTGCGTAGGCTCTTCTTGCACGGCGAGCCCGAGCTTCTTGCGCACGATGTCCGTCACATCCACGCCCACCACGGGATTGATGTAGGGGCAGCTGTTGCCGTCGGTGTTGAGGATATAGCCGTAGCCCAGCTCCACGCCGACCTCGAGAAGGGCGCGGTTCAGGCGCTTTTGAGCCTCTTGCATCATGTCCTTCTCGGCCTGTGCAATCAGTTCCTGCGACTTCATGCGGAAAGCCACGCCGTTGTCCATGAGAGCCTGAAGCTCGGCCTGACGCTTCTGCATGATGGTCTGCGGGAAGTCCTTCTGCCCTTGCAGGAAATCGACGAATTTGCGCTGAAACTCCTCTTCGCCCTTCTGCGCCTCTGCCTCGTATTTGGCTTTCAGAGCTGCCAAGTCCTGCTTTGCCTTAGCATACTCCGGCATCTCCTTCAGCACTTGCTCGTAGCTGATGTAGCCGAACTGTATCTGAGCCGAGCTCACGAGGCAGAAAAGCAGGAATGGGAGGATGAATGATAAGCGTTTCATGTTAATGCTTATTGGTTATTGTTTACAGGTTATTGAGGCCTTTTCCCCTTTTAAGTTTTCAACGTTTCACCTTTTCACCTTTTATTGGATTCCCAGTTCCTTCTTGACCTGAGCGGTGATGTCGGTGCTGAGGGTTGTGCTAACGTAAGGAATCACGCCTGCGCTGGTGTCCACGATATAGACGTAGCCACCTTCCTCGCCAATCTTCTTGACGACAGCCAGCACCTTCTCGCTGATGGCGTTCATCTTCTCAGCCTGAGCCTTCTGCAGGGCAGCCTGGTTGTCCTGATAGGACTGCTGCAGACGGGTGTAGAGGTCGTTCAGTTCCTGTTCGCGGCGCTGGCGTACGTTGTCCAGCAGGTTAGCCTGTTCCTTCTGGTACTCTTCGCTCTTCTTCTGCAGCTCGTCCTGCATGAGCTTCATGTCGTCCTCATACTGCTTCTGCATAGCCTGCATCTCCTCCATCGCGGTGGTGTATTCCTTCATGTTGGGAATGATGTCGGCAGTGTTGAAGTGAGCGAACTTCTGAGCGCAAAGGCTCAAGGGAGCCATCATAAGGATGGCAATCAGAATCTTTTTCATAATGTTTTCTTATTATCTTAATTTCTTATTATCTTATTATCTTATTTTCTCAATTTCTTATTATCTCAATCTCTTATTTTCTTATTTTCATTTAGTTGTATCCCAGCTTGGTGAGCACTTCGTTCGAGATGTCAATCTTCGGGCTTGCGAAGATGATGCCGGCATCGCTCGCACGGTCCAGGACGAGACTGTAGCCCTTCTGGTCGCTGATGTCCTTTACGGCATTGTATATCTCCTCCTGAATGGGAGCCATCAGGCTTTCGCGCTTCTTGTAGAGCTCGCCCTCGGGACCGAAGTACTTCTTCTTCAGCTCGGCAGCCTCCTTCTCCTTTGCCACGATGGCATCTTCGCGCTTGGTCTTCTGCTCCTCGCTCAGGAAGACAGCTTCCGACTGGTAGTTCTTATATAAGGTCTGCGCTTCTGTGGTCAGGGCATCGACTTCTGCCTGCCACTTCTTGCTTACCTGGTTGAGCTGCTCGCTGGCACGCTCGTAGGCGGGAATGTTCTTCAG
>CAMJOE010000205.1:0-3182 GCA_946407485.1 uncultured Prevotellaceae bacterium | reverse complement strand
GTAGTCGGGCTTGTCGGTGATGGTGAGGCAAGGAAACGTTCCCTTTGTTATCACGCCGGCATTGTTCTTAGCGAAGTGCGTGTCCTTCATCTGAAGCAAGGTCTGTGCTCCCCACAAAGCACCTTGAGGCGTGGTGGCTTGAACGGTGATGCCCTTCGGACTGATGGAGAGGCGATAGCCCTCGCCCTCAAGCTTCTTATCGGGTTTGATGGAGAGGAAGATGGAAGAGTCTGTGCCTTTCTTCTGCAGAGAGGCGGGGGCATTCCATGCTTTTCCCAAGTACTCTGCTACGAATTGCAGAGACGCGTCATTGTAGGTGACATTCGTGATGCCCGACACCTCGATGGTGCCTTCGGCCAGTGTCATCTCTTGTACTGTAGGAATGCAAAGAGGCTGTGCTACTGCCTGTCCGATACCAAGGACGAAGAGCAGCGAGAAGAGCTTTGTTTTGATGTTCATTGTTATATTTTATGTTTTACAGATTAAAGTTTCTTTCCACAGATTTGGCCGAGCTTGCAGTACTCGCAGACCTTGGCGTCTGCGGGGCAAGTGAAGGGTTTGTCGGGGTTGAACATGTCGGCAAGAATGTTTTGCAAGCCCTCGCGAAAGGCTTCAGCATATTGACTTCCGAAGTCATCGACAACCTCTCCGTCAATCCTGAGCGAAGGGTCGTAGTCAGGACTGGCTGCCTTAAAGGGGAAGAAAAGGATGGGCTGAATGGGAAGAGTGGCTTCAGTATTCTCCATCTCGGCTAAAGCATAGAGGAAGGTTTGCAGATAGTAGGGCACATGTCCTTTGTCCAGACCTATCACATCCTCCATCTTCACCTTGTCCTTGAGCTTGTATGAGCCAGTCTTGTAGTCCACGATGCGAATGTGTCCGTCCGCTTCGTCGATTCGGTCTATGCGACCACCCACCTTGAGCGATGCGCCTTGCACCACGAACTCGGTATTCCTGTCTTCTTCTGTTCCGATGATGCGGAAGGGCGCAAGCCTGGCATCAAAGCGAATGAGCTCCTGCAGGTAGCGCAGCAACACATCGCGGGCAATGAGGGTGGTGCCCTTGTAGAGACCCTCTAAATCTCCCTTAAAGGGAGACTTTTTGTCCTCCTCCTTGGGGGAGTTAGAGAGGGTCTTGTAGCGCTCTCGAATGACAGGCAGGCGGTCATAGTCTTCTGTCGGGTGGAACCAGCAGACGTCGAATGCGGTGTCGAGCATCGGTTCGAGTTCTTTGGGGTCACGAAGCATGTCGGCAGTGATGGTGTCCGTGCCATAGCGTTGTTGCAGCCTCTCGTAGAAGAACTCGGCAGTGTCGTGGAAGATATCGCCGATGATGTCTGCCGAGATGCCTTCCTCGGGGTCTTCTTCCCGACGAATGCGCAAGACGTTGTTCAGGTAGAACTGTATCGGACAATTTATATAGGTGTTGATGGCAGAGGGGCTCAGCGTGATGTGCTCGCCATCGGGCAGGCTTTGGTCGTAGCGATGCCGAAGGAGTGCCATCACCTCGGGTGTCTTACTGACTTCAGGAGGCTGCGATGTCTGGGGCTTGGGCTCGCTCCTCAGCCAGCGCGTCTTGATGGGGATGTCCGTCTCGGCCAGCATCTGCCGCAGGAAGCGCGACATCTCGTGCTGCACGCCCTCGTTTGTGCTTTCGTTATAGACGCAGGTCAAGTGCTTGCAGCGCCCGACGAGGCGATAGAAGTAGTAGGCATAGACGGCGATGCGGTGCCTTTGAGTTGTCAGGCCGAACGCTTCGCGAAGAGTCTCGGGGATGAACGAGTTGGCGTGCGAGCTACGCGGCAGGTTGCCTTCCTCGACGGACAGCATGAGGATGCTCTCGAAGTCCAGCTGGCGCGTCTCGAGCATTCCCATCATCTGCAGTCCTCGGTCAGGTTCGCTATGGAAAGGAATCTTTGTGCCCGTCATCATCTGACGAAGGAGGCGACGCAAGGTTGTCGGATTAATTGAAGATTGAAGGTTGAAGATTGAAGCGTCGCGAAACAGGCAAAGCATCCTGTCGATGCGGAAGACGGTCTCGCTGTAGAGTTGTTCGAAGAGGTTGGGCTCCTCAATCTGTGCGTAGTGTCGGGCAATCTGCCGAACGAGCCGGAGCAGATAGTCGAGCAGTTTCTTCGTGTCGTTGCCTTGATAGTTGAAGCAGTCCTCTTCGTTGAGCAACTCGAAGAGCGGTTGCCTTCGCAAGGCCAAGACGAAAGGATGGCGGAAGCGCTTCCTCCCGGCATCGTAGCCATCAATCTGCAGCTTCAGTAAAGCCATGACGATGCCGTAAACGGGAGTGTCGGCAATGGGGAATCCCATCGTGACGTTTACCTCGTTCGCCGACTCGGGAATGGCATGAAGGACAGGCTGCATCAGTGCTTCGTTACAGAGAACGACAGCAAGTGAAGATTGAAGAGCAGAGATTGACGAATCAGAGTTGCCTTTTGGCGTCGTGGCGGCAGCCAGTTCTTCATTCTTCTTTCTTAATACTTCATTTATAAATGTGTTGACGTATCGTGCCGCAGCATTGTCGGAGGAGCAGGCGATGAAGGTCACGTCGCTGAGGTGGCTGAAGTTGTCGAACTCAGCATCCTCGCTGATGGCATTGGGGAAGTTCACGAGGTTCTGCTTCATGAAGTAGCCCGCCTCGTAGTCTTTTTTCGGGTCGCAATAGTAGACGTCGTAGTCCCAATAGAAGCGCGCCTTGCCCTCCCGCTGGACGAGACGCATCATGGCCTGCTCCACATCGTTCAGCACGTTGAAGCCAGCAAAGACGACAGCCCGCTTGCCCTCGAGGAACTTCAGGACAAGGCTCTCGTCGGCTTTCATCTGCTCGATGACATGGCGATAGAGCGCGCCCTCCCACAGCTTGCCATCAGCACGGAGGCGTTCGTTCAAGCGTGTGTAAATCTCGAACATGTGGTCCCACGTCTTGAGGAACTTCTCCTGAAGCTTCGTGCTGTTCTTTAGGGAGAAGTGGCCAAAGAAGCGTTCCAGCGTCTCGCGTTGATTTTGGTCGAGATAGTCGAGGCTCTTGAGGCGTTCCTGGTCGGCAATGTTGGTGAAGATGGCCTGAGCGTTGGCAAGGTGCTTGTCGATGTCGTCGAAGTCGGCCATCAGCACTTCGCCCCAGCTCCAGAACTCGTCGAGCGTCTCGGTATAGTCAGCCCCGAGCACCTC
>CAMJOE010000204.1:0-3282 GCA_946407485.1 uncultured Prevotellaceae bacterium | reverse complement strand
TCATGAAGCGCATCTCAGCCCAGACCTTCTTTGGCAGCATCGTGATGAGCGCCCTGGCTGAAGAACTGAGCGACGATGCCATTGAAGAGGTGACCCAGATACTGCGCCGCAACCACAAGCTCAAGGACGATGCAGAGGACGACTTCACCATCCGCTCGCAAGCAGAATGGATGGAGACGATGTCGTCCACGATGGACACCATCACCCTCATCCTCGTCGTGGCCGCCGCCTTCTCGCTGCTCGTGGCAGGCATCGGCATCATGAACATCATGCTGGTGAGCGTGACGGAGCGCACGAAAGAGATTGGTCTGCGCATGAGTGTAGGTGCCCGAGGCATCGACATCATGAGCCAGTTCCTCATCGAAAGTGTCATGATATCGCTGACGGGCGCCTTGCTTGGCGTGGCTCTCGGCTATGCAGGCAGCTGGCTGGCAAGAGATGTACTGATGATGCCCAGCAGCGTTCCCTTCTGGAGCGTAGGCCTCAGCTTCTGCATCTGTGCCTTCATCGGCATCTTCTTCGGATACGTTCCCGCCCGAAAAGCAGCACTCATGGACCCCATCGAGGCGATAAGATACGAGTAGAAGACCCACCTCGGCCCTCCCTTAAAGGGAGGGAGACAGATGGCAAATGAATGATTAAACGTTTAATATAAATAATATGCAAACTATGAAAGCTAACTCATTATTAAGCCTTCCCTTTAAGGGGAGGTTTGTAGGGGTCTTTATGCTTCTGTTCTGCTTGCCCCTCTGCCTTATGGCAGGCAAGAGGGACTACATGAAAGACCCTAAGTACCTGCTTGGCGCAGTGCCCGAAGTGGAAGGCGTCGTCACCTTCCAGAAGAACTTCAGCGTCACCGACAAAAGCGAACAGCAAATCTACGACATACTGCTCGCCTACGTCAAGAACTCCCTTGTAGCCGGCGCCATCCAATTCCCTAATTCCGACTACACACGCATCATCTCCGAAGAGAAAGAGAACGGCACCGTCGTGGCCCGCGTGGACGAATACATGACCTTCAGCCACCTCTTCCTCAACCTCGACCGTACCCGTTTCCGCTATCTCCTCAATGCCAGCGTGAAAGGGAAGAAGGTCAGCCTTGTCCTCACTCAAATCTCTTACTATTACAACGAGGACATGGACGGAAAGAACGGCGTGCCGTACAAGGCAGAGGAGTGGATAACGGACAGGGTCGCCGTCAACAAGAAGGGCACGAAGCTTTATCCCCGCAGCGGCAAGTTCCGCCGCATGACGGTGGACCGCGTAGAGGCTATCTTCAATGGCTTCATGGACGCCCTCTCCACAATGGAGGTCGAGGAGCAAGTCCTGACCAAGAAGCGCAAAGGCATCATTGAGGAATAAACAGCGATGAACACACGACTTCTATCGCTCTGCCTGTTCTTGCTCATTGCTGCCGATTCCATGAGCCAATGCAAATACTGCAACTCGTACGAAGACTTCGTCAACGACAAGTGGCAGCCGCTGGACACCCTCTACAGCAAAAAGCACGGGAACGGCTATGTGTTCCTGTGGGGAGTAGGCGGTTATAAACTGACCACGGGAGACAAAGCCACCGACGCGACGATGAAGAAATCCTTTGCTGCGATGCAAGGAAAGACACTCTTCGTAAATGGTCACAGGCTGAAGTGCGGCAAGCAAAGTATGGGTAAAGGCTTCTGCAAGGCCGCCCGCATCAACCGCTACAACATCGTCTTCACCAGCAACATCATGCCGGCCGATTACAACTCCTCCCAGATGGCGGGAGCTATGGCGGCTACAATAGGAGCAATAGCTGTACAAGGAGGAGCAATAGGCGGAGCCGTGGCAGGCTTAGCAGGAGGCATAATCGGTGGCACGATGGGAGGCATGCAAGCCACTAAGTCCATGAAACATCCCGTTTGCCACATTGTTGCTCCTTCATCCGAAGACGAGAAGCAAACAACCATAGTGCCTATAGACGACCAGCTTATGGACAAGCTCCTCCTGAGCCAGAACCTAACCAAACTGCACGACAAATACTACGCCGAGAAGGACAAGGACAAACGCATGCAAGCCAGCCGCGTCATCCCCATCCTCGAGAAAGCAGGCATCATCGAATAAAATCCATCAAACCACTCAGTCCTATGAGACACCTCATCATTATCCTATCCCTGTGCTGCATCGTCGGCACAGCTGACGCAAAGAAGAAAAAGACCAGTGGCAACCCCATCTTCGAGGGCTGGTATGCCGACCCGGAAGGCGCCGTGCTCGACGGCAAGTACTGGGTCTTCCCTACTTACAGCGCTCCCTACGACGAGCAGCTCCACTTCGACGCCTTCTCGAGCAAAGACCTCGTGAACTGGACGAAGCACGAGAACGTCATCACCAAGGCCGACATTCCCTGGCTTCGCCGCGCGCTCTGGGCGCCCGCCATCATCGAGGCAAACAACAAGTTCTACCTTTTCTTCGGCGGCAACGACGTGCATGAAGGCGAAGTGGGCGGCATCGGCGTGGCTGTCAGCGACCGTCCCGAAGGCCCCTACAAAGACGCTCTCGGCAAACCGCTCATCAACGAGATTGTCAACGGCGCACAGCCCATCGACCAGTTCGTCTTCCGCGACGACGACGGACAGTACTATATGTTCTACGGCGGCTGGCGGCACTGCAACGTCTGCAAGCTGAGCCCCGACCTCCTTTCCATCATCCCGTGGGAAGACGGACAGAAGTTCCACGAGATAACGCCCAGCAAGGAATACGTTGAGGGCCCCTTCATGCTGAAGCGCGGCAGCAAGTACTATTTCATGTGGAGCCAAGGCGGCTGGACCGGCCCCGACTACAGCGTGGCCTACGCCATCAGCGACAGTCCCTTCGGACCCTTTACGCTGAAGGGCAAGATACTGCAGAGGGATGAGAGCATCGCTCGCGGCGCCGGCCATCACAGCGTCATCAAGGTGCCCGGCAAGGATGAGTACTACATCATCTACCACCGTCGTCCGCTCGAGGAACGCGACGGAAACCACCGCGTGACCTGCATCGACAAGCTCATCTTCAACGCCGACGGCACCATACAGCCCGTCAAGATGACGTTCGAAGGGGTCAAGAAAAGCAAGATTAGAAAATAGGAAAAAGCAATCCCCGCAGGCAGCGTTTGAGATTCCCCCCTAAAGGGGGTTAGGAGGTCTTACTGAGTAACCTTTCAAAAAAGAAAGATGACGCGCAAACAACTGTATCGCGAAGTGGCGACTTATTTCCGGCAGGCAATGCCGGAAGCGAAGACGGAGTTGCACTACGACAATCCCTTCC
>CAMJOE010000203.1:0-3360 GCA_946407485.1 uncultured Prevotellaceae bacterium | reverse complement strand
CTGAAGCTGCGGGCCTTGACCTCCGACTTTACATTTTTGCCGATTTCATCGAATAATTCGCGATTCGTATAGCACTCGTTCGAGCGGACATCGACGGTGAATGTGCAGGTGTCGGGCACGACATTGTGCTGCGTCCCTGCATTCACGATGGTGACCGTCATTTTGACCGGACCGAGCAAGGGCGAGACCTTTTCCCATTTATAGTTGCGGAACCACTCGATGTCCTCGATGGCTCGGTAGATGGCATTGTCGCCCTCGTCGCGGGCTGCGTGCCCCGCCTTGCCGTGCGCCGTGACATCGAGCACCATCAGACCCTTTTCGGCGATGGCCGGCTGCATACCTGTCGGCTCTCCGACAAGAGCGACGTCAATCTTCTGGAGCAGCGGCAGTACGCTCTCTATGCCGCCTTTCCCGCTCACTTCCTCTTCGGCACTCGCCAGGAAAACGAGGTTATAAGGAGTTCCTTCCTCTTTGAGGGCGGCGAAGACATGTAGCAAAGCGACCAGGCTCGCACCGTCGTCGTTCGCACCAAGCCCGTAGATGCGGCTACCTTCGCGAGTCGCCTTGAAAGGGTCACGCTGCCAGCCGGCCACGGGTTTCACGGTGTCGATATGGGCGTTCAGGAGCAGGGTCTGCTTCTTGGCATCGAAATTCGGCTGCTGCGACCAGAGGTTGTTGCCGATGCGCTTTACCTCGAGCCCGAGTTCACCCTGCATATAGTCCTGCAGGAGGTCGGCAGCCGCCTTCTCTTCCCTGCTCACACGCGGCACTTCAATGAGCCGACACAGCAACTCCACCGCCCGCTCATTGAGCATTGAACATTGAACATTGACCATGATACAATACCATTTTACAGCGCAAAGTTACGAAAAATAATAAAATTATGAACTATGAATTATGAATTATGAATTAAAAGTCGTATCTTTGTGCTACCAAAGCACAAAATGACTATGCAGAATCCCAGTCCACTCCCCTCGCTTATCCAGAGTCAAGCTGCCGTCTACGGCAAGCGCGCTGCCATGCTTTATCGCGACGACGAGCTGCAGAAGTGGAAGGAGATTTCGTGGGAAAGTTTTGCCCAGACCGTGAGTCGCGTATCGGCTTCGCTGCTCGAACTGGGTGTCGGGGTGCAGGAGAACATTGCTACCTTCTCGCAAAACATGCCCGAATGCATGTTCGTGGACTTCGGCGCCTATGGCATCCGGGCAGTCACCATCCCGTTCTATGCCACAGCGAGCGAGATGCAAGTCAAGTACATGGTGAGCGACGCCAAGATTCATTACATCTTCGTCGGCGAGCAGTACCAGTACGACACGGCCTACCGCATACTCAAGATTGAGCAGGCTATGCGGAAGCTCATCATCTTCGACCCTTCCGTGGAGAAAGACCCGCAAGACAACGTGAGCCTCTATTTCGACGAGTTCCTGGCGCTGTCCGACGGCAAAGACCATAGCGAAGAGATAAGGAAGCTCACCTCGGAAGTGCAGGAGGACGACTTCGCAAACATCCTCTACACAAGCGGCACGACGGGCATCAGCAAGGGTGTCATGCTGACGCACAAGATGTACAATGCCGCCTTCCGAGGCCACGTCGGGGCCCTGCCGCTCTCTGACAAGGACCTCATCATGAACTTCCTGCCCTTCACCCATGTCTTCGAGCGCGGATGGTCGTATCTCTGCCTGAAGACGGGCTGCACGTTGGCCGTCAACCGCCGTCCTGCCGACATCCTGCAGAGCCTGCGCGAAGTGCATCCGACGTGCATGTGCGCCGTGCCGCGCTTCTGGGAAAAGGTGTACAGCGGCGTGCAGGAGAAGATGAACGAGTCCTCTCCCATTCAGCGCCGGATGCTCGAGGACGCCCTGCGCATCGGCAAGGCCTACAACGTCGACTACAAGATGCGGGGTCTCACCCCGCCGCTTGCCCTCAAGATGCAATACCTTTTCTACGAGAAGACCGTCATCGCCCTGCTGCTCAAGACGCTTGGACTGGAGCGCGGCAACTTCTTCCCCACCGCCGGAGCTGCCATACCGCCTGTCATCGAGGAGTTTGTGCGCTCGGCGGGCATCCTGATGATTACGGGCTACGGACTCACAGAAAGCACAGCCACCGTCTCTTGCGACCGATGGAACCAGCCCATCACGCTTGGCTCCATAGGCCGTCCGCTGGATGGCGTGCAGGTTAAGTTCGGCGAGAACAACGAGATTCTGCTCAAGGGCGATACCATCACCAAGGGCTACTACCGCAAAGCTGAGATTACGGCAATGACCATCGACGACGAGGGCTGGTTCCACACAGGCGATGCCGGCTACATGAAGGACGGCGAGCTCTTCATGACGGAGCGCATCAAGGATCTCTTCAAGACGAGCAACGGCAAGTACATCGCGCCGCAGATGCTCGAGTCGAAGTTCTGCGTGGACCGCTACATCGACCAGATTGTCATCATTGCCGACCAGCACAAGTTCGTCTCGGCACTCGTCATTCCCGAATACGGCTTGCTCGAGGACCTGGCAAGGAAGCGTGGCATCGCCTTCAGCTCGCGGGCCGACCTCTGCCAGAACGAGCAAATCGTGCAGTTCCTCATGGACCGCATCGAGACCATCCAACAGGACCTCGCTTCTTACGAGCAGGTGAAGCGCATCACACTCCTGCCCGAACCCTTCAGCATGGAGCGCGGCGAGCTCACCAACACGCTGAAGGTGAAGCGACCTGTCCTCAACGAACTCTACAAGGAACAGATAGCAAAGATGTACCAAGAATAGCCATTGCGCCCGACACTTCTCCGTCGGGCCTCCCATTAACCCCATAAAACCCATTAACCCCATAAATGATTACCCAAGACCAACTGAAAGAAGTCAAGGAGCGCACCGAACAGCTCAATCGCTATCTCGACATCGACGGCAAGAAGATACAGTACGAAGAGGAACAGCTCCGCACGCAAGCCCCGGGCTTTTGGGACGACCAGAAGCGCGCCGAGGCACAGATGAAGCTTGTCAAAAGCCTCGAGAAGTGGCTCAAAGGCTATGCCGAGGTCAAGACGCTTTGCGACGAGCTCGATACTGCTTTCGAGTTCTACAAAGAGGAACTCGTCACCGAAGACGAGGTGGACGCGCTTTATGCCAAAGCCATTACCGCCATCGAGGAACTTGAACTGAAGAACATGCTGCGCCGCGAGGAAGACGCGATGGATGCTGTGCTCAAGATAAACTCGGGCGCTGGCGGCACGGAAGCTCAGGACTGGGCGCAGATGCTCATGCGAATGTACATGCGCTACGCCGAGACACACGGCTACAAGTGCGTGGTCAGCAACCTGCTCGACGGCGACGACGCGGGCATCAAGTCCTGCACACTCGAGATTCAGGG
>CAMJOE010000202.1:0-3408 GCA_946407485.1 uncultured Prevotellaceae bacterium | reverse complement strand
GGCAGGTCGATGCCGAGCTTGTAGCCGAAGCCCATGCTCACCATGTAGTCCTTCCACGTAGTCATCGCCTCTTGCACCGTCTTGTATTTCGTCCTGTTGGCAAACATGTGATAGAGTCCCCAACAAAAGTAGCCGTTGCACGACGTGGCGATGGCGGGGACGAGCGGCAGGGGCGAACCGTGGCCGTGGCATCCCACACGGAGGCCTCTGAAGTGGAAGCCTCGGCTGCAAGGGTAGGCGGTTTGCGGCGTGATGATACCCTCCTGCAGGAATGTCAGCGCCTGACTCGTCTTGAATGTAGAGCCGGGCGGGTACTGCCCCATGATGGCGCGGTTGAGGAGAGGCTTGTGGGGGTCCTGGGCCAGCAGTTTCTGGCTCTTTCCCCTCTGGCGGCCGACCATGATGCGAGGGTCGTAGGTGGGGCTCGACACCATGCAGAGTACCTCTCCCGTGCTCGGCTCGATGGCAACGATACTGCCCAGCTTGCCCGTCATGAGGCGTTCGCCAAGGGCTTGCAACTCGAGGTCGATGCTCATCGTAAGGTTGCGACCCGGCACGGGAGCCTCATCGAACTTGCCGTTCTGGTAGCGGCCCTTGATGCGCCCTCGTGCATCGCGAAGCAATACCTCCATTCCTTTCTCGCCCCGCAACACGGTCTCGTAGGAACGCTCAACGCCCAACTTGCCGATGTAGTCACCACTCCGATAGTAATGGTCCGCCTCGATGTCCTCCGGCCCTACTTCGCCAATGTCGCCGAGAAGGTGAGCGGCATTCGGGTAATTGTATTGGCGGATGCTGCGCTTCTGGATGTAAAAGCCCGGAAAGCGGAAGAGCTTCTCCTGGAAACGGCTGAACTCCTCCGTCGAGAGCTGGCTCATGAAGAGCTGCTGCGTGTAGGGACTGTAGCCGGGATTGCGCTTCGTGTCCTTTATCTCAGCCATTCGGCGCTCGTACCAGTCGCGGGTGATGTCGAGGCTTTCGCAGAGGTCGAGCGTATCGACGCCTATCTGTTCCGTCATGATTACCATGACGTCGTAGGCGGGTTGGTTATAGACGAGCAGTTTGCCGTTGCGGTCGGTGATGGCGCCTCGTGCAGGGTATTGTATGCGCTTGAGGAAGGCGTTGGAGTCGGCACTTATCTTGAAGTCCTCGCTCAGCAGTTGCAACGTAAAAAGCCTCAGCAGATAGACGACGATGATAACCACCGCCGCCCCGCCGATCACGTATTTACGCTTTGCAAGTTCGAAGTCGGATTTCATAAGTTCCCATTCTTGTTACGCACGTTCTCCACTAAAGCAATCAGCAGCAAAGAGGCAGCATAACTGACGCCCAGGCTGATGGCAATGTCCTCGATGTGGAAGTAGGAGAAACCCTCAAGGGCAAAGTATATGACGTGATGAAGAAGCAGGAGGAGGGCCATGAACTGCAGGTAGTTCCATCGACCCATGGCGGAGAAGGACGGATGCAGCTCTTCCTCCGAGTCGCGAGGCGCCATGAACTCCAGCAAAGGCGGTTGGATGAAGGCGATAAACGTCATGGCGGCCGAACTGATACCTGCTGTGCCTGCAAAGATGTCGGCAATGAAGCCCACACCAAAGCCCCAAAGCAATGCCTCCGAACGCGACGTACCCAACGGCAGAGTGATAATGATGAGCGGGCACAACAAGGGGGCACCATAGCCCCAAGGATGTACCTGGTCGAGTACGAGCACCTGGATTGCAAGCAGCAACAGGGCCCATGCCATTCGCTTTAACGTTGAGACAATCATTGCGTCAGGAGGGAATCAAGTTCTTCTTTGCGATGGTCGGCGATGACGTTGACGTGCCGGATGTTTGCCAAATCCGTGCTCAGGAGTATTTCAAGCTCGTAGGCCAGGCCGTCGCTGCTGTTGTTGATTTCTGCCACTTTGCCAAGGAAGATGCCTGCCGGGAATACGGCAGAGAAACCGCTTGTCTCGACGACGTCGCCCTTTTGTATCTGAGCATGGCGCGGCACGTCGTCCATATAGGCCCTCAATGGCTTGCCGCCCTTCCACTTCAGATAACCAAAGTATTCTGTCCCCCGCAGCCGACAGCTGATGCTACTCTTGCTGTGGAGTATCGACATGACAAGGGCGTGGTGCGGCGTGACGGCGCTGACGATGCCGACTACGCCTGTCCCGCTCACTACTCCCATCTCGGGAGCGACGCCTTCATCGCTTCCGGCATTGATGACAAGCATATTGTCGCGCTTCCTCACGCTGTTATCGACGATTTGTGCAGGAATGAGCGTCATGCTTTCCAGCAAATCCTCATGTCCTTTCAGCGTCTGCGAAGTGTCTGCCCCTGTGAGGGCAAGCTCGTGACGAAGCACATCGAGCTTCTGCTGCAAGATAATGTTGCGGCGCACGAGTGCTGCATTCTCGGCCGGCATTCTCAGGTATGACAAGACCCCTGCTTCCCATTCGTGAACCATCGCAACAGCAGTGTTGGCTTGAGTGAACCAGACACTACCCTGATAGTGATTGTATTGGAAAAGCAGGAATCCACTGAGCGCTTCCAGTAGGATGAAGAGGGCCCAGTGGACGTATGCTGTTATGCGCTCGATGAAATCGTGCACAATTTACATTAGGAAGGCGAAGTTGTTGATGTTCTTTAGTGCCACGCCTGTGCCCTTTGCCACACTGTGCAACGGATCATCGGCGACTTTGAACTCGATGTTAATCTTGTCGGTAAGGCGCTTGGCAAGTCCTCTGAGCAATGCCCCGCCGCCAGTGAGCCAGATGCCATTCTTCACAATATCGGCGTAGAGCTCGGGCGGCGTCTCTTCGAGAGCGCTGAGGACGGCTGTCTCAATCTTGGCGATGGTCTTTTCGAGGCAATGCGCAATCTCCTGATAGCAGACGGGAACCTCCATGGGAAGTGCCGTGATGCGGTTCGGGCCGTGCACGATGTAGTCATCTGGCGCGTCTTCTCCGAGGTCGGTCATGGCAGCGCCGACGTGTATTTTGATACGCTCGGCCATACGCTCGCTGACCTTGACGTTGTGCTGACGGCTCATGTACTCCTGTATATCTGCTGTCAGTTCGTCGCCCGCCACGCGAAGGCTCTTGTCGGCCACAATGCCGCCGAGCGAGATGACTGCAATCTCCGTGCTTCCGCCGCCTATGTCGACAATCATGTTGCCTTCGGGAGCGAGCACGTCAAGTCCGATGCCGATGGCTGCTGCCATAGGCTCGAAGATGAGATACACTTCGCGTCCGCCAGCGTGTTCTGCGCTGTCGCGTACGGCACGCAGTTCCACCTCCGTACTTCCGCTGGGCACGCCGATGACCATTTTCAACGAAGGCGAGAAGATGCGGTTGCCGGAGTGCACCATCTTGATGAGGCCGCGCATCATTTGTTCGCAGGCGTTGAAGTCGGCAATCAC
>CAMJOE010000201.1:0-3463 GCA_946407485.1 uncultured Prevotellaceae bacterium | reverse complement strand
AAAGAATAAACTCACTTGTCGTCGTAATGCCCGTAGGCAGTGAGGACGTCCACATGGACTTCTGTCTCGAAGATGCGGTAGATAAGCCTATGCTTCTTCGTTATCTGGCGACTCCATCGCCCTTCCGGCTTGCCTTTCAGCGGTTCGGGATGCCCCAATCCGGTTTGTGGGTGCTCATATAGTTCGCCTATAAGCCCTAGGGCCTTTTTATATGCTTTTGGCTCAGAGCGAAGCAATTTTTTTAGGTCAGCTTGTGCTTCCTCTTTGATGATAACCGTATATCGGCTCATAAGGCACGAATATATTTGTCAAGTTCTTCTACACTTGCAAAAGTTTTGCCTGGTTGCTTCTCGGCTCTATCAATCTTATCGAAGAACTCTTCCTTCGTCATGAGCGTGGGGTCGGCTTGCCGTTCCTTCAGCAACTTCTTGGCATAGCGGGTCAGGCGCCTCATCAGCGATTCGCTGTCGGCTATGGCTCCTATGCTCTGCCAAAGCTCGGTGTTCATTGCATTTAGTTGTACTGCTGTCATAACCTTTTATCCTTAATTTCTTTGCAAAAGTACGATAATTATTGCTTCACTCCAAATCTTTTACTGAAAAACTTCCTTCTTCTGCTGCTAAGCCTCAGTTGCAGGCGGAACTTCGTAGAAGGTTCGGAAGGCCTCTATGCAATAGAGATGGTCTGCAGTTGCGGCTGTCTCGCGGCAGCTGTGCATGGCAAGCAGGGGATTGCCCATATCGACGCCTTTGACGGGAAGCGACGAGGCAAGAATGTTGCCGAGGGTACTGCCGCCAGCCACATCGCTATGGTTCACGAAACGCTGGCAGGGCACGCCTGCCTTCTCGCAGATGCTTGCAAAGACGGCTGCTGAAACGGCATCGCTCGCATACTTCTGTGCCGCATTGAACTTGATGACCGGTCCGCCGCCAAGCACGGGATGGTTCGTCGGGTCGTACTTATCGCTGTAGTTCGGGTGCCAGGCGTGAGCATTGTCGGCCGAAACCATGAAAGCCCTTTCGATGCTGCGATGGAAGTCCTCTGCCGTGCCGCCTTGTGCCATCACAATGCGTTCAATCAGGCTTGCGAGGAACGGACTGCCGGCACCTTGCTTCGTCTGCGAGCCCGTCTCTTCGTTGTCGAAGATAGCCAGCACTTGTGTCACCTTCGGCGTCTTCTTTCCGCTTTGCAACAGAGCCTGCAGCCCCGCATGAACCATGCTGAGGTCGTCGAGTCGCCCGCTGGAGATGAATTCGTCGTGTATGCCGAAAGTGCAGGCAGGAGAGGCATCGGCAAGGTAGAGGTCGAAGTCGAGGATGTCCTTCTGTTTCACCTTCAGCTCCTCGCAAATCAGGTTGATAAGCAGCTTGCCCTTCTCCAGCTCATCCTTGATGATGCCGAGAATGGGCAGCATGTCCTTTTGTTTGCTCAGCTTCACGCCATCGTTCACTTGGCGATTGAAATGGATGGCCAAGTTGCTGATTTGCAACAAGGGGCGGCGAACATGCAGGAGCTTGGTGACGGGCTTCATCACGTCCTCCGAGCGCACAATGACGCGACCTGCAAGCGTGAGCGGGCGGTCGAACCAAGTGCTCATGATGGGGCCTCCGTAAACCTCTGTATTGAGTCGGACGATGCCGCCATCGCCTGTCATCTCGGCATTAGGCTTGATGCGGAAGGTGGGCGAGTCGCAATGTGCACAAATCATGTGGAAGCCAGCCTCGCCAAGCAGTTCTGTGCCGATGCGGAAGGCATAGACGGACGAATCATTCTTCGTGAGGAAGAACTGTCGGCCGGGCTTCATCTCGCCCAGCTTGTCGCAAGCATCAAGGTGCTCGAAGCCTGCCTCTTTGAGTTGCTGACTTATGGTCTCGACAGCCAGAAAGTTCACGGGCGAATTGTCGAGGAATTGCAGAAGAGAGTTTATATAATTCATATTTTTTAATTCATAATTCACAATTCATAATTCTCGGATGCTCTAACAGCCAAGGCGCGATTGTAGTCGCGGAGCACAATTCATAATTCACAATTAAGTTGGGAGTTAAAGAAATTAAAGGCTATAGCACTGGGCGGTAGCAAATTCTTCACTCTTCATTCTTCATTCTTCATTCTTCATTTTTTATATGCTTAGTTCGTTGAGCACCGTGATGAGACGCTTGTCGAAACGCTTGTCAGTGCGAATGCATTCGCTGAACGGGACATAGACTACTTCGTTGTTGCGGATGCCTACCATCACATTGCGCTGTCCTTGCTTGATGGCTTCGATGGCTCCTGCACCAGTGCAGCTGGCAAGGATGCGGTCGTGAGCCGACGGACTTCCGCCGCGCTGCAGATGTCCGAGGATGGAAACGCGCACATCGAACCCGGGGAACTCCTTCTTTACGCGGTCGGCATAGTAGAGAGCGCCGCACTTGGGGCTCTCGCTCACGATGACGATGCACGACTTTTTCGACTTGCGGATGCCGCGCCCCATGAATTGTGCCAGCTGGTCCACGTCAGTTGTCTCTTCAGGCACGATTGCAGCCTCGGCACCACAGGCGATGGCACAGTTCTGAGCCAGGAAACCGGCATCGCGTCCCATCACCTCAACGAAGAAGATGCGCTCGTGCGAGTTTGCTGTGTCGCGGATGCGGTCCACGCACTCCATGATGGTATTCATTGTCGTGTCGTAGCCGATTGTAGAGTCGGTGCCATAAAGGTCGTTGTCGATTGTGCCTGGCAGTCCGATGACGGGGAAGTCGAATTCCATGCCGAAGTCGCGGGCACCCGTCAGCGAGCCATTGCCACCAATGACGACGAGCGCGTCAATGCCTTCGCTCTGGCAAGTCTCGTAGGCCTTCTGCCTGCCTTCGGGAGTCATAAACTCCTTGCATCGTGCAGTCTTCAGGATTGTACCGCCACGCGTTATGATGCCGCTAACGTCTTCTGTGGTAAACGATTTCACTTCGCCCTTGATGAGTCCCTCGTAGCCACGATAGATACCTTTGATGCTGAACCCGTTGCTGATGCCGGCTCGCGTCACCGCACGAATAGCAGCGTTCATTCCCGGAGCATCGCCACCGCTGGTGAGGATGCCTATGCAGTTAATCTTTGCCATAATATCATTTACTATTTAATCATTTTCCATTTATAAACACGCTGCAAAGATACGAAAAAGTTTCAATTAATCGTGCCTTATTATATAATATAATGTAGAGAGGGCACAAAAAGTTTGCTTCCCATGAAAAAAAAGTTGAAAAAGTTTTGCCAGTTCAGGATTTTGCCGTATCTTTGCACCGCAATTCGCAAGTGAAGTACCAAGCGAGGTGCTCGTGTGAAGCGAATTGGGCGCTTAGCTCAGCTGGTTCAGAGCGTCTGCCTTACAAGCAGAGGGTCGGGGGTTCGAATCCCTCAGCGCCCACCGGAATGATGGCTCCTTAGCTCAACTGAATAGAGCATTTGACTACGGATCAAAAGGTTGTGG
>CAMJOE010000200.1:0-3505 GCA_946407485.1 uncultured Prevotellaceae bacterium | reverse complement strand
CATCCCAAGGTATCGTCCTTTAACTTCTTTAACTTCTTTAACTTCTTTAACTCCCCCAAAATCACAACATCCGAAACTTGAATAATATAATATATGGAATCTCAACTTTTTTTCGCGACTTTGACCTGCGGTCGAAGTGACTCCCGCTCGGAGATAAAAGAGAAAAAATCAGCTTTTCTCTTTGTATTTCGCTCGCTTATTCGTAACTTTGCAGACGAAATCAATTACACCACTATGCGAATCAGGACTATTCTACTTACTGCATTTTTGATGCAGGCACTCACGTTTCAAGCTGAGGATTACACGGTTACGTCGCCCGATGGGAGCCTGCAAGCCACCGTCTCCCTCAAGGACGGAACGCTCTCCTATACCGTCAGCCGCGACGGCAGAACGCTTGTCGCAGAGTCACCTCTCGGCCTGAAAACCTCCGCAACTGACTTCTGCGAAGGACTCGAACTGGCTAAAGTGGAAAACGACACCGTGGACGACAGCTACACACTACCCGTCGGCAAACGCAGCCAGTACCGCGACCATTGCAACGTCCTCTCGGTCACGACGAAGAAGGGAAGTTGGAAACTGACCGTCACCTTTCGTCTCTACGACGACGGATTCGCGTTCCGATACCAGATTCCTAAGTCCGGACACTCCACGGCCAACTTGACCGGGGAGGCGAGCCGCATTCGAGTCGAGGGCTGGAAAAACTGTACAGCATGCCGTTTCCTTGGCAATTCGGGCGGCAACGACCCGAACTATCCCTATGAGGGACTCTACGCGCTCTACTCCGACTGGCAAACCCTCGTCGAGACCGGCGATGCGCGATACAACTCGCCTACGCTCGTCTTCAACGGCACAGACTATCTCCTCATCTCCGAAGCCGATTGCCGCAGCTTCTTCTGCACGTCGCTGACGAAGGCGGAAGCGCAGAAAGGCGAGTTCTCCTTCAGTTGGACGGGGGCGACGAAAGACTATGCGGAGGAGAAATCCTATCGCATCCTCAGCACTTTGCCGTTTCAAACGCCCTGGCGAATGGTGGTCTGCGGCTCGCTGAAGGACATCTTCGAGACCACGATGACCGAGAATCTCTGTCCGCCGACCACGATGACCGACCTCAGTTGGATAAAGCCGGGAGTGGCTGCATGGTATTGGGGCGGCTCGGATGGCGGCAAAGGCGAGGTAAAAGATGCTTACGGCGGACTCCGCGAAGGCGAGTGGGCGCACCTCGAACTCTCGGCAGAGATGGGCTGGCCATACTACCTCATCGATGCAGGATGGAGTTCATCATGGTTCCCCGACTTCGTGAACGCTGCCAACGAAAAGGGCGTCGATTGCCTCCTATGGGGTGACTCCAGGCTCATCTACAGCCAGGACTTCTCGAACGACAAGATGGAATCGACCCTGAGGAAATGGAGAAACTGGGGCATCAAAGGCATCAAAGTGGACTTCTGGGAAGACGATTCGAAGGAGTCGATGACGCGAATCGAGAACCTCTACAAGATGGCAGCGAAGTACCACATGCTTGTCAACATACACGGCTGCACGAGGCCCTCGGGACTGCGACGCACCTATCCGCACATCATGACGCAAGAAGGCATCTACGGCGGCGAGCAGCAATTCTGGAATCCAAAGAAGAACTCGGCCCAGCATCACCTCGACGTCATCTTCACACGCAATGTGGTCGGCGCGATGGACTTCACGCCTGGAGACTTTGCAACATGGCGAGGCAGCCTGCTGACACAGAGAAGCCAGGGACATCACCTCGCCCTGACAACCCTCTTCGAGAGCGGCATCGTCCACATCGCAGAGGCTCCGCAGAACCTGAAATACTTCATCGGCAAGGACATCATGAAGCGACTGCCCGCGGCATGGGACGAGAGTCTGCTCCTGGAAGGCAATCCGACAAGCTACGCGACGGTGGCCCGCCGCAAAGGCAACGACTGGTGGGTGGCCGGCATAAGCGTCAACGAACGCAACTGCCGACTGAAACTCGACTTCCTCGACGAGGGAACGACCTACACAGCCTATATCTATAAAGACGGCTCGTGCCGCACCGACCTCAAGTTCGAAAAGAAGGAAGTGACGAAAAGCAAATATCTGAACCTGAAGGAGCTGAGCGAAGGCGGCTTCCTCGTGCAGATATCGCCGGACAGCAACCTCGACGTGCCGAAGGAGCGAACGACCTATGAGGCCGAAGCGAGCGCTAACATCCTGACTGGCAGCACAAGCCGGAAGACCTACGACGCGCTTCACGCATCCGGAGGAGGCTTTGTGGGCGACCTCGGAAAAGGCGGAAAGATTCAGTTCAACCGCATCAAGGCAAGCCATACAGGCGAGTACATCCTGACCATCTACTACATCTCCCGAGACACGCGACCCGCCAAACTCTACGTCAACGGCGAACAAATCGGCGACACCATCACGTTCCGCGACAACGGCGACTGCACCAGTTCGTGGAACCCCGACGGCATGGGATGGAAGATGATTCCCGTCACCCTGAACGAAGGCTCGCGCAACACCGTCACCATCCAAGCGTTCGACGACCTCTGGGCACCCAACTTCGACCGCATCACCCTGCATCCCGTCCTCTCCGACGACGAGATAACGGGCATCTCCCCTAAAGACCTTAAGGACTTTAAAGACTTTAAGGACCTTAAGGACCTCGGCTGCTACTCCCTCGATGGCAGGAAGTTGGCAGGCATCCCATCGAAAGGCATCTATATCCACGACGGGAAAAAAGTGCTGAGATGATAAATCGCAAATTGTAAATCGTCAAATCGTAAATGACTCAACACGTTCCCACAGAGCTCGGCACGAAACCTATCGGCAGCCTCCTCTGGCAGTACTCCCTGCCCGCAATCATCGCGATGGTGGCATCTTCTATATATAATATAGTAGATAGCATCTTTGTGGGTCAGGGCTTGGGCGACCTTGCCATCAGCGGAATGGCAGTGGCAAGTCCGTTCATGAACCTGTCGGCCGCCTTCGGAGCTATGGTGGGCGTGGGAGCAAGCACGGTGATAAGCGTCCGCCTCGGGCAAGGGAAATACGAGGAGGCTCAGCACATCCTGGGCAACACAATCAGCCTCAACGTCATCCTCGGCATCATCTTCACACTCGTCTGCCTGCCTTTCCTCGACAACATCCTGTATCTCTTCGGGGCAAGCGACGTGACCCTACCCTATGCTCGAGAGTACATGCTCATCATCTTGCTTGGCAACATGATAACGCATCTCTATTTCGGGTCGAACGCGATACTGCGTAGTGCTGGTCATCCTCGCTCGGCGATGGCGTGCACTTTCCTCGCCATCATCGCCAACTGCATACTCGACCCGCTCTTCATCTTCGTGTTCAAATGGGGCATCCAGGGCGTCGCGTGGGCAACCATCATAGCTCAGACCGTCGCGTTCTGCTGGCAGCTAAGGCTCTTCAATCGTCCCACGGAACTGCTTCACCTGCGTCGAGGCATCTATGGGCTCAGGCTCGACATCGTCCGCCAATGCCTTGCCAT
>CAMJOE010000199.1:0-3542 GCA_946407485.1 uncultured Prevotellaceae bacterium | reverse complement strand
ACGGCGAGCTGTGGGGCGGCGTGCCTGCCAAGTTCATCAAGAAGGTTGACCCCGAGCAGGCGCAAGCCATGAACAAGACCTACGCCCGGCACTACATCGAGTACAGCGACTGGTTCCGCGAGGCCGACAGCGACCCAAAGAACACGCAGAACGTAACGACAAGCGAAGACTACACACCTCAACCCCATTCAGGAGAGGGGAAACAACTCTAAACTCTAAACTATGAACTCTAAACTCTTAACGGCACTGCTGTGCCTATGCTTCTGTGCTTGCAATATGAGCAAGGAGGCCGAGACGATGACAAGCACCGTGACAAACCCCATTCCGCTGAAGTTCGGCGACCCCTTCCTGCTGCATGCCAGCGACGGGCGCTACTACATGTACGGCACATCGCTGGGCGACGGCTTCGAGGCCTTTGTGAGCGACGACCTCGTCCAGTGGGATTCCTGCGGACAGGTGTACAAGGGCGGCGACTCCACGCAGTGGAACCTCGACTGCTTCTGGGCACCGGAGGTTTACGAGCGCGATGGCAAGTACTACCTCTTCTTCAGTTCCAACTACAGAGTGAACCCGACGAACGAGGGCGAGAACTTCAAGATTGGCGTTGCCGTCAGCGACTCTCCTGCCGGGCCCTTCAAGGACCTCTACGACCGCCCGGTCTTCAATCCCCCCTATCCCATCATAGATGCCAACGTTTATTTCGACGACGAGAACGGCAAGTGCTACCTCTACTTCAGCCGTTGCTGCTATAAGCATGCCGTGGAGAGCGAGATAGCCGACAGTCTGCGCGAGGCCGGCAGCTTCCAAGAGATAGAGGAGAGCTGGGTGTACGGCGTAGAGTTGAAGCCCGACTTCAGCGGCGTCATCGGCGAACCCGTGCTGCTGCTCTGCCCGCCTACTGCCCTTGCCGACCGCCAGAGCGAATGGGAGAGCCGCAGCGCCACGCACGGCGAGGTGAACCGCCGCTGGACGGAAGGCAGCTACCTCTTCCGCGAAGGCAATACATATTATATAATGTATAGCGCGAACCACTACGGCGGACAGTACTATGCCGTAGGATATGCGACGGCCGACAACCCGCTCGGTCCCTTCACGAAAGCCGAGAACAATCCCGTCCTGCAGGAGAACGTAAGCCGCGGCGGCACGGTGATGGGCACGGGCCACAACATGGTGCTCACCATGCCCGACGGACAGCGCTACTGCGTCTATCATGGCCGCATGACAAGCAATCCCGACGAGCGCGTCGTCCTCATGGACAAGCTCAACATCGACGAGAACGGCGTCCTCACAGTCGATGGCCCGACCACAGAGCCTCAGAGCATCTCCCTTCCCCTCCCGAGAAAGGGTGAATAAAATCGATGGACACATCATCACATCATATCTTGTGTCCCCCTCTCCTCGAAGAGGGGTTAAGGGGGAGGCTGTTTCTCTTCCTCCTCTTCCTTGTCAGCTTGCCCGCCTTTCCTCTTGGGCACAAGCTGACAGGCACCGTCATTGGGTCGCCGAAGGGTTATAACTACAACAACTTCTCGACCTCCACGACCGTCAACATCCGCGACTGCGCCTTCGATGGCGACCTCACGACCTACTTCGCGGCATCTACCACGAGCGGGGGCTGGGCAGGGCTCGACCTCGGCAGGGCTTATGTCATCACGAAGGTAGGCTTTGCCGCCAGTACGCGCAGCAACGGCCCCGAGCGCTCGCTGCTCGGCCTCTTTGAAGGCGCCAACCAGCCCGACTTCTCCGACGCCCTGCCGCTCTTCCTGATTAAAGAGGCAGCACCGGCCTACGAGCTGACGTATGCCGACGTCGACGTCTCGCGTGCCTTCCGCTATGTCCGCTACAAAGGCATCGAGGGCACACGCAGCACGGTTGCGGAGCTTGAGTTCTGGGGCTACCGCTCGAACGGCGACGACAGCCAGTTCTACCAGGTGACGAACCTGCCCACTGTCGTCATCCATACCGCCTCGGGCAGCGACCCCGTCGATAAGGCGGGCGAGCTGGAGTCGCACATCAGCGTCATCTCGGAGGGCGGGACGGTCATCCTCGAGCAGGACGGCACGTCGCGGCTGCGCGGCAACAACTCGATGACGCACCCCAAGAAGCCCTACCGCATCAAGTTCGACGAGAAACGCCGCCCGCTCGGCGCCCCCGCCAAGGCAAGGAAGTGGACGCTCATCAACAATTATGGCGACAAGACGCTGCTGCGCAACTGCCTCGCCTTCGAGATAAGCCGACGCATGGGCATCGGTTTCACGCCGTGGTGCAAGCCCGTGGATGTCATCATGAACGGCGAGTACAAAGGCTGCTACCAGTTTTGCGACGCAGTGGACGTGCACAGCCATCGCGTCGAAATCACGGAGATGGACAACACCTGCACGGAGGGCGACCTGCTGACCGGCGGCTACCTCATCGAGATAGACGCCTACGCCTCGAAGGAGCCGAAGCACTTCACCTCGTCGCACTCCACGCCCGTCACCGTCAAGTACCCCGACGAAGACGACCTGCTGGCCGTGCAGTTCAACTACATACGGCAGTACTACAACCAATTCGAGAACTCGCTCTACAAAAGCAACTGGAAAGACCCCGAACAGGGCTACCGGCAGTACCTCAACCTGCCAAGCTTCCAAAGGCATTTCCTCGTGGGAGAGCTGTCAGGCAACACCGACACCTACTGGAGCACGTACATGTACAAGGACCGCGAGGAGACGCAGTTCTTCGTGGAGCCCGTCTGGGACTTCGACCTCGCCTTCGAGAACGACAACCGCACCTACCCCATCTGCAACCAGTCGGACTACATCTATCGCACGAAAGGCTCGGCAGCAGGCAGCTTTCGTGGCATCGTGGACCGCATCATCATCACCGATGCAGGTTCGGCGGCCGAGCTGCGCAACATGTGGGGCAGCGCCCGCTACTTCTGCGGCATCAATGTGGAGGAGCTGCAGGCGTACGTGGATAGCGTGGCGAGCGAACTGATGGAGTCGCAGCGGCTTAACTTCATCCGCTGGCCCATCATGAACAAGAAGGTGCATCAGAACCCGAAGCTCTGGGGCAGCTACGAGGCCGAGGTGCAGAACGTCAAGGACTACATAGCGCGGCGCATCCCGTGGATGGACAACAAGCTGAGGTACGACGAAGAGGAGTTCGCATCAGGCATCGCGGGCAGCAGCCGGGAGGTCAAGCCTGAGATACACATCCGGAGTCGCCGCATCTACGTCAGCGGCATCCCGGGCGGCACGCCCTACAGGGTCTTCTCTGCCGACGGCGCACTCGAAGCGCAGGGCATCAGCGGCGGGGAAGGGCCGCAGCTCACTCCCGGCATCCACATCGTCAACGTCGCAGGCCAGAGCCACAAAGTGCTCGTGAGGTAACAGCACGGAACATCCGATGCGGAATTTATAACCACGAATTGCACGAATTTTTCCAGTTTCAGGCTAAAGTCCGGCATTCGCTTCGGTTGGGAGCTTGGGGATGCTTCGTGAGGCGTGGGAAATTCCTTCACGAAGGAAAGCCAATTCCCACGTGAAGGAAAAGCGATTCCC
>CAMJOE010000198.1:0-3602 GCA_946407485.1 uncultured Prevotellaceae bacterium | reverse complement strand
TGCTACAGCTGCGGCTTCAACAACATCAGCAACTTCAACCGCATCTTCAAGAAGAAGAAGGGCTGCTCGCCGACGGCATTCCGCGACAACTACCATAAGAGCAAAATCATCATTTAGTTCATAATTCATAATTCATAGTTCATAGTTATGAGACGCATACTGTATCTATTTTGTGCGGTCTGCTTGGCGGGGCTCTTTGCCTGTCAGGGCGAGAAGACTGTCGTCAGCAAGACATTCGTGACGGCTCGCGATGGCAAGTTCTATCGCGGCGATGCCGAGTACAAGTTCATCGGCGCAAACTTCTGGTATGGTGCTGTCTTGGCCAGCGAGGGCCAGGGAGGCGACCGCGAACGCCTGCAGAAGGAGCTCGACCTGATGCAGGAGGTGGGCATCACCAATGTGCGTGTCCTCGTCGGCGGCGAAGGCCCGGACACCGTCGCCTCGCATGTCTTGCCAGTCCTTCAGCCAGAACCCGGAGTCTATAACGACACCATTCTCAAGGGCTTGGACTACCTCATCGCAGAGCTCGAGAAGCGAGAGATGACGGCCGTCCTCTTCCTCAACAACGCTTGGGAATGGAGTGGGGGCTACGGCGCCTACCTTGAATGGGCAGGATGCGGGCCGGTGCCCGACTGGTCGGATTGGGGCATCGCACAGGCTTACCACTGCCAGTTCGTCAAGAACGACAAGGCGAAGGAGATGGCTGCAAACCATGTCCGCTTCATCGTCTCGCGCACCAATACCGTCACCGGCGAGCCCTATAGCCAGTCGCCAGCCATCATGGCATGGGAGCTGGCCAATGAGCCGCGCGCCTTTGCCCGCGATTCCGTGACGAAGGCTTGCTTTGCCGAGTGGGTAGAGCAGCAGGCGAAGCTCATCAAGAGTCTCGACAGCAATCACATGGTGACGACAGGCAGCGAAGGCCTCGAAGGCTGTGAGTACGACCCCGAACTTTTCCGCAAGGTCCACGCATTCCCCGAGATAGACTACGTCTGCATTCACATTTGGCCCTACAACTGGCACTGGCTCGGCCCGGCAAGCGGACCCCTCGAGGTCGGCTCGGCAAAGAACGGACCGCGCTCCACCGTCGACAGCCTGATGAATGCCTGCAAGAACACCACCGACTACCTCGACACCTGCTGGGATATCGTGAAGGATCTGGGCAAACCGATGGTGCTGGAGGAGTTCGGCTATCCGCGCGACTACTACCTCATACAGCCGGGCTCGTCCACTTTGGGGCGTGACGGCTACTATGCCCATATCTTCCAGTTGCTCAACGGTAGCGGTAAGCTCGCCGGTTGCTGCTTCTGGGCTTGGGGCGGCTATGCAGAGCCGAAACATGTCCGCTGGCAGCGCTGGGACGACTACGTAGGCGACCCGGCACAAGAGGAACAGGGACTGAATGCCGTCTTCGCCCGCGACACGACAACACTCAACCTCATCCGTCGTGCCTCGCAAAAGCTCTAAATGACAGCCTTACCCAATAGCCTCACCCCATCCCTCTCCAAAGGAATGGCCTCCCCCGACCCCTCCAAAGGAGGGGAAATAAATAGCTAAATCGTAAATAACGGCCTCCCCCAACCCCTCCAAAGGAGGGGAGAATAAATAGCTAAATGGTTAAATCGTAAATAAATAGTAAATAGTAAATCGTCAAATCGTAAATAATACCATGTTGTTATTCGACAAACAGACTTATATCGAGCGGCGCAAGCTGCTCAAGCAAAGGATTGGCTCGGGCATCATCCTGCTTCTGGGCAACAACGACTCGCCCGCCAACTACCCGGCCAACGTTTACCGCTTCCGTCAGGACAGCACGTTTCTCTACTTCTATGGTCAGCACCGCGAAGGCCTGGCCGGAGTCATCGACGTGGACGGCGACAAGGAGTACCTTGTGGGCGATGAT
This sequence comes from uncultured Prevotellaceae bacterium, assembly GCA_946407485.1. Lineage (GTDB taxonomy): Bacteria > Bacteroidota > Bacteroidia > Bacteroidales > Bacteroidaceae > Physcousia. The sequence goes on along the minus strand of CAMJOE010000198.1, from coordinate 1,699 downwards.
ATCGACATCGACGACATCGTTTGGTTCGGCTCCGTGGATAGCGTGGCCGACATGGCCGCTGAGTCCGGCGTGGCCAACACCCTGCCGATGAAGGACCTCTCGGACTTCATCAAAAAGGCCAAGGCCGCAGGTCAGCGCATCCACTTCCTGCCGCCCTATCGCCACGACCATCAGATTCAGCTCATGGACATGCTCGGCATCCATCCCTCTCAGCAGAAGGAGGCAGCCAGCGTGGAACTCATCAAGGCCGTCGTCGACCAGCGAGCCGTGAAGAGCGCCGGCGAGATAGCCGAGATAGAGCGTGCTTGCGCCATCGGCTACGAGATGCATATCGCCGCCATGCAGATGTGCCGCGAGGGCGTGACAGAGCAGGAGATAGCAGGCCGCATCAGCGGTATCGCCAGCAGCCGCGGCTGTATGGTCAGCTTCCCGCCTATCGTCACTCAGCACGGCGAAATCATGCACGGCTATCCCAGCCCGCGGAAGCTCGAGGCAGGACGGCTCTTCCTCTGCGACGCCGGAGCCGAAACGAACGAGAACTACTGCAGCGACAACACCCGCACCACGCCCGTCAGCGGCACGTTCACTCAGCGGCAAAGCGAGATTTACAGCATCGTAAAAGAGTGTCACGACTACGCCCTGACGCTCGCCGCTCCCGGTGTGAAGTGGTGGGACGTGCACTTCGGCGTCTGCCGCCTCATGACCGAGCGCCTCAAGGAACTTGGTCTCATGAAGGGCGACACGGATGAGGCCGTCCGGGCCGGCGCGCATGCTATGTTCATGCCCCATGGACTCGGTCACATGATGGGCCTTGACGTCCACGACATGGAAGGCTTGGGACAGACCTACGTCGGCTTCGACGATGAGGTGCGACCCAATCTGGAGCAGTTCGGCACGAATTGCCTGCGCTGCGGCCGCCGCTTGCAGGAAGGATTCGTCATGACCGACGAGCCCGGCATCTACTTCATCCCCGCCCTCATCGACGAGTGGAGAAGCAAGAAGCATTGCGCCGAGTTCCTCAACTTCGACCTTCTCGAGACCTACAAGGACTTCGGCGGCATTCGCATCGAAGACGACATCCTCATCACCGCCGACGGTTGCCGTTTCCTCGGGAAAGACAGAATCCCATACTGAGTCATTAACCTATGAAGTTCATTAAACCTATTAACCCCATAAACTAATGAAGAAGATTTTACTAATGGTAGCGGCTGCAGCGCTCATCTTGCCAGCCGCAGCAAAAGACAAGAAAGAGAAGAAAGAAGTAGACAAGGACTCGCTTATCTTCACGACCATCATCGAGCACCCCGTGACAAGCATCAAGAACCAGAACAGCTCGGGCACCTGCTGGGCGTATTCCTCGCTGGCTTTCCTCGAGAGCGAAGCCATCAAGAAGCACCCCGAGCTGAAGAACGACCTTGACCTCTGCGAGTCGTTCCTCATCAGCAAGACCTACGTGGACCGCGCCGACAAGCACGTCCGCACCCACGGCGACGCCAGCTTCAGCCAGGGCGGCTCGTTCGAGGACGCCCTCTACTGCATGGAGCACTACGGACTCATTCCCGAAGGCATCATGCCGTATCCCATCACCGAATACGGCGACTCGCTCTTCAACTTCGGCCAGCTCTTCCCGCCCATGACGGCCTACCTGCAGAGCATCAGCAAGAGCGGCGCCAAGAAGATTTATCCGAAGGCTTGGAAG
>CAMJOE010000197.1:0-3704 GCA_946407485.1 uncultured Prevotellaceae bacterium | reverse complement strand
GAGAAGGTGCGCATCAATCCGGGCAACTACGTCGATCCGGCCCGGCAGTTCAAGACGCTGGAATACACCGACGAGGAGTACAAGCAGGAGCTCGCCAGGCTGGACGAGCGTTTCTGCCGCTTCCTTAATATATGTCGCGAGCACGGCACAGCCATCCGTATTGGCGTGAACCACGGCTCGCTCTCCGACCGCATCATGTCGCGCTACGGCGACACGCCCGAGGGCATCGTCGAGTCGTGCATGGAGTTCCTCCGTATCTGTGAACGCGAACAGTTCCGCGATGTGGTGGTGAGCATCAAGGCCTCGAACACGGTCATCATGGTGCAGAGCGTACGCTTGCTCTGCCAGCAGATGGAAAAAGAAGGCATGGACTATCCCTTGCACCTGGGCGTGACGGAAGCCGGCGAGGGCGAGGACGGCAGGCTGAAGAGTGCTGTGGGCATCGGCGCCTTGCTCATCGACGGCATTGGCGACACCATCCGCGTCAGCCTCAGCGAGGAGCCGGAATGCGAGATTCCTGTTGCCCAAAGCATCCTGCAGGCGGCTCGCGTGCAGATGCACAAGACGGAGTACATCTCCTGCCCGGGCTGCGGACGCACGCTCTATGACCTGCAGGACACGATTCGTCGCATCAAGGCTGCTGTCGAGGAGAAAGCCAAGACAGACGCTCGCTACCGCACGCTCAAGATAGGCATCATGGGCTGCATCGTCAACGGCCCCGGCGAGATGGCCGATGCCGACTATGGCTACGTTGGGGCAGCAAGAGGCAAAGTCTCTTTATATAAGAATAAGGAATGTATTGAGAAGAACATCCCCGAAGAAGAAGCCGTCGAGCGCCTCATCAAGTTCATCGACAAAGACCTTCAGAGTAATTCATAATTCACAATTCTTAATTCTTAATTCTTAATTCACAATTTACAATTCCTTTGCAGTCGAATTTGTGAAAAAGGACAGGCACAATGAGACAATTAACCCTTTGCCTCCTGCTTCTGTGGCCTCTTTGGGTTGTAGCGCAAGAAGATGAAGAAGACGACACCACCTTTCAGATAGCCCGTGTACGCACCTTGCACGAGGTTCTGATTAAAGCCGAAGAGCCTGCATGGATAAGAGAAAAACTGAAACTCTTCATCCAAAGACGAGAAGAGAACTACCAGCAGGAGCCGTGCTTTCGCGCGTATGATTTCTTCTTCCAAGACACAGGCTCCGACCTCCAGCGTGGCTCCCAACACACCGTTACGGACTCTCTGACGGCTTATAGGTTCCAGAGCCAAGGCTTGCTGTTCTCGCCCTCAATGGCGCAGATGAAGCAGGACAGCGTCTTTCAGGTAGCGCCCGAACGAAACACTGTCTTCGGCACCGATACGGCTTGCATAAGCCAGCCCGACAGCGCCTATGTGCGTTGGAGCAATCTCGACGAGATACTTTACCAGAACCTCATCCGCTCCCTGGACAAGCACTTCCTCAAGCAACATCGTTTTGCCGTAAACGGGGAGTTCGAGCATCCCAATCCCAACGTCGTGCAGCTTGTCTTCTGGTCAACCAAGTACGAGTTGGACCGTGGCTATCTGAACCTCGACACAGCACGTTGCATGGTCTTGGAGGCAGAGCGCCACAGCGGTTTGGATTGCGTGAAGCACGAGTTCATCAACAGCTTTGCCCTCTGGGCGTTAGGTAAGTTTATAAAGCTCCAGCTAAAGGACTGGACCATCCTGCTGCGTGCCGCCTATACCGAGGAGGGTCAGCCCCAGGAGTTCCAATACAAGATGCAAAGGCATTTCGCTTCGTGGAGCGATGTGAAGAAGAAACGGCGCGAATGGATGGATAACAAGACCACCTGCCGAGTCTCGCTCCGCCTCCAGCCCACCTCAAGAGAGGCTCAGTTCCCTGACCTCATAGACATCTATCCCCCACGAAGCATCGAGATCTTAACCTCCAAAAGCCGCCGCTACCAAATGCAGGAACGCCTCAGAAAAGTTCCCAGACAATATGTCCTGCTGAAGGAGGATACTCTGACACCCAAGGACGAGTAGAAACACGGCACGTCAAGTTGGCAAACTTCACGTGTTACGATTGCGAACTTCACGTGTTAAGTTTGCGATTTAACTGTGGTATGTTTTGTTGAACGCAATCGAAATCAAAGACACCACAAGTCACCCCTTTTTCATTTCCTCCGCTACCCACAACACCCATTCGTCGATGTTGTCGGTGAGTTTTCTCGGGAAGGGCAAGGGTATGATAACATCGGGCGGGATGCCAAGTCCTTCAGTAGAGAAGTCTTTCTCGAAGAATTCTGAGTCAATGGACGTGGCATAGAAAACGCCAAAGCGGCTGTTAGGCAATAGCTCCGTACGACAATTGCCCGTCATTTCGCAACCATAAGTGTTTCCAAGGCCATACACTTTAGCGCGATTGCTGTACTTCTTGACATATTGGGCAAGACTTTCTGCAGCGCTCGCTGTAGCATTATCTACCAAGATAGCAGCATGCTTTATTCGGGTTGACTGTTGAAGGTTTGAACCATCATCGGTTTCCATATATTTCTCAAACTTCTTTTTCGAGGCCTCACATCTTTCTATCAGCTGTCGTAAAAAGACTGATGACGTATCCTGCTCCTGATAAAATTTCCAGTAAAGAAGGTTCTTGGGCGTGTTGCGAAGCCAATAGGTCTCCGGCTTATAAGGGTGGTCATAAAGCAAATTGCAATACTCTTCCCATACACCATCACCGCCTCCGATATTGGCGCGTATGTCAATAATAAGATTCACACAGTCCGATGCCAGGAATTGATGCAAGGCGTTTACCGTGCCGTCGTAGAAATCGCGATTGCACGACGGAACGCGGATGAGCCACGTAAGGGAATCCACTTTGCAGGACACAGGCCTCGGCTCATATTCGGAATTCTCCCCGGAATTGGTCAGCAGCGTAGTGTCTTCCTTTGCCAATTTCTTCATTGCCATCTCTTGCGCAGCCATTCGGAACAAGTCAGAATTCTTTAGAGATATATGCCTGTCGAACTGGTTGTAGAACCATAGGACATAATCTGTGGCTGTCCGTTCCAAATCGGCTTCCCCATTGCTCAGTTGCTTGCGGAGTTGCTTCTTGAGGGCTTTGTATTCCCGCTTGTAGCCTTTCTGCATGATGGCATCGAAGGGGGCGTAGTTCTCTTCCACGAAACTGACGAGATAGTCATAGTCCTCCAGCATCTGCTGCTGGGTGAGGGCTTGGGAGTTCACCCCACAGGAAAAACTGAGGGCAAGCAGAATAGTAAGGATTTGCTTTTTCATTTTACATTATGTCTTATCTTTACTATATAGACGTTTGAGGAATCGAAATGTTCCTTGTCCTGGCGTTAAAAATTCCTAATAACTGAAAAGACTCCTCTCGGAGTGCAAATTAAGTTAGAAAATGCCAAACTTCCAAGCAATTCTTGTTTCATCTTGTCTTGTTGAAACACTTTGGAACAAAATGCTAATTTCACAATCTCAATTTTTCACTTTTCACTTTCCACTTTTTTTGTACCTTGACTTCGTCGAGCTACTTCTGCGCTCGGAAAAAACCAAATAAATTTGTTTTTTCTCTCACTTATTCGTATCTTTGCACTGAACAATCATCAAACAATAACTATGGAACTCATCTATTATCTCATATTTCTCTTCATCGGCATCGCTTTGGGAGCACTGGCTGTCTTCTTTGCCATGCGGTCG
>CAMJOE010000196.1:0-3944 GCA_946407485.1 uncultured Prevotellaceae bacterium | reverse complement strand
GAGGTTGCGCCGCTCGACGACGGCAAGACCTACATCGTGGAAAGCGGCCTGAAAGAGGGCGACACTATCATCGCAGAAGGCGCCGGACTGCTGAAAGAAGGGTTATCCATTGAAAATTGAAAATTGAAGATTGAACATTAATGACACCCAAAACCTTCATTGATCGCCCCATTCTTTCGGGCGTAATCTCAGTCTTCATTGTTGTGCTGGGGCTGATTGGGCTTTTGAACCTGCCCATCGAGCAGTTCCCGGAGATTGCTCCGCCGACGGTCAGCGTGCGTGCCAACTATACTGGTGCGAACGCGGAAACCGTGCAGAAGAGCGTCATCATTCCCCTCGAGGAGAGCCTTAACGGCGTGGAGAACATGATGTATATGACCTCCTCGGCCTCCAACACAGGTTCCGGCAACATCAGCATCTTTTTCAAGCAGGGCACGGATGCTGACATGGCGATGGTGAACGTGCAGAACCGCGTGGCTTCTACGCAGGGACAACTGCCGGCGGACGTCACCAGGAGCGGCGTGACGGTGCGTAAACGTCAGACGAGCAACATCAAGAGTCTCTCGCTCTATAGCCCGACGGATGCCTACGATACTGATTTCCTGACCAATTACATGAAGATAAACATCGAGCCGCGCCTCTCCAGAGTGCCCGGCGTGGGCGAGGTGAACGTCTGGGGCGCAAGCTATAGTATGCGCATCTGGCTCGACCCGCTCAAGATGGCTTCGTATGGTCTCATGCCTTCCGACATAGATAATGTGCTTGCCGAGCAGAACATCGAGGCCCCGACAGGCACGCTGGGCGCCGATGCCGACAATACTTTCCAGTACGTCCTGAAGTATCGTGGGCGCTACGAAGAAGAGCGAAACTACGAGAACATGGTAGTGAAGTCGCTTCCCGACGGCAGCGTGCTGAGGCTCAAAGACGTGGCTCGCGTGGAGCTCGGCATACAGAACTACACCTTCCAGAACAGCACAAACGGCCACGCAGGCGCTAACTGCATGATTGCCCAGACGCCTGGCTCGAACGCGAACGAGATAATAAAACTCATCGACAAGACGGCCATCGAGATAAAGAAAGAGTTGCCCCCGGGCATGGAACTCGTGGACGTGATGAGCACAAAAGACTTCCTCGACGCCAGCATCCACAATGTCGTGCGCACGCTCCTCGAGGCCATCGTGCTCGTGGTGCTTGTCGTCTATATCTTCCTGCAAGACCTCAAGAGCACGTTCATCCCGTCGCTCGCCATCGTGGTCAGCTTGATAGGCACCTTCGCCGTGCTTTACTTCATCGGCTTTAGCCTTAACCTGCTGACGCTCTTTGCCCTCGTCTTGGTAATCGGCACGGTGGTGGACGACGCCATCGTCGTGGTGGAGGCCGTCCAGGCGAAGTTCGACGAGGGCTACAAGTCGCCTTATCTCGCCTCTGTTGACGCGATGAAAGGCCTCACCTCTGCCCTCATCACGACCACCATCGTCTTCATGAGCGTCTTCATCCCCGTTTGTTTCGTGGGCGGCACCACGGGCGTCTTCTACACCCAGTTTGGTGTGACGATGGCCATAGCCGTTATCATCTCCACCATCAACGCGATGACGCTCTCGCCCGCCCTGTGTGCCCTGATGCTCCGACCCCGTCGAGAGGGCGACACAAGCTTCTCGGCGCGCTTCCACGAGGCGTTCAACGTCGGCTTCCATCGTGTTGTCGTCAAGTACCAGAGGGGCGTCCTCCGCATCTTCCACAACCGCTGGCTGCCCTGGGTATCCGTTGTGGCGGTCTGCTTCTTGCTGGCCTATATGCTCAAGACAACTAAGACAGGCTTCGTTCCAAACGAGGACATGGGCTCCATCAACGTCAACGTGCAATGTGCTCCGGGCACGAGCATGGCCGTGACAGGCAAGATAACGCGCGAGGTGGAACGTCGCATCAAGGACATCCCGCAGTTTCGTCTCTACAACATGACCATTGGGCGCGGCTCGACGTTCGACCAGTCGTCGTCCGCCGGCTCGTTTAATATCCGTCTGAAGAACTGGGATGAGCGCAAGGCGAAAGGCGACGACATCAACTCCGTAATAGATGAAATCTACCGCCGGACCGCAGACATCACGCAGGCGCAGATACGTGTCAGCACCCGTCCCATGATATCGGGTTACGGTGCGACAAGTGGCTTCGAGCTTCACGTGCAAGACCGCAAGGGCGGCAAGATCGAGGACCTGATGCGCATCACACGCGTTCTCATCGACTCCCTGAACCAAGAGCCCGCCATCTCCCGCGCGTTTACCACCTTCGACACAAAGTATCCGCAGTATCGCGTGGAGGTAGATGCCGCCCGTTGCAAGCGCGATGGCGTGACGCCGAATGCTGTGCTGAAGGTGCTTTCGGGCTATGTGGGCGGCACCTACAGCAGCAACCTGACGCGCTTCACAAAGCTTTATCGCGTCATCGTACAGGCGTCGCCCGAGTTCCGTCTCGACGAGAAATCGCTCTCCAACATGCGTGTCCGCAGCGAGAGCGGGCAGATGATTCCCATCACGCAGTACATCTCGATGGAGCGCGTCTATGGCAGCGAGGGCCTGAACCGCTTCAACCTCTTCAGCAGCATTGCCGTCATGGGACAGACTGCCGACGGTTACAGCAGCGGACAGACGCTGGAAGCCATCCGCCGCACAGCCGCCAAGGTGCTCCCCGAAGGCTATGGCTACGAGTTCGGCGGCATGTCGAGGGAGGAAGCGTCGCTCGGCAACACCACCGCCATCATCTTCGTCATCTGCGTCCTCTTCATATACCTTATATTATGTGCGCTCTACGAGAGCCTCTTCATCCCCCTTGCCGTCATCCTGAGCGTGCCGTTCGGATTGCTCGGCAGCTTCCTCTTCTCGAGTATGTGGGGCTTGGAGAACAACATCTACATGCAGACGGGACTCATCATGCTCATCGGCCTCTTGGCCAAGACAGCCATTCTGCTGACCGAGTACGCCACGGAGCGACACCGCAAGGGTATGAGCATCACGATGGCCGCGATGAGTGCCGCCAGGGTTCGTCTGCGCCCAATCCTGATGACGTCGCTCACCATGATATTCGGCATGTTGCCTCTCGTCTTCGCGCACGGCGTGGGAGCCAACGGCAACATATCGCTCGGCGTGGGCTGCGCAGGCGGTATGCTCGTCGGCACTATCGCGCTGCTCTTCGTCGTGCCCGTGCTCTACATGCCCTTCCAGTGGCTCCACAGCCGCTTCGGACACGCGGTGAAGCGGTAAGTCAGAAACTTTCCTTTGCCTGATAACTGCTGCCTCGTCGCCCGATGCGGCAGTTTTTTTTGTGTCATGATGCACGCATAGTTCGTTGCTGCATGGCGATGCAGCAATTGCTTTGTCGCCATGCAGCAATTGCTTTGTCGCGACGAAGCAATCAACTTAACAGCAATTTCCGGGCAAAATGTTTGGTGAAGTGGAGTATTTTTACTAATTTTGCAGAGTAATTTAATACGATACGACTATGCCTATTCAGTTTTCTATTGCCAAGCGCGGCCTGTTGCCTCAGGAGGAGGCTCAGGTGAATGAGAGTAACGGAATTGATTTGACCAGCCTGCGCCCGCAGTTGGAGTGCCAGGCCACGGTGGATGCCGTTGAGTTCCAGAACAGCAGCACGAGGTTGCCCTCCGTGTTGCCGAAGTCGGAGCTGATGGCCGCCCTGAGCACCCTGCAGCGTGTCATGGTGCATGAATTCGCGAAGGGCAATGCCGTCACGCTGCCCGAAATAGGCACTTTCCGCCTTTCCTTGAAGGGCAGCATCGAGGAGAAGGACGGCAACTATCACGGCAAGGACGTCCGCGTGGACAGCATCCTGTTCCGTCCCGCCCGCGAGTTGCTGGCCGAGGTGCGCGGTTTCGAGGTGGACCAGGTGCCGTATGGATGGAAGTTCAATGCTGAGGAGTCGGAGGTCGAGGC
>CAMJOE010000195.1:0-3947 GCA_946407485.1 uncultured Prevotellaceae bacterium | reverse complement strand
CAGGGCTTATTATTGTCAGGCTAACCTGTCCCGGGGGTTAACACCCCCGTCTGTGGTCTTTCGCACCTTCGGTGCTTTTCCCCGGACAGCAATAGATATTATTAGTCTCGAAGAGACGGGAGAGCACAGATGGGGGAGTGAACCCCAAGTCTCGAAGAGACGGAAGAGCATAGACGGGGGTGTCAACCCCCGGTTATGGAGCGACAAAAAAAGAAAGCCCTAAAGGGGCGACAGACATCAGAATGAGTTGAATTTTATCATGTTAGATGTTCTGCCGCCCTTTTAGGGCTTGAATATGGTGAATGTCATTGACCCGGGGGTTGTCACCCCCGTCTGTGGTCTGTCGCACCTCCGGTGCTTTTTTTCATGACAACAATAATATTCCGACGCTTGCTGTGGGAACGGCCGACGCTTGCTGTGGCGTTGCTCGACGCTTGCTGTGGCGTTGGCCTTTCCTTGCTGTGGGAAGAGCCGCTCCTTGCTGTAGCATAAAATTTCCCCTAAAGGGGGTTAGGGGGTCTGTTGCTTTGGCGTTCCCGGGCGCCTCTGCTCTACCAACCCGTCTGTTCCCAACCCGCGGCCTGATACCACGAGGTTTTCTGGAAGTCGGCATTCCAGCCGTAGGTCTCGTATTTATCCAAGGGAACGAACATGGATACGCCTCCGTAGCAATCCACATCCCATACCGTCGGCTGCTTGCAAAGGTTGGCAAACCACCGCTTCGTGGAGGAAACGGTGCGCAGCGGCACAGCCTTGTCGTAAAGCTCCATCCAGGCATTGTAGTCCTCTGCGGAAAGAAGACGCCGCATCGTGGTGCGCATGTCGAAATAGTACGTGTACTTGGTCAGGTAGTCACAGTAAGCCTGGAAGCCGTCGGTGGAAGGGCTCGTGCGAGTCGAGAAGAGTGGCGTCAGAAGGCGACCTGTCTCGATGGCCAGGGGCTCGAGTTGCGTGCAGTCGATGAGGGAGAGGAGTACGCCCGGGTAAGTGTAGCCGTTGTACGTGCCCGGATAACCGCTGTCGTAGCCCATTACGATGCCGTTGACGTCGCCCATGCAGAGCGCGTGGATTATCTTGTCGTAGGGCGCTCCCGACCCCGGTATCTCTGCCGGCGAGCCTATCATGAAGTGGGTGACGTCCCGCAGTTCGTAGGCCGCCTCGATGCTCTGCATGAAGCAGGCGTCGAAGAAGAGGTAGTCGCACTTGGGCAGCTGGGCCAGGATGTCGTGCAGCACGGGTATCTCCATCTCGCTCTTCTCGGCAGGCTCGCTGTGCACTTCGTCCTTGCCAAACGTCTTGCGGCGCGGCGTCCAGCCTGTGGCGTGCGACCAGAACGTGATGCCATAATGGCGGGCGGGAAAGAAGTGCTCGATGCCGTGCAATATCCTGAACATCGTCAGCGAGTCCGTACTGCACAGCTCTTCGTCATATTGCTTCCAGAGCTGCAAGCCCTTGGTTGCGGAGAGCTCATAGATGGCGGGCTTGTGCAGCTTGTCGTCGAGGTAGATGACGAAGTTGACGTCCTCGGGGATGCTTGCCTTGCTCAGCGCCATCTCCATCGTATCGAGCCGGACGGCCGAGGAGAGGGTGTTGTCCGCCGCCATGTAGACGATGACGGTGCGCTCCGCTTCGGTCCGAGGCTGCTCATCGGGGGGCACGAGCGTGTCGTGGCAACCCGTCAGCAGGCCAAAGGCAAGAATCAGCAGACATGCGAAGAAGGAACGAAGGACGTTGGCCATTGAAGTGATTTACGATTTGACGATTTACGATTTACGATTTATTTACGATTTAGTAATTTAACTATTTACAGGTTTACAGGGTTCTTGGGGCTGTTCCCCCCTCCTCTGGAGGGGTCGGGGGAGGCTGTTATTTTCGATTTATTTTCCTTCTTTCTCCCCTCTCCCACGGGAGGAGTCTGGTGAGTCAATCCTCCGTTGTCCGTCATCTGTTGTCCGTTGTCCTCTTATTATATATAATAATGTATAGGGCGCTTTGTTTCATCAGGCATTCAGCAATTGCGCTGCAAAAATACGAAAAAATCTTCATTCATCAGCCCTCATTCTTCTTTTTTAACACAATAACGCAAGCTTTCTTTCCGTTATTATTAACGTATGCAATGGATAAACCGAATACGTCAGGTCAAGATTGTCTTGATTGTCCTGGCAGTTGTGCTATGTGTGGCGTCGCTCGTCGTATCCAATTTCCTGGTGCGCGACCTCAAGGTAGAGGAGCAAAGGAAAATGGAAATATGGGCCGAGGCCATGCGTTCGCTCAACAATGCCGACGAGACGACCGACCTCACGCTCGTCTGGACGGTGCTCAATTCAAACAACACCATCCCAGTCGTCGTGCTCGACAGCGAGGGACGCGTGCAGGACTATCGCAACATGGAGGTCAGGGCGCGGTCCGACGCCTCGCTCGACTCGCTCGTGCTCAACGAGGCGCGCTCGATGCGGCAAAGCGGCAGAGCCATCCGCATCAACTTTGGCGACGACGACTACATGGAGATCTGCTACGCCGACAGTCTCATTCTGCGACGCCTCGCCTGGTGGCCCTACGTCCAGCTCGGCGTGGTGCTCATCTTCGTCGTGGTCGCCATCTTCGCACTCCTCAGCAGTAAGAAGGCCGAACAGAACAAGGTGTGGGTGGGCTTGAGTAAGGAGACGGCGCATCAGCTCGGCACACCCATCAGCAGCCTCATGGCGTGGCACGAAGTCCTTCGTGAGACGTACCCCGACGACCAATTGCTTCCCGAAATGGGAAAGGACGTGCAGCGGCTGCAACGCATCGCAGAGCGATTCAGCAAGATTGGCTCTCAGCCCGAGCCGAAGCCCGAGAACCTCAACGAGGTGCTTGAGGGCGTGATGGAATACATCGGACGTCGCACCAGCAACCACATCACGATGAACTGCCATCTGCCCGACGAGCCGCTCATCGTTCCTGTCAGTGCCCCCCTCTTCGAATGGGTAATAGAAAACCTCTGCAAAAACGCGATAGACGCGATGGAAGGCAAGGGAAGCATCACCCTGACAGCAAGGGAAGAGCCCGATTGCGTCAGCGTCGAGGTCGCCGATACGGGCAAAGGCATCCCCAAGAACCGTTTCGGCTCCGTCTTCATGCCGGGCTATACGACAAAGGAACGCGGCTGGGGCCTCGGACTGTCGCTTGCCAAGCGTATCGTCGAAGAGTATCATCACGGACGCATTTTCGTCAAAAATTCCGAGATTGGAAAGGGCACAACCTTCCGCGTTGAGCTCAAAAAGCACTGATAACGCATTTTTTTGAGCCAAACTTGCACAAGTAATTGATTTTTTTTGTACTTTTGCAGCCCGATGGGACAACTGGACGGTTATATAGTTGATTTGAAGGGCATGACCTCCGATACTGTGTCGTACCGCTGGCATACTGATAATGACTTCTTCTCCGCCGTGCAGGGACCTGAGATACAGCGCGGTTCGCTCGATGTTGCAATACGGGTGAAACGGACATCTGGCACCTACGAGTTGGCGTTCCAGCTGCAGGGCGAGGTGGAAGTGACGTGCGACCGCTGCCTTGAACCCATGTCGCAACCCATCGACGCTCAGTGCACGTTGCGTGTCACTTTGGGCGACGACTATGCCGACGACGGCGATGTGGTGACCGTCCCCGAGCGGGAAGGCACAATCAACGTGGCATGGAACATCTACGAGTTCACGGCTCTGCAGATTCCGCTTCGTCACGTGCATCCCGACGGCAAGTGTCCGGCCTGGCCCTCCTCCCTCTCGCCCGACAGCGCGGGAGCGGAAGCCTCCCTGCAGGAAAGCTCAGGCGAGGCTGCGAGCGACCCGAGGTGGGACGCGCTGAAAAAGTTAGTAAACAGTAAATCATCAACAGTTAAATAGTAATTCTAATTATGGCACATCCAAAAAGAAGACAGTCCAAGACCAGGACTCTCAAGAGAAGAACTC
>CAMJOE010000194.1:0-3990 GCA_946407485.1 uncultured Prevotellaceae bacterium | reverse complement strand
AAACATTCGGCTTAACTACTAGCGAAGCGATAACTACTTAACTACTTAACTACAAATACATTCAGAACTCCCGAAACTTAAATAATAAGATAATAAGAAAATGAAAAGGGGGAAAAGAACACTTATCGTGATTGCTGCTCTCGTGGTTTGCTTGGCAAGCCGGGCTGAGTTCGTGTTTCAGGAAGGACTCATTGCCGACATCACGCCGAAGGGCTGGCTCCTCGAGTTCCTCGAGCGGCAGAAAACGGGGCTGACGGGACATCCCGAAGCGCTCTCCTACCCCTACAACACGTGCCTCTGGGCTGGCGAGATACCGCGCAACGGCGACTACGGGCAGGACTGGTGGCGCTACGAGCAAACCGCCTACTACACCGACGGCTTGCTGCGCCTCGGCTACCTCCTCGACGACGAGGAACTTATCGCGAAGGGCGAGGCGGGCATCACGTACACGCTCTCTCATGCGCAATCCAACGGCCGCCTCGGCTCGTCCGTCATCAGCAGTCTCTGGCCGCAAGCGGTCTTCTGGCGAGCCATGAAAGCCTATGCCGACGTGCACGGCAACCCAACAAGCCTCAAGTCGGCTCTGCGCAAGAACTACAACTCGATGTCGAACAACGACCTCGCGAAGGGACGCCGCCACATCCTCAACCTCGAAGGCCTGCTGTGGTACTACGGCATAAGCGGCACGAGAAGTTTCCTGACGAAAGCTGTGACGGCATACAACACGGGCGGTTTCGAGTTCGACGCCACGGATGCCGGCAGCGACGCGTTCACCCACCTCCACGGCGTCACCTACTGCGAGATGCTCAAGGTGCCCCTCCTCCTCTATGCCTACACGGGAAAGGAGGAATATCTGCGCATCGCGATGAACGCCGAGCGCAAGCTGGAGCGCGACCACCTGCTGCCCGATGGCGTGCCCACCAGCGCCGAATACACGCAAGGCTACGACATCGACGTGGCTCACGAGACGTGCGACATCACCGACTACACCTGGTCGCTCGGCTACTTCCTCACGGTCACGGGCGAGGCCGAGTGGGCCGACCGCATCGAGCGCGCCATCTTCAACGCCGCTCCGGGAGCCGTCACGTCTGCCTTCGACGCCGTGCAGTACTTCTCGTCCGTCAACCAAGTCATCTGCACGGGCAACTCCGACAACAACAGCTTCAAGCGCGGCTCGACGTGGATGGCTTACCGACCGACGCACGAGACGGAGTGCTGCGCGGGCAACATGCACCGCATGATGCCGAACTTCGCGTCGCGCCTCTGGATGCGAGGCGAGGGCGATGCCATCGTGGCGGCTATGTACGCGCCCAGCGAGATTGACTTCAAGGTGGGCGAGACGACGTGCCACATCGCCGAGGACACCTACTATCCCTTCAGCGGCGACATCACGTTCCGCTTCTCCCTGCCCGGGCAGACGCACTTCCCCTTCATCTTCCGCATCCCCGGCTGGTGCAAGCAGTACGAGGTCAGGGTGAACGGCCTTCCCATAGAGGAGGCAGTCGGGGCAGGCGCTTTCCTCACCCTCGAGCGCGATTGGAACGATGGGGACGAAGTGACGCTCTCGCTCAGCATGACGCCGAAGGTGGTGGAGGCGGCCGGCGGCCAAGGGAAGTACGTCGAGTGCGGCCCGCTGCTCATGGCCTATCCCGTGCCTGCCACCATCACCGAGGATACCAACACCTACAGCAACATGAACGGCAAGGTGCCGGGCGACGGGTTCAAGTGCTGGAGCATGAAGCCCAAGGGCGCTTTCAATTATGCTATCAACACCGACGAGGAGACGCTCGCCCTCAATATTGACGAGGAGAAACTCGCTAACGCCTATCCCTTCGACCTCGACGGCACGCCGCTCAGCGTATCGCTCCCCGTCCGCCCCATTACTTGGGCCGTGGAGAAAGACCGCTACAATCCCGTCCTGCCGGCATCGGAACACGTCGTCCTGAAAGGTACGCAGCGCAACATCGACCTCGTCCCCTACGGCGCCACCAAGCTTCGCGTCACGGTCTTCCCAGATGCGTTGCGCAAGCAGAAGAAGACGCTCACCGACAGCCTACTCATCAATCCCGACTTCGAACTCACTTCCGCTTCGCAGGTCAATCATAATGGCATCGAGAAGAAGACCTACAAGCCCTACGGATGGAGCGTAAGAGGGACGCTCAGCGGCAGCAGCTACGGCATCAACCACGACGCCGCCAACCACTACGGCGAGAACGTCTGCTGGTATCGCACACTTCCCTTCCCGCGCGATTTCCAGCTCTATCAGACCGTCCCCGCCTCAAAGCTCAAGCCCGGCACCTATCGCGTCAGCTGCCTGCTTTGGTGCCAGCAGGGACAGTTCGGCACGTGCCGCCTCTTTGCCAACGATGTCGTCCAATACTTCGGCCGGGAGAGCGACTACGGCTCGAACCTGACAGAAGGCGAGGACGCCACCTTCGCCGGGTACAAGGGCACCAGCGGCTCAACCTTCATTCTGCAAGAGATGGTGGTGACGGTCAGCATCGAAGCAGGCGAGAACCTCACCCTCGGCATTCGCTCGAGCAACCTGAAGCCCGACGGCAGCGAAGCCGGCAGCAGCGAACCGACAGGCTGGTTCAAGGTGGACCACTTCCGCATCGAACGCGTCTCGGACAACGGGACATCCATCAAGATGACAACCGAAAACGGACAACGGACGACAGACAACAAGTCCTACAATCTGCTGGGACAGCAAATCAGCAATGCCTCGAATGGCATTAACATTCATAATGGAAAGAAAATCCTTAACCGATAACCACCATGAAACACCGTCATCTTCTCTTCCTTTCAACGCTGCTCCTGCTCAATGCATGCGTGCCCTTCGACTTCAGCAATTCTTCCGTGCAGAAGATTGCCGACCTGCAAGGCGTGCAAGGGCAGAGCTATCAGGGCATGGCCATCTACGACGACTATCTCGTCAGCCTGCAAAACACGGGCCAAGCCACCATCTACCGCCTTCAAGACACGGGGCTGCAGATGCTGCGGCAGTTCCCGCTGGCAAGCCACACGAAAGAGAACCACGCCAACGTCGCCTTCTTCGGCACAGAGCGCTATCACAAGTCCGACCAGTTTCCGCTGCTTTACGTGTCGCAATGCTCGAAGCAAAGCTACAAGGGCATGAAGGACGTCTGCTTCGTGGAGCGCATCTCGCTGACGGGACAGCCTTGGCTGGTGCAGACCATCGTGCTCGACGACCCAGAGGGCCTCTTCGGCTACGCGCTGCAATGGATGATAGACGCCAAGCACAACCGCCTGATAGGCTACGGCAACACGATAGAGAACATGGGCAAAGGCAACCGCTGGCGTACGATTGTCTTCCCGATGCCGAAGCTCAGCGACGGACCTATCGTACATCTGCACCCTCGCGACGCCCTCGACAACTACTGCATCCAGGACCTCGACCCGCGCTTCCCCTCCAACCACATCGGGCAGGGCGCCTGCATCAAGGGCGACCAGATGTTCATCCCCGTCGGCGTCGGCACTGAACAGCAGCCCAGCATCCTATACGTCTGGAACCTGAAGAAGAAACAGCTCGACGGCATCCACAACTTCCAACAGCAAGTGCCGCATGAGTTCGAGGACTGCAAGCCCTACCGACGCTCCCTCATCATGCAAACGAACGGAGGCGGCGTCATCCGCTTCAAGCCGAATAGAAAGTGAAACCATAAAAATCAAAAATGAAATAATGAAACACAACATGAGACCAATCGCATCTCTTCTCCTCGCACTTTTGGCACTGACTGCAAGAGCACAAGTGCAGAACATGATTGTCTACAAAGCCGACGGCACAGCCATTCGCATCGATGTGGAAGGCATAGATAGTGTCGCCTTCGAGCAGATTTCAAAGTGGGGCAACCGTTCGCCGGAAGCTCAGAACCTGCTCTCTTACCTCGAGGAAAACGTCGGGCAGAAGATACTGACCGGCACCCATGCCTGCGTCAACTACAACACGAACGAGGCCGACTGGGTCTA
>CAMJOE010000193.1:0-4012 GCA_946407485.1 uncultured Prevotellaceae bacterium | reverse complement strand
CTTTCAGGCCGCTTTCCACGATGTAGGTCTTGCCGTCGTCGAGCGGCGCAACCTCAATTTCCGTCTGCTGCGTCTTGCCGTCGACGACGCGATAAACAAAGACCTTGTTCTGCAGCTCGAATGTCGCGGTCTGCGGAATCACGATGACATTGTCCCTGACAGTCGAGACGACGACTGCTCCCGTGCCTCCGTTGCGCAAAAGATGCTGGGGATTCTGGAAGACGGCACGCAGGGAAACGGCTCCCGTGTTGGCATCCACGATGCCGCTCACCGCATCTACCCTACCCTTCTGACCGTATTCCGTGCCGTTGCTCAAGAGGAGCGAGACGTCGGGCATCTGCTTCATGAAGGCATCCAGACTGCCGTACTGCAAGGTGAGGTCTGTAACTTCGCGCTCGCTCAGGCTGAAATAGACCCACATCTCGCTGTCGTCGCAGACCGATATCAAAGGTTCGCTGATGCTGGAGCTGACGAGGGCTCCGACGTGATAAGGTATCATGCCGGCCACGCCGCTGAGTGGACTCTTCACGATTGTATAGCCAAGACTGTTGCGGGCATTCGTCACGCCGGCCTGTGCTTGCGCCACCTGCGCCTGAGCCGACAGGAGTGCCTGCTGAGCGGTCTGCAGTTCGAAGTCGCTGATGACCTGCTGGTCGCGCAGTTGCTTCTTGCTGTCGTAGTTGAGCTGGGCCGTCGCCTCGGCCGCCTTGGCTGATTTCAGCGAGGCCTCGGCCGTGTTGAGGGCAGCCTGGTAAGGCACCTGGTCGATGACGAAAAGCGTTTGCCCTTTCTGTACCTTCTGCCCTTCTGCGGTCAGTATCTTGGTGATGAGCCCGCTCACTTGCGGTCGTATCTCCACTATCTCCTTGCCCTTCATCGTGGCACTATACTGTGCCTTGACCGTCTGACTGGAGGGCGCCACCTTCATCGTCCTATAGACGAGAGCGGCCTTCTCCTCCTTCTTTTCCTGACAAGAGGCAAGCACAAAGCAGCCCAGCAGTAGGGCGCAAACAATCTTTCTTACCATAAATCTATCTCAAGCTTTCTTTACTTCAACTTTGTCGTGATGATGTTGATGCTGAAAGGTGCAACGTCGAATATCAGCTTGCGGCCCGAGTCCGAGGTCATCACCTTTGCAGGGCGCGGCACGATGTTATCGGGATACTGCATCGTGTTTTCGTCGTCGCCCGACATACCTGCCAGCCTTACCATCTCAGCCTCTGCCGCCGTGCCGCCCGAGAGGTCGATGCTGCCCTTCGTGCCTGTGTCGCAGAGGTTTACAATCTTTGTGTAGAGCGTACGCGTCTTCTCGTCGAGCGTCGTGTTGGCATAGACGCCGTGCAACAGACTGCTACGCTTCTTGCCCTTATACACTTGTTTTCCATCGACGGAAGCTGTGATGTCCTCGCCGTCCACATCGAGCTGTATGTCGTACCACTTGTCTGTGTCGTAGTGGTCGCTGTGAGCGCCGTCGAGGGTATTGCGGCTGCCGCTCATCGTCGTCTCGACAGAAGTTCTCGAGTTACCCCATCCGCCGAGGTTCAGCCAGTCGAAGTTCTTCTCGTCCACGTAGTTGAAGACTATCATGAATGCTTCTGCTCCGCCGTCCTTCTTTGCCTGCACCTTGTAGGTATAGCGTTTGGCGGTGAAGGTTTGGGGAGAGACGCGCATGCTCTCCTCAGCATTACTTGTCTGTCGCAAAGTGCCGCCGTCCGCGCTCCAATTGCCTTGGAATTCAGGCTTCGAGTTACCCGACTTCCAGTTCTTCATGTCAGGGAGCGGCACGCTTACGCCTTCCACCAGCAATTGCGCGTTACGATACGACGCTTGCGTCTTCCAGGTTGCCACGCCGACACTTATTGGCAGCGTGTTCTCCTCTTCTTTCTGAGGAATGCTCCACTGCAACTCGCTCTTCACGAGACGGTTGCCGATGTGCGTCGGGAAGAGTTGCTGCACCCAATAGCTCGGCGTGCCGAACGACTGGCTGCTGTTGAACCTAATCATGTCGGGCCGCCACTGGATGCCGTTCTCGTTGACGAAGATGGGCGCGTAGCTGCTCATGCGGACGATGTCGGCGTTGTTCTCCATGCCTATCATGAAGACGGCCTCGCCCATGGCTGCGTTCAGGTTGCCCGTCGTGCCATATCCCTGTGTCACAGCGTACTCGCCGGGATAGATGATGGGACCTTTGCGGTCGTAGTTGTCGAAGCGATTATATTGGCCGGCAAACCAGGCGGGCGAGCGATAGTAATGCTCGTCGAGGATGTCGACAGGGTTGCTGTTGCGCCACTTCGGATAATCCGTACCCCACGACTCCACGTTGCCGATGCATTGCACTTCGGGGAACTTTGCCTTGATGGCGTCGTAGAACATGCGGAAGCGCTCGGGGTAATGGTCGCTCTGATCGGAGTTGTCGTCCATGTGATAGTTATAATTCTCGTTGCCAATCTCGATGTAGGCGATGTTGAAAGGTTCGGGATGACCGTTCTCGGCACGCATCTTGCCGTAGTGGCTCGTGACGGGACCGTTGGCGTACTCCAATGCGCCGAGGCACTCGTCAATCCACGGCTGCAGTTCATTCAGCGGGGTGCAGCCGCCGTGCCATATACCGATGTTCACCACATAGAGCGGCTTCGCCCCGAGGTCCTCGGAGAGTTGCAGGAACTCATGGAAGCCGAGGCCGTCCGTCGTAGGATAGCCCCAGTTGGCATTCATGTGACCGGGCCTGCGCTCTATGGGGCCGACGGTGCGTTCCCAATGATACGCGTTCTCGGGCTTGTAGTTGCCCTCCACGTAGCAACCGCCGGGGAAGCGCATGAAGGCAGGATGCAGCGCCTCCAGCTTCTCGGCCAAGTCGATGCGGCAACCGTTCGCGCGGCCCTTGTAAGTGGGCGGGAAGAGGCTGACGACATCAAGCAGGACGCTGCTCGGCTGCTCGAACTGCAGATGGAATACGGCCTGCGGGTCGGATGCTTCAGCCACGATGGCGGCCTCCACCTTCTGCCAACCCTTCTTCAATTTCTGAGTTATAAGGCTCTGACCCAGTAGCTTGCCGTCCTTGCTCTTGAGGGAGGCCACGATGTTTCCTTTCAAAGGAGTTGACGGGTCAATCCAGAACGACAGCTTGTACTGCGTGCCGGCCACGGCGTTAATGCCCCAGTAGCCTTCGTTGCTGATACCGCCGTTCGCTTTTGTCGTCTCGACCTTGAGGGCGTGACCTTGCTTCTCGTTGAGCAACCCGTCTTGGACAAGGCTGAGGTTGGCGCCGTCGGCCCTCCAAAATGCCGGCACGTGATCCCCGTCGAGCTTTGAGGTAGCGTCCGACGGGCGGTTGCGCGAGTTGCGGGCAATGGCGTCGTACTCGAACGAGCGGTTTCTGATGAGCTCGGCATACAGGCCGCCATCGCTGGCGTAATTGATGTCTTCGTAAAAGATGCCGTAGAGTGTGGGACTGATTTCGATGCCGCGCTGAGCCACATCAACCTTGATGTTCACCTGCGCCTTCACACTCATGGCAGCAAAGGCAAGCAGGCAGAGAAGTGTCTTTTTCATAGTTTTATTTATTACATTTTGTTTGCAAAGTTAACGAATTTGCAGCATTCTGCCAAACATTCTGCAAGATATTTTGCCCTAAAAGCTTATTAAAATGGAAAGGAACGGGAGGCGCGAGTAGTCCCGACGCTAAAAATCGCCCATTTCATCGCAAATTATTGCCCCGCGAATGCTGTTAGGTTGATTGCTGCATCGCGACAAAGCAATTGCTGCATGGCGACGAAGCAATTGCTGCATCGCCATGCAGCAACGAACTATGTATGTTAACTTGAGCAAAGAGGTGTGCGTCGCTTTGTTCCAAAAGATGTTAAAAGAGGTGGCTCGACAAGTGGAAATATCGAATTTTATTCGTACCTTTGCCGACCGAAAGGACACAAAAAATGATTGGACGAATGATGATGCTTCTGTTTCTGCTGCTGCCGTTGCTGGCCCTCGCGTATGTCTGCTGGCATGTCTGGCT
>CAMJOE010000192.1:0-4091 GCA_946407485.1 uncultured Prevotellaceae bacterium | reverse complement strand
ACTCCGGAGCGCTAAGAATCGTAATTATCCGCGTGATAGTCGTCCATTGTTGTTATTGAATAGCTTTGTTCTTTGTGTTCTGTTGGTGTGTCTAAAAAAAGCCGCACTTCCACAGCACGGCCTTCCTTTGTCTTCGTTGGGCTACCCGGACTCGAACCAGGAAAGGCAGGACCAGAATCTGCAGTGTTACCATTACACCATAGCCCAATTGCGCTGCAAAGGTACGTCTTTTTTATAAACCGACCAAATAATTTGCAAAAAAAAACTTAATAATTTTGAATTATGGTCTGTGAAATATGAAATTTGAACTAATTTTTCGTATCTTTGCACCCAATTAAGTATTACAATACATATTATATAATATTGCGAATGAAGAAAAAGAAGAACGAGTTGGTTGAAACGATTGTAGAAGGATTGCAGGATAAGAAGGGGCGGGACATCGTCGTAGCCGACCTCACGGGTATTCCCGACACTATTTGCCAGTACTTTGTCATCTGCTCGGGCGGCTCGCCTCAGCAGGTAGGGGCCTTGGCGCATTCTGTCGGCGACACCTGCCGCGAGAAGATTGCCACGAAGCCTGTCGCCGTCAGCGGCCTCGGCAATGCCGCCTGGGTGGCGATGGACTACTCCGACGTCATCGTACATATCTTCCTGCCCGAACTCCGCTCGTTCTACGACATCGAACACCTCTGGGCCGATGCCGACCTCCGTCGCATTCCAAACCTCGACTGATACTTTCCCTATGAGCGAAAACAAGAATAACAAGAAACCTAATAAGAACAAGAAGGACAAGAAGCCCGGCTCGCCGATAAGCCTGACGTGGATTTATCTCATCATTGCCGCCGTGCTGGGCTACATGCTCCTGAGCGGCGACAACACCTCGCTTACCGGCGGCACGTCGCGCAACGCCTCGTACAGCCAGTTCAAAGAATACGTGGAGCAGGGCTACGCTTCGCGCATCATCGTCAACAAGAAGGAGGGCGCCCTGCAGATGTATGTCGAACCGAGCCACATACGCGACGTCTTCAAGGAACAGAAGGTAGAGAGTGGCACCAGGCCCTACGTCGTGGTGCAAATCCCGTCGGCTGACAAGCTGGAGGACTTCATCAGCGAACAGCAGACGCTCGAGAACTTCAAGGGCGAGATTGAGTACCGGCAGGGAGAGGACGACTTCATGCATTTCTTCTGGAGCTTCGGCCCCCTACTCTTCATCATCTTCTTCTGGATACTGCTCATGCGACGCATGGGCGGCGGAAGCGACGGCAGCGGACCGATGGGCATCTTCAACGTGGGAAAGAGCCGTGCCAAGCTCTTCGAGAAGGACGACGACAACAAGGTGACCTTTGCCGATGTCGCCGGACAGGAAGGCGCTAAGCTCGAGGTGCAGGAAATCGTCGAGTTCCTCAAGAACCCGCAACGCTACACCGAACTGGGCGGCAAGATACCTAAAGGCGCCTTGCTCGTAGGACCTCCGGGCACGGGTAAGACGCTGCTCGCCAAGGCCGTAGCAGGAGAAGCCGACGTGCCCTTCTTCAGCATGTCGGGCAGCGACTTCGTCGAGATGTTCGTAGGCGTGGGAGCAAGCCGCGTTCGCGACCTTTTCCGGCAGGCTAAGGAGAAGGCGCCGTGCATCATCTTCATCGACGAGATAGATGCCGTAGGCCGCGCCCGCAGCCGCGGCGTGCAGGTCGGAGCAAACGACGAGAGGGAGAGCACCCTCAATCAGCTCCTCACCGAGATGGACGGCTTCGGCACCAACAGCGGCGTCATCATCTTGGCTGCCACCAACCGTGCCGACATCCTCGACAAAGCCTTGCTGCGCGCAGGACGCTTCGACCGACAGATACACGTCGAACTGCCCGACGTGAACGAGCGCAAGGAAATATTCCAGGTTCACCTCAAGCCTATCAAGAAGGACGAATCGCTCGACATCGACTTCCTCGCCCGTCAGACGCCCGGCTTCAGCGGCGCCGACATCGCCAACGTCTGCAACGAGGCGGCTCTCATCGCAGCTCGAAACGGGAAGAAAGCCGTCGACAAGGACGACTTCCTCGCTGCCGTGGACCGCATCATCGGCGGACTGGAGAAGAAGACAAAGGTGATGACGGCCGAGGAGAAACGCACCATCGCCCTCCACGAGGCGGGCCACGCCACCATCAGCTGGCTGCTCCAATACGCCAACCCGCTCGTCAAGGTCACCATCGTGCCTCGAGGCCGCGCCCTCGGCGCTGCATGGTATCTGCCCGAGGAACGTCAGATAACGACTCGCGAACAGATGCTCGACGAGATGTGCGCCACGCTGGGAGGCCGTGCGGCAGAGGAACTCTTCTGCGGACAGATAAGCAGCGGCGCCATGAACGACCTGGAGCGCGTCACTAAGCAGGCATACAGCATGATAACCTACATGGGAATGAGCGACAAACTGCCCAACATCTGCTACTACGACAATCAGGAGTACGGCTTCCAGCGCCCCTATTCCGAGGCCACGGCAAAGCTCATCGACGAAGAGACAAAGGCTATGATTGCCGAACAGTACGCCAGAGCAAAGGACATCCTCAGCAAGAACGCCGAAGGTCATGCTGCCCTTGCACAGCTGCTCGTCGAGCGGGAAGTCATCTTCGCAGAAGACGTCGAACGCATCTTCGGACCACGTCCCTGGACCAGCCGCACAGAAGAACTCATGAATAATTCATAATTCACAATTCATAATCCATAATTATTCTCTTCACATTGTTGCAGGGCGTAGTATGATTATGAACAAAGAATTATGAAAGACGACAGTATTTATTGTGAATTATGAATTGTGAATTATGAATTTACGCAGTTTAGTTGTCCGCACCCTGACCGGCGCCGTCTATGTCCTCCTGCTCGTCTGTTGCACCGTCTATAGTCCAGTCAGCGCCTTCTTCTTCTTTGCCCTCGTAGCAGCAGCCACGTTGTGGGAGTTCGGGACGCTGATGAACACTCACCTCGGAACCAAGATGCCTCGCCCCATCAACGCGATGGCAGGCGTCGTCCTCGTCGCTGCCGTGTGGCTCAGCGCCATCGCCAGCCCGCAGACAGCACAGATGTTCGCGCTCTATGGCCTGCTGATGCTCTACATCCTCATCAGCGGACTCTACCGGCACACTCAAAAGCCTCTGCAGGACTGGGCACTCTGCTTCGCCTCTCAACTCTACATCGCCGTCCCCTTTGCCCTGCTGCCCCTGCTCAGCATCGCGTATGACCAAACGACAAGCAGCATGGCCTACAACTGGATATACCCGCTCGCTCTCTTCATCTTCCTGTGGGTGAACGACACCTTCGCCTACCTCTGCGGCAGCATGCTGCATAACTACGTCCCCGCCAAGCTCTTTCCCCGCATCTCACCTAAGAAGTCGTGGATAGGAAGCATCGGAGGCGGACTCTTCACCCTCCTGGCAGCCGTCATCATCTGGTGGCTGGACAATGGTCAATCCTCAATGGCTAATGGCCAATGGTCAATGGTCAACGGTCAATCCTCAATGCCCTTGCTCCGCTGGCTCGGCTTTGCCCTCGTCGTCGTCTTCTTCGGCACTTGGGGCGACCTCGTGGAGAGCCTCATCAAGCGCCAGCTCGGCATCAAGGACAGCGGCAACGTCCTCCCAGGCCACGGCGGCATGCTCGACCGCTTCGACAGCGCCCTGCTTACCATCCCCGCAGCCGTCATTTACTTCATTTTGACATAAGATTTGATTAAAGAATCGAGATTAGAGAATAATTTTTCTCTTTTCACTTTTCACTTTTCACTTTTTATTGTACCTTTGCACTCGCAATTAGCGAATTGCACCTGCAAGGCTGCCCAGATGGTGGAATTGGTAGACACGAGGGACTTAAAATCCCTTGGCCAGTGATGGCCGTACGGGTTCGATTCCCGTTCCGGGCACGAGCAAAAGAAGAGGATGAGCCGTTTGGTTCATCCTCTTTTGCGTTTAGCTATTTCCTTTTGCGCTTCAGGTGTTTCCTGTATGCTTCCAAGATAACCTTCGGTTCAGCCTTCATCTTCCCCCGACTAAGTTCTTTCACCCATCCGAAAAGCGTGCCAACTGCTATATCATTACCAAACATTTTGG
>CAMJOE010000191.1:0-4146 GCA_946407485.1 uncultured Prevotellaceae bacterium | reverse complement strand
CGGAGTCTGGATAGTGATTGCCGTGGCCACAGCCGTAGTGATAGGCTTAATAAGAGTCATCGTAGAGAAACTTAACACATGACAAGACAAGAACTTATAGCAAACATACGAAGGAAGAAGAGCTTCCTTTGCGTCGGCCTCGATACCGACTTGAAGAAGATACCGCAACACTTGCTGAGGGAAGACGACCCGCTATTCGCCTTCAACCGCGCCATCATCGATGCCACCGCGCCTTACTGTGTGGCCTACAAGCCCAACCTTGCCTTCTACGAGGCTTTCGGCGTGAAGGGAATGATGGCATTCGAGAAGACGGTGAAGTATTTGCAAGGGAACTACCCCGACCAGTTCATTATCGCCGACGCGAAACGTGGCGACATCGGCAACACAAGCCAAATGTACGCCCGCACCTTCTTCGGGGAGTACGACGTGGATGCGCTCACCGTGGCCCCCTATATGGGGGAGGACAGCGTGACGCCATTCATAGACAGCCTCACCCCAACCCTCTCCGAGAGAGAGGGAGTCAAGAACCATTGGGTCATCCTGCTCGCTCTGACCAGCAACAAAGGCTCTTTCGACTTCCAACTCACCGAGGACAAGCAGGGCGAGCGACTCTTCGAGAAGGTCATCCGCAAGAGTCAGGAGTGGGGCAACGACGAGAACATGATGTACGTGGTAGGTGCGACGCGCGGCGAGATGTTCCGCGACATCCGCCGGGTTGCGCCGACGGCTTTCCTGCTCGTACCCGGCGTAGGCGCCCAGGGCGGCAGTCTCGAAGAGGTTTGCAAGTACGGGATGATAGCCGACTGTGGCCTGCTGGTGAACAGCAGCCGCGCAATCATCTACGCCGACAATACAGAACGCTTTGCGCAGGTTGCTGCTGAGAAGGCCAAAGAGATGGCAGACCAGATGGCACGCCTCCTTAAATAAACGAAAAGACATGGAATTTACAGCACAAATGATAGCAGGGCTGATAGGCGGCACCATCGTGGGCGACCCCGAAGCCAAGGTCAACAACTTCGCCAAGATAGAGGAGGGGAAGCCTGGCTGCATCAGTTTCCTGGCCAACGACAAGTACGAGCAATACATCTACGGAACAGAGAGCAGCGTCGTGCTCGTCAATGAGAACTTCGAACCGAAGCAGGAGATAAAGGCCACGCTCATCAAAGTGGCGAATGCCCGCGAGGCAGTGGCGAAGCTCCTCCAGATATACGAAGGCATGAAGCCCAAGCGTGAAGGCGTCAGCGACCTCGCTTTCATCGACCCCTCCGCGCGGATAGGCGAGAAGTGCTATATCGGGCCGTTCGTCGCCATCGCAGAAGGCGTGGAGATAGGCGACGGCTGCGTCCTGCATCCGCACGTCACGATAGGCAGGAACGCGAAGGTAGGCGCCGGCACAGAAATCTACAGCAACGCCGTCGTCTATCACGACTGCCAGGTCGGCAACCGCTGTATCCTGCACGCCGGCTGCGTCATCGGTGCCGACGGCTTTGGCTTCGAGCCGACCGAGACGGGCTATAGGAAGATACCGCAGATAGGCATCGCCATCATCGAGGATGACGTGGAGATAGGCGCCAATACGTGTGTTGACCGCGCCGTGATGGGAGCCACCGTCGTCCACAGCGGCGTGAAGATAGACAACCTTGTGCAGATCGCGCACAACGACGAGATAGGCAGCCACACCGTCATGTCGGCGCAGGTGGGCATCGCAGGCAGCACGAAGGTAGGGGAGTGGTGTATGTTCGGCGGACAGGTCGGCATAGCAGGCCACGCCACTATCGCCAACCGCGTCATGGCAGGCGCTCAGGCGGGCCTCCACAACAGCGTGAAGAAGGAGGGGGCTGCCGTTCAGGGCTCGCCCGCCATCGATGGCCGCAACTTCTGGAAGAGCAGCGCCATCTTCAAGAATCTGCCCGACGTCTGGGCCGAAATGAATCAGATGAGGAAAGACATCAAGATGCTCAAGCAGCAGCTTGAGGAAAAAGAATAACCTTAAAGCCTTATAAAGAAAAGAAACATGTTGAAGCAAAATACACTCCAAGACAGCTTCTCCCTCAGCGGAAAAGCTCTCCATACAGGACTCCAGCTGACGGTAACCTTCCTGCCTGCTGTGGCGGGTCACGGCTACAAGATTCAACGGATGGACCTCCCCGGTGAGCCCATCATAGACGCTGTGGCAGAGAACGTGGTCGATACGCAGAGGGGTACGGTCCTGGGAAAGGGCGAGGTGCGTTGCAGCACGGTAGAGCACGCCCTGGCCGCCCTTTATGCCCTGGGCATCGACAACGTGCTGATGCAGGTCGACGGGCCTGAGTTCCCCATCCTCGACGGCAGCGCAGAGCCCTTCGTACGCGAGATACAGCGCGTGGGCATCTGTGAGCAGGACGCACCGAAAGACTACTATTACATCACCAAAAAGATGGAGTTCCGCGACGACAAGACTGGCGCGTGCATCACCTTGCTGCCCGACGACGATTTCTCCATCACGAGCATGATAGCCTTCGACGGCAGCGTGCTCAGCAGCCAGTTTGCCACGCTCGACAGCATGGACAAGTTCGCCACTGAGGTTGCAGCCGCCCGCACCTTCGTCTTTGTTCGCGAGATAGAGCAGCTGCTGTTGGCGGGGCTCATCAAAGGCGGCGACCTGGACAACGCCATCGTTATCTACGAGCGCCAGACCACGCAGGAGAACCTCGACAAACTCTGCAAACTGACGGGCGCCGAGCATCACGACGCCAACGTCCTCGGCTACATCCAGCACAAGCCACTCGTCTGGGACAACGAGCCGGCGCGTCACAAACTGCTCGACATCATAGGCGACATGGCCCTCATCGGCAAGCCCATCAAGGGGCGTATCATCGCAACGCGCCCGGGACACACTATAAATAATATGTTCGCGCGCATGATGCGCAAGGAGATACGCAAGCACGAAGTGCAGGCTCCTAAATACGACCCGAACATGACACCTCTGATGGACGTGGCCGCCATCAGGAAGCTGCTGCCTCACCGCTATCCCATGCAGCTCGTCGACAAGGTCATCGACATCAAGGAGCATAGCATCGTGGCCGTCAAGAACGTGACGAGCGACGAGCCATTCTTCCAGGGACACTTCCCCAGCGAACCCGTCATGCCGGGCGTCCTGCTGGTCGAGGCGATGGCACAGACGGGAGGCATCCTCGTCCTGCACGACAAGGAGCACCCCGAGACCTTCAGCACCTACTTCCTGCACATCGACAACGTCAAGTTCAGGCAGAAGGTCGTGCCCGGCGACACCTTGATATTCCGCGTCGAACTCGTCGCACCCCTTCGCCACAGCATCGGCACCATGCAGGGCTACGCCTTCATCGGCGAGAACTGCGTGGCGGAAGCAACCTTCACCGCACAAGTCATCAGCAACAAATAAACGAAGAAACAGCCAATGCAAAGCGTCACTAAGCCCTTCTCTACACGTCAAGTAGTTTGCAACTTCATGTACTTGCAATTGCAAATTCATGTACTTGCAATTGCAACATCATGAACTTTCAAGCAATCCCACAGCAAGCGTTGGGTAGAGCGACAGGAGAAACGAGGCAAGGCCAAACGGCGCGGCGAGCATCATAAAACAGTAAATCGTAAATCGTCAAATCAGGCATCGACCTTATTAAAATAGTAAATCGTAAATAGTCAAATCGTAAATAACATGGTAAGTCCCCTGGCATACATTCATCCGGAAGCCGTCATCGGCCAGAACTGCGAGATAGGTCCGTTTTGCTACATCGACAAAGGCGTCGTCATAGGCGACAACAACACCTTCATGAACAGCGTGACGGTGCTTTACGGCGCGCGGATAGGCAGCGGCAATATCTTTTTCCCGGGCGCCGTCATCAGTGCCATCCCGCAGGACCTCAAGTTCCGGGGCGAGGACAGTACGGCAGAAATCGGCAACAACAACAAGATACGCGAGAACGTCACTATCAACAGAGGCACGGCGGCCAAAGGTCGGACCATCGTCGGCAACGACAACCTCCTGATGGAGGGAGCGCATGTGGCGCACGACGCCCTCATTGGGAACGGCGTCATCATCGGCAACGGCACCAAGCTGGCTGGCGAAATCGTCATCGACGACAACGCCATCCTGAGCGCCAACGTGCTGATGCACCAGTTCTGCCG
>CAMJOE010000190.1:0-4148 GCA_946407485.1 uncultured Prevotellaceae bacterium | reverse complement strand
GTCAGCCTCAATACCATCATGGTGGACGGCACAGGCATGTGTGGTGCTTGTCGTGTCAGCGTCGGTGGTAAGACGAAGTTTGTCTGCGTGGATGGCCCCGAGTTCGACGGCCATCAGGTTGACTTCAACGAGATGATGCAACGCGGCGGCGCTTTCAAGGCAGAGGAGGCAGAGGCGTATGAGAAGTGGCTGGAAGGAGTGAAGAGTGAAGAGTTAAGAGTGAAGAATGAAAGTAACAACTCCAACGCAGAGGAGAAGAGCGGTAACTCTGATTCTTCACTCTTCACTCTTCACTCTTCACTTGATGAACTTACCGACCGCTCCGCCCCTTGGCGCGATGAGCTTCGCAAGTCGATGAAGGCAAAGGAACGCATGCAGATTGAGCGCTGCAAGATGCCCGAACTTGACCCTGTCTATCGTGCTACGACGAGAACCGAGGAGGTGAACCAAGGCCTGACCGTTGAGCAGGCTTTGACAGAAGCAAAGCGTTGCCTCGACTGCGCCAACCCGACCTGTATGCAGGGCTGTCCCGTCGGCATCAACATCCCATCGTTCATCAAGAACATCGAGCGCGGCGAGTTCCTCAATGCCGCTCGCGTCTTGAAGATGACCTCTGCCCTACCCGCTGTTTGCGGTCGCGTCTGCCCTCAGGAGAAGCAATGCGAGGCACAATGTATCCATCTGAAGATGAACGAACCAGCCGTCGCTATCGGCAACTTGGAGCGCTTTGCTGCCGACTACGAACGCGAGTCTGGCCAGATGTCGCTGCCCGAAGTGGCCGAGAAGAACGGCAAGAAGATTGCAGTCATCGGCTCTGGTCCTTCGGGACTGAGTTTCGCTGGCGATATGGCGAAGGCCGGTTACGACGTGACTGTCTTCGAGGCCCTGCACGAGATTGGCGGCGTGTTGAAGTACGGCATCCCCGAGTTCCGTCTGCCCAATGCGATTGTCGATGTCGAGATACAGAACCTCGAGAAGATTGGCGTGAAGTTCGTAAAGGACTGCGTCGTCGGTAAGACCATAACGATTGCTGAGCTTGAGGCACAAGGCTTCAAGGGCATCTTCGTGGGCTCTGGCGCTGGTCTGCCCAACTTCATGAACATTCCTGGCGAGAACTCGAACGGCATCATGTCCAGCAACGAGTACCTGACACGCGTCAACCTCATGGATGCAAGCAATCCGGAGTATGCTACGCCCATCAAGAAGGCAAAGAAAGTGATGGTTGTTGGTGGCGGCAACACAGCGATGGACAGCTGCCGTACTGCCAAGCGCCTGGGTGCTGAGCGTGTGTTCATCGCTTATCGTCGCAGCGAGGAAGAGATGCCTGCTCGACTCGAAGAGGTGAAGCACGCCAAGGAGGAAGGCATCGAGTTCCTCACCCTGCACAACCCCATCGAATATCATGCTGATGAGAAAGGCAATGTCTGCGAGGTCGTGCTGCAGAAGATGGAGCTTGGCGAGCCAGATGCCAGCGGACGCCGTTCGCCTGTGCCCATTCCCGGTGCAACCGAGACGATTGCCATCGACCAAGCCATCGTGGCTGTCGGCGTAAGCCCCAATCCCATCGTGCCTACTTCGATACAGGGCCTCGAGCTTGGCCGCAAGAACACCATCGTCGTGAACGAGGGCATGCAGACCAACATCCCGACCATCTTCGCCGGTGGCGACATCGTTCGTGGCGGCGCAACAGTCATCCTGGCCATGGGCGACGGACGCCGTGCTGCAGCTGCCATGCACGAGTATCTCTCGAAATAATTAGACAACACCCAAAACAACACAATCGTGAATGGACTTTATACAGTTTTATTGCTGATTTGCAGCAATGTCTTCATGACGCTTGCGTGGTACGGCCACTTGAAGCTCAACCAGGCGGGCATCTCGACGAATTGGCCGCTGATAGGCGTCATCGCCTTCTCGTGGATGATAGCAGGCATCGAGTACTGTTTCCTTGTGCCTGCCAACCGTATCGGCTTCATCGACAACGGCGGGCCGTTCACGCTGATGCAGCTGAAGGTCATACAGGAGGTCATCTCCCTCATCGTGTTCTGCGTCATTGCCAACCTGATTTTCCAAGGACAGCATCTGCACTGGAACCATCTGGCCGCACTCATCTGCCTTGTTCTTGCCGTGTATTTCATATTTAAATAAAGCAAACATGAAGAAACTTCTCATCATACTCTCCGCTTTGCTCATCAGCCTTCCCTCTTCTGCTCAGCGCAGAGGCAAGAAGGTGCAGGAGCCGAAATATACAGTCACACCGCAGGAGGCGATGGCTGCCTATGATTTTGACCTCGCAGAGGAAATCCTGGAGCATCAGATAGCAGACCTCACGAAGAAGAAGCTGCCGACGATTCAGCAGGAAGACCTCCTCGAATCTGCCCGCAAGTCGAAGCTCAAGCTGCATGCCACGGAGCAAGTCACCTTCATCGACAGCATCGTCGTGCCCAAGAAGAATGTCTTGCAGCAGATAAAGATGTCGGAGGAATGCGGCACCGTCATGAGCTACGATGACTTCTTCAAGACCAACAAGGGCGCAAGCTGCATGTTGTTCTGCAACGAGCTTGGCAATCGCGTGGTCTATTCCGAAGCTGGCGAGCGGGGCCATCTGAGGCTTAAGGAGAAGTCATACATCGGCGGAGAATGGTCGATGGAGAAGCAGCTGAAAGGCCTCGGCGAGGAGGAGGGCGACAGTTTCAACTTCCCCTTCATGCTCACCGACGGCATCACGCTCTACTACGCTGCTGTTTGCGAGGAAAGCATCGGCGGCTACGACATCTTCATGACGCGCTATGACACGGACAACGGACAGTTTCTGGCTCCCGAGAACATCGGCATGCCCTTCAACTCGCCTGCCAACGATTATCTGCTGGTCATCGACGAGTTTCAGCAGCTCGGCTGGTTCGTCACCGACCGCAACCAGCCTGCCGATACTGTCTGCATCTACACATTCATTCCCACAGAGACACGCCGCATCTACGACGAAGCGCAGATTGGCAAAGCGAAACTCGCGGAGATGGCTCGCATCGCTTCCATCAAGGACACGTGGAAAGACATGAATGCCGTCAATGCTGCAAAGAAACGACTTGCTGATGCACGGAAAGGGGCGAAGGACGAGACGAAGAACCGCGACTTCACCTTTGTCGTCAACGACAGGAAGACCTATTACGCCCTGTCCGACTTCAAAGACCCTCTGGCTCAGCAAAAGGCTAAATTATGGATTGAGACAAAGGCAGATTACGAGGCAAAGAAGGCAGAACTTAAGATTTATCGCGACAAATATGCCGCCATGTCTGAAGGCCAGCGTTCGCAGGCAAAGTCGCAGATTCTGTTGCTGGAATCTACAGTCGAGCGCCTCGCTGCCGACATGCTCGACCTTGAAAAGGAGATACGTCGCAACGAACTTAACAAATAACGCTATCTACCATGAAGAAGTACGAACCCTCAGAGCTAATCATCAACGAAGATGGCAGTGCGTTCCATCTTCACATAAAGCCCGAACAGCTGGCTGACCGCGTGATACTCGTAGGCGACCCGGGTCGAGTTGATACCGTTGCCGCGCATTTCGACACGAGAGAATGCGAGGTGCAGAGCCGCGAATTCCACACCATCACAGGCTCCTACAAGGGGAAACGCATCACTTGCCTCAGTCATGGCATCGGTTGCGACAACCTCGACATCGTGATGAACGAGCTGGATGCCCTCGCCAACATCGACTTCAAGGAGCGACAGGACAAGCCCGAGCATCGAACGCTTACGCTTGTCCGTATTGGTACTTGTGGAGGTTTGCAGCCAGAAGCACCCTTGGGAACCTTCATAGCCAGTGTGAAGAGCATCGGCTTCGACGGCTTGCTCAACTATTATGCTGGCCGAAACGAAGTTTGCGACCTCGAGTTGGAGAAGGCTTTCACGCGTCACATGGACTGGTGTCCGCAGAAAGGAGCGCCCTATGTGGCAATCGCTAATCCCTCTCTCGTAGAGCAGGTGGCTGGCAAGGAAATGCTTCGCGGCATCACGGTGGCTTGCGGAGGCTTCTACGGACCACAAGGCCGTCAGATTCGTCTCAAGATTCAAGACCCCAATCAGAACGAGAAGATTGAGTCCTTCCGCTATGTTTCCGACGGAAAAGAGCTGAAGATTTGCAACTTCGA
>CAMJOE010000189.1:0-4232 GCA_946407485.1 uncultured Prevotellaceae bacterium | reverse complement strand
TTATTTTTTTTTGTTTTTATGCGACTTCGTCGCAATCCTCTGCAAAGTTAGAGTGCAATTCGTGGTTAAGAATAATTCTTTCTGTGCTTTCTGTGTGACAAAAACTCCTTTCCTCCTAAACTCCTTAGATTACGGATTGGACGTATTTCTTTTGTCTAAGGAGTTGAGGAGTGAGGGAGTGTCCTCGTTGGAAGAAAAATGTTCGTGCAATTCGTGGTTTAAAATAGAGCTATCAATCCGGGCAATCCGTAGTTCTTAAATTCTTGCCGGGTAATCAGAAACATCTTGTCAAGTTATTTCTTCTGATGTACCCAGCCGTCGTCGCCTATCTCGAGGCGGTAGAGAACCGCCTTGCGACCCTCCTTGTAGCGGCCCCAGAAGTAGGCGTGGCAAAGGTAGAACATCTCGCCGCTCGGGGTGCGGACCATCGTGCCGTGACCGCAGCTCTGGAGCCCACCATCGGCTCCCTCTAAATCTCCCCGATGGGAGACATCCTTTTTCTCCCCCTCGGAGGAACCAGAGGGGGGCTCTCCCTCCAGTATCGGATTCCCCTCGTACTTCTCCCACGGGCCTTCGATGCTATGGCTGCGGGCTACGCTGACGGCATAGTCGCTGCGGGGCGAGCAGCAGTCGCGGATGCTGTAGAGAAGGTACCACCACTCGCCCTCACGGAAGACGCACTGCCCCTCCATGCCCTGCCGCTCGTCGTCGCGAAGCAGCATGAAAGGCTCGCCCTGAAGGTGCAGGCCGTCGTCGGAGAGCTTCTGGCAAAGCAGTTCAATCGGGCGCTTGCTGGGGTCGAGGCCGTAAGCCTTCCAGGTGATGTAGAGCTGCGTGCCGTCGCGGAAGACGAAGGCGTCGATAGCCTCGTTGGTGGTCTTGACCAATGGCCCGTAGTCCCGGAACCTGCCCTCCGGTCCGTCTGCCATCGCCACGCCGATGCAGCTCGTGCTGTCGCTCTTCTGCCGCGCCGTATAGTAGCACATCGTACGCCCGCTGAGGTCGAAGAGCTCGGGCGCCCAGAAGCTGCCGCACGTCCAGTCGGGCCACTCGTCGAAGACGAAGCCCATCGGCTCCCACGTCAGCAAGTCCTTCGAGCGATAGCGCTGATAGGCCTGCGGCTTGTTGCCCGAGGTGGCTGCCGCATAATAGGTGTCGCCCACGCGAATGACGGAAGGGTCGGGCGCGTCGGCATCGATGACAAGCCTCACCCCATCCCTCTCCAAGAGAGAGGGGGACATTTGCGGATATATTATCTCAGGAACATATTTCAAGCCCTTGACGCTCCCTTTGTTCACCCCTCCTTTGGAGGGGCTGGGGGAGGCTGTCCATTTCAGGGGCACGCTCGTCAGGAGCCAATGCTTGCCGTGCGTGTTGTTGCCTTGGTAGAAGAGGTGCGTTTGGCCTTGCCTGTCGCGAAAGACGCAGGGATGGCCGCTCTCGCTCTCGTTCCAGTCGCCCGGCAGGCCGTTGCGGAGGAAAGGCTGGTCGGAGCAGCGCTGCCAATGGATGCCGTCGTTGCTAACTGCCAGGCCAATCTGCTGCGGGCAGTTGTTGTAGTTGGCGGCATAGAACATGTAAAGCTTTTTCTTGTACTCTATGACCGTCGCTCCCTCACAGCACTTGCCCTCCCACGGCAGCTGTGGCTCGAGGATAGGCGCATCGAGCGCCAAGGTCCAGTCGCTTCGGCGGAAATCCGTGCCCAGGGAAGCCGTTGCCACGCCCAGCAGCTGCCGCTCGAACTGCGGGTCGCGGGTGGCGAAATAGAGGAAGTACTTGCCCCTGAAGGCCACGACCTCGGCATCGATGGCCCGCCCGCAATTCCACGCTCCCGTCGGCCGGAAGATGGGGTTCGACGGGTCGCGCTCGAAGGTCAGGCCGTCCGTGCTCCAGGCATGGCAGATGGCATCGGTCCGTCCGCCCCCATAGGTCTGATAGAAGAGGTGGATGGTGTCGTTCCTCACCAAAGCGCCTGGGGCACAAAGGCCCTTTGCCTCGTAGTCTGCCCCG
The DNA here is from genome assembly GCA_946407485.1 of uncultured Prevotellaceae bacterium. GTDB lineage: Bacteria > Bacteroidota > Bacteroidia > Bacteroidales > Bacteroidaceae > Physcousia. Next base: position 2,222 of record CAMJOE010000189.1, on the reverse strand, counting down.
GGCGTTATCTCCCCAATCCGACGCCAGCCCTTCAGGTCGTTGCTCTCAGCAATACCGATGTTCCAGCCCTCCCAGTCGCTGCTCTTATGAGGCGGAATGCTGTAATACATCAGGTAGCGCCCTTGATGGAAGACTACAATCGGGTCTTTGGCAAAGAGCGTACCCGTGCGGCTGTCGTCGCCATAAATGAACTCGTAAGCGTGACAAAGGTTGCCGGCAAGCAGACAGGCTGCAAGCAGCAGGAAGTGTAGGTGTTTCATCTTTTGTCTATCGTAAAATCGTACGTCATTTGATATTTCTTGTGCAAAAATACGAAAAAATAGTTCATACTTTATGCTTCTTCGTTCATAATTCGTTATTTCTTCGTACTTTTGCAAGAAAAAACGAACGAAAACGATACAAAGGCTCCTTTTTCTCCTTCTCTTCGTGGTGTCGGCGCTCCGCGTCGCTGCCATCGACACGCAAGTCCCCGAACTGCATTGGACGTTGCCGACCACGCTCGGCGGCATCCGGCAGGAACTCTCCGACCTCAAGATAACGGCCGAGCCCATGCCCGCCTCCATTATGTGTCAAGGACAATATAATATGGATGTGCAGGACGAGGCTGTCGGTGTGAGCAAGCCCGAAAGGTATTGGACGGTGAAGCGCGACATGACGCTTGCCAGCGTGCCCTACGTCACGCTCGGCGTCGCCCTGCATGCCGTCAAGCGCGATGTGCGAAAGGTGAACAACGACATCAACGAGGGTTTCCACAACAAGGCCGACGACTACATCCAGTACTCGCCATTGCTGCTCACGTGGGGACTGAAGGCGACGGGCTACGAAGGCCGCTCGCAATGGGGGCGGCTGCTGGCCAGCAACGCCCTCTCGGCCGTCATCATGGCTGGCCTGGTGAACGGCATCAAATACTCCGCGGCAGAGGAGCGCCCCGATGGCTCCACATCCAACTCCTTCCCCTCCGGACATACCGCTACGGCCTTCATGGCTGCCACCATTCTGCATAAGGAATACGGCCTGACGCGCAGCCTTTGGTACAGCGTAGGCGGCTATGCCGTCGCCACCGGCATCGGCGCTTTCCGCGTGATGAACAACAGGCATTGGGTCAGCGACGTGATGATGGGCGCGGGCATCGGCATCCTCTCCACCGAGCTGGGCTACGCGCTCTCGGACATCATCTTCAAGGACAAGTACACCATCCGGCGCGAGATGGAGAACTTGAACGACTTGAGCGAGCACCCGTCGTTCTTCACCTTACAGGCTGGCGTCGGCATCATGATGGGCAGCAAGAGCGTGCCCAGCGAAATATCGGCGGCAGGAGGCCCCGGCAGCCTCAAACACGGCATCAGCTCCGTGATAGCGGCAGAAGCGGCGTACTTCATCAACCCGTATGTCGGCTTCGGCGTGAGGGCTCGCATCAACAGCACCGCCGTTACGCCTCGATGGAAAGAAAATGATGATGTCTGGACCTACGGCACTCTGCACTACAACACCTCGACCGGCGAGTACGAACACCCCAACACCTTCGACGCGAACTACAGGCACAGCACCGAGACGCATAAAGACCAGCTGTCGAGCTTCGACCTCATGGGAGGCGTCTACGGCCAGCTGCCCCTGAACAAAAGGATGAGCCTGGGAGGGAAACTGCTCTTCGGCCACCGGCAGTCGGGCGACGTCTGGTGGTGGGCAGACAGGTCGGGCAACGACAACGACAACGAGACGTATCTGGATAACGAACTCAACAAGTTCCTCAGCGATGGCGACTTCGCCACCTACGACCGCGTGAAAGAGCTGGAGCTGGACGGCAAGGGCAGCTTCATGTTCGGCACGGGCATCTGCTTCTCGTACGCCCTCAAGCAGAACATCGTCTGGCGCATCGGCCTCGACTACGACTTCACCCGCGCCCGCTACGACTACGAGTTCGGGCACTACAGCCTCGTGGACATGGCCAACCACTATCAGTACTCCGACGAAGACTTCACCAACCTGATATCAGAACAAGAGGGGAGTTTCCGCCGAAGCATCCATCAGCTCACGCCCAGCTTCGGCATTTGCTTCAGCTTCTGACAAACCACGGATTACCCTTATAGGCCTTTAAACCACGAATTGCACGAATTAAGATGGGATAATAAACAACGGATTACACGGATTTGACGGATTATTGTAATTGTAATTCGCTTTCTATGTTAAATTCCAAATATTTTGACCATTATTTTTAATATTAT
>CAMJOE010000188.1:0-4273 GCA_946407485.1 uncultured Prevotellaceae bacterium | reverse complement strand
TGGACCAGGTGCCGTATGGATGGAAGTTCAATGCTGAGGAGTCGGAGGTCGAGGCGCGCCTCACCGAGCTCTTTGCCGGCAAGGAATCCATCACGCACAAGGACGTGGCCGTCGCTTTCGAACAGACCCTGACCCGCAATCGCGTGACGACCCTCCTGAACCGACTCGTCAAGGAAGGCCGCCTCCTTCGCGACGGCAAGGGCGCTCAGACGCGGTATCGCCTCCCGTAAGCAAAAATTTTTCTCTTTTTAGCGACATATTTCTGCTGCTCTTGTGTATATAAGGGTGGCAAGAATAACTATGGCAGTACAGGAACGACAGATGATACTCGCTGCCCAGCGCGGGCAGACCGACGGATACAAGTACCTGATGGAGAGGTACGGACGTCAGGTTCAGCTGCTTGTGGCACAGATGGTCGGCGATGTTCGCGACGTGGAGGAGCTGACGCAGGACGTCTTCGTGCGTGCCTTCAGGCATCTCTCCGACTTCGACCCCGAGCGAGCCTCGTTCCCGACATGGCTCAGCCGCATCGCCTACAACACGGCCCTGAACCATCTTCGCAGCCGCGGACAAGCATCCATGCCGCTCGACGAGGAGCGCTACAGACCGCCAGACGGGGCATTCTGGGCGCAGGATGAGGAGGAGACGGCTGCAAGAAACGAACAGCTCGTGCGCCTCGACAAAGCCATCGAAAGCCTGCGCCCAGAGGAGCGGACGCTTCTGCACCTGCATTACTACGAGGAGCGTTCGCTCGCAGAAATAGCCGAGGTGATGGACGTGGCAGCAGGTCCGCTCGCCAGCCGCCTGCAAAGAATCAGGCAGAAACTAAAGAAACTGTTGAAAATTGAAGATTGAAGATTGAAAATTAAAGAGACCCCCTTCAAACCTCCCCGAGAGGAGGCTTCCCTTGCAGCAGTCACTTCCCCTCGGGGGAAAAGGAGAGGGGCCTGAAATTGAAATGATTATGAAGGAAAAGGAACTGGATAAGCTACTAAAGGCATCACTTGAGCGCCGGGCAGCCAACGTGCCGCCCCTCCCCGAGGATTTCGCCGAAAAGGTCCTGGCGCGCCACCGTGCGTCGGCCGTCAGGTCGACGGGCCTCCGCCTCCTCTGGGCCGGCGGCATCGCGGCAGCGCTTGTCGTGGGCTTCTTCCTCTGGCCTCGCCAGCAGGCACAGCAGCCTGGGCCAGCCGCTCCGTCAGTCGTCGCCGAGCTCCCGAAGCAGGAAGCCGACACGCCCATCGAGCCAAAAGAGCCCGCCCCTCAGATTACTCCGAGTTCTCCGATTACTCCGAATACTCCGATTATTCAGAAAACTCCGAATACTCTGAAACCTCAGAAACCTCAGAAGACACTTGGCAATCAGCCAAAGCCCAGCAAGCCTATCGTCCCCGAAGAGCCACAGGTCGAGCCTTTGCTTGCAGAGGCCGAGCCCGTTCTCCCTTCCTCCTCGGCGGAGGAACAGGACGAGCTGCCTGTCATCTCGCCAGAAAAGCAGGCGCTCGTCGATATCTTCCTTGCCGAGGAAGTCTTGCAAGTTGCCTACGAGATGCATGAGCAGACAGAACCTCTGCGCGCATACATCTCTACGCTTCTGGGCGAAGAACTCGAGACATCAAACCAAATCGTTTTATTCTAAACATTCAATACCTTATATATTATGAAGAACTTAATCCTCGCGAGCTTGATGCTCGTCAGTTTAAACGCTTCCGCACAAAAGGTGGTAGCGCAGGACATTGAGTCCTGGATGAGTAGTCTCATCTCTCAAACCATTGACAACAAGGTGGAAGTCAGCAAGAGTCTTGGTCAGGAACGTGACATAACGAAGGAGGGAACGCCCTTGAAGTGGCGCTGCGACATCATGACCTTCACGCTTCCAAAGAAACAACGTTCCATGCTCGACGAAATGATTAAAGCCTTCGAGGCAAACGGAACCAACAATCCGAACTGTTACGGCGTCAACACTTTATCGACGGGAAACCCGCAGAATCAAGGCAAGCGGAACTTGATGATAGGTGATGACCCGAGTCGCTACGTCACTATTGGCGAGCAATATGGCAACTACATCAACGTCAACATACTTGATGCCAGCGACACCACCAAGACGCATCGCTACGCCTACGCCCTCGAATGGAAGGAAGACCACAAGGGAAATGTCTTCGCCCGATACATCGTGACGTACGCCAAGATACCTTCGGCACAGACGACCACCATTATAGGCATGGGCATTCCTTCCAACCCAATAAACCCGTTCTTCAATGAGATGACGAACGACGACGCTTTCATCCGTAACTTCAACAGCTTGAAAGATTATTACATGAATCATGAATTGACGGAGATGACAGCAATCGGCATCTATGACCTCTGCAGGCTGGGCGTCAGGTTTGGAGCTTTCCAGCTTCCCGACTCTACAGAGAAGTGGGAGAAGGTAATGCACGACATTGACTCTTTAATAGAAGTAGCGAAGACCGAGACAGACCGAGTGAACTTTCAGAAGGCGCGCGACTTGCTCATGCAAATGAAAAAGAAGTAAGCGGCCACACCGGCAACAAGTATTTTTCTCAATTAAGTTTTAGGTAATTTTCTTTTCATGTCCTCGACCAGCTGCGAAGCCAGTCGGGGATTCGGGCTTTCGTCAGATTGCAACAGACAAGTGAACTTTCTCACTTTTTTAGTTGAGAACGGCTGCTATGTCCAAATAAAGTTGTATCTTTGCTGCGTCCTAATAGGAGGACAAATAACGTTTAGTTATTATTTAGAAGGCAAAACGAAACTAACAACTGCTATTATGAAAAGACTTTCTATTCTTTTTACTTCCCTGCTCTTGTGCGTAGGCACGGCAATGGCTGCCGTCAACATCATTCCCAAACCTACATCCGTCGTCGAACGCGAAGGCTCGTTCCGGCTGAAGGATGGTATGACCATCGGCTACAACAACCCTATCCTTGCCCCAGCGGCTGCCTATTTGCAGGAGTTGCTGACACAGAGCACGGGCTTCAGCTTCCAGACAAAAGCCGGCAAGGGAAAGATACAACTCAATATTGCCCTTCCCGACGAGAACAACGAAGACTACGAGCTCATTAGCGACAAAAAGGGCGTCCTCATCACGGCCCACAGCTATCGCGGCATCATCAACGGCATCGCGACGCTGAGGCAGTTAGCCCCCCTCCAAACCTCCCCCCGAGGAGGGAGGCTTACCTCGTCTGAAGTCCTCCCCATAAAGGGGGAGATAGAGGGGGTCACCATCAAGGACAGCCCCAACTTCCATTGGCGCGGACTGATGCTCGACCCTGTGCGACACTTCTTCTCTGTTGAAGAGACGAAGCGTTTGCTCGACCAGATGGCGCTTTATAAGCTCAACAAGTTCCACTGGCACCTGTCGGACAACGAGGGCTTCCGCATGGAGGTGAAGGCTTATCCGGGTCTCACGTCCGACACCGTCGCTTGGCGCCACTTCAATAGTCACGACCGGCAATGCCTCGACCGAGCAAGCAAGGAGAACAACCCCACGATGCTCCTCCCGTGGAAATACTTCAAGGAAGTGCCGGGCTACGGCGAACTCTATGGCGGCTTCTATACACAGGACGAGATTCGCGACGTGGTGAAGTACGCTGCCATTCGTGGCATCGACATCATCCCCGAGATAGACATGCCCGGACACAACGGCGCGGCGTGCTATTGCTACAAGTGGCTGAGTTGCACACAGAACGGCAAGGAGCCGCTTTGCCTCGGTCGCAACTCGACCATCGAGTTCGCAGAAAAGGTTTATGACGAGGTCTTCCAGCTCTTCCCATACGAGTACGTGAGCATCGGCGGCGATGAAGTGAACCGCCGTCGCTGGTCGGAATGCAGCGAGTGCAAGAAGCGCATCGAGAGCGAAGGCTTGAAGGACGTCAGCGAACTGCAGGCGTGGTTCACCAAGAAGATGGAGAAGTACTTCAACGCCCACGGCCGTCGCATCCTCGGATGGGACGAGATACTCGAGGGCGGACTTTCCAAGACGGCGACCGTGCATTGGTGGCGCGGCGACCATCCCGACGTGACGCAGAAGTCAACGGCTATGGGCAACGAGGTCGTGCTTTGCCCCTTCACCTTCCTTTACTTTGATTACGCGCAGGACGACAACACGTTGCGCCACATCTACGATGGCGACATCGTGCCCGTTGACCTGACAGCCGAGCAGCTGAAACTCATCAAGGGCATGCAGGCGAATATATGGTGCGAGCGCATTCCCACGGAAGCCCGCATGCAATGGATGGTCTTCCCGCGTGCC
>CAMJOE010000187.1:0-4279 GCA_946407485.1 uncultured Prevotellaceae bacterium | reverse complement strand
AGGTATTGGCTTCTCCGCCTGCGCCTGAGCACCTACGGAGCGCAAGAACTACTGTCCGAAGGACGAGCGAAGCGATCACTACTTAACTACTTAACTACAATAGAAAAAGAACAAGTGAAACATAAATTAATGATAACACCCCTCTACCGCAGGCTCGTTGCCCTGCTTTATCTGACAATTGTTTACGGCACGGCATTCGCCTACGATGCCACCGTCGACCATCTGCTCGACGGTTCTCTGATGTACTCCGGTACGGAGTCAAAGGCGCTCCTGGCCTTCGACGGAAATCCCTCGACCTATTACAGCACGAATCTCGACAAGCTGCAATGGGTGGGCCTTGACCTCGGCGAGCCCCACGTCATCACGCGCGTCAGCTTCACGCCCGCACCGGGAAGCATGGGCCCCGACCGCATGTTGCTCAGCCTCTTCGAAGGTGCCAACAGTCCCGACTTCATGGATGCCCTGCCGCTTTACCTCATCAGCGAGAAACCCGCCAAAGACGCTGAGGCGCGAATCGACATCAATGTGAGCCGCGGCTTCCGCTACGTGCGCTATGTGGGCAGTGCAGGGTCGTTTTGCAACATCGCCGAACTGAAGTTCTTCGGCCATGCGGGGGAGGGCGACGACAGTCAGTTCTACCAAGTCACCAATTTGCCGACCCTCAGCGTACACGTGCAGGACAACATCATGCCCGTTAACCGGGGCGAGGACTTCGAGTCGCAATCCGTGCTCATTTACGACGGCGGGACGCGCATCCAGGAATACCCTATCCTGTTCCGAGTCCGCGGCAACTATTCGGCCACGCATGAGAACAAGGCGTTCCGCATGAAGTATAACGACGGCAAGAGCCACCACGTGATGCGAGGCTCGGCAAACGAATCGCCCACCAAGTGCCGGAAGTGGGTGCTCATCAACAGTTACCGCGACAAGACGCTCATGCGCAATCCCGTGGCATGGGCCATGTCGAAGCGTGCCGAGATGCAATGGACGCCGTGGAGCCAGGTCGTTGATTTGCTCGTCAATGGCGACTACCATGGCACATACACCCTGGCTGATGCCGTCTCGGTGGACCCCAATCGCATCAGCATCACCGAGATGACGGAGGACGACATCGATGAGGAGAACATCACGGGCGGATACTATGTCGAGGTGGACAACAACGCGACGCGCGAGCCATACTACTTCTGGTCGTCGCACGGCAATCCCATTACGGTGCACGACCCCGATGAAGACATCATCCAGCCCGAGCAGTTCAACTACATACAGAACACGTGGAACGCGATGGAGGACATCGTCTTCGGCCCCAACTATACTGACCCGGAGACGGGCATGCGCTCTGTTCTCGACATGGAGACGTTCCTGAGGTACATCCTGACGAGCGAGTTCAACGGCAACACCGACATGCTTTGCCAGGTCTTCCTCTACAAGGAGCGTGGTGACGACCATTTCTATGTAGGCCCCGTCTGGGACGCGGACCTCGCCCTCGAGAACGACCAGACGACCTATCCCGCAAACGAGCGGATGGAATGGACGTACATAGTGCGCGACACGGGCAACTGGACGCAGTTCGTCAGCCGCGTGCTTTCCGACCCCTCCGCTTTAGCTCAGATGCAGGAGATGTGGGCAAAGCTTCGCCGCAGCGGCAAGTTCGAGCCGGCCGACGTGGCTGCCGACGTGGATTCGCTCAGGAATGAGATACGCGCTTCCGCCACCCTGAACTTCTATCGCTGGCCTTATCTGAACCAGTGGCTCTCGCTTAACCCTGCCGTTCCGGGCTCGTGGGAGGCGGAGGTGGACCGCGTCCGCGACTTCGTCTATAACCGTGTGGCCTGGATGGACGCCATGTTGTCCTACGGCACGCTTCGCCAGGTGGGCGGCGTCTATCAGATAGGCTCCGGCCTCGACCTCTGCACATTCTGCCAGATGGTCAACGAGGGCGGCGAGACGGATGCACAGGCCGCGCTAACGGCCGACATCGACATGGCGGCCTTCAACGAGGACTTCCAGCCCATCGGCACCTCGAGGAAACTCTTTGCCGGCACCTTCGACGGACAGGGGCATACCATTCGCAACCTGCACATCAGCGGGACGGAGGGCGTGGGCCTCTTCGGATACGTCAGCGGCTGTACGCTGAAGGACATCATCTTCGACGAAAGCTGCAGCGCCGAGGGCACGTCGTATGTCGGCATGCTTCTCGGCTACGCTCGCAACGGCACGCCCATCATCTCGGGCATCGAAAACAGGGGCAGCGTCACCGCTACTGAGGGAAATGCCGGCGGTATTGTCGGCTACGGACGTCTGTTGTCTGTCTTCAACGTTTCCGACTGCTGCAATCTCGGCGCCGTTACGGCTCACGAGAATGCCGCCGCCATCATCGCGCCCTCTGCCGGCAAGCTGAACGTGCGGGACTGCTACAATCTGGGCACCATCACGGGCGCTACGGAGGGCAAGGAGTTCGCTTTCGCCGACAAGAGCACCGTCGTGGAGAACTGCTGGGACTACACCTCCATGCAGACCAACCACATGACGCCCACCCAGGTGGATAACGGCGAGCTCTGCTACCTGCTCAATGGCAGCGGCCAGCGCGACAGGTGGCGCCAGAACCTCGACAACGGACGGCAGCACGACCCGTCGCCCGTGCTCAGCAAAGCAAGCGGCAGGGTCTATCTGAAGGAAGGGCGCTACACCAACTCCACCGGCGATGCCATGAGGTTCCGCTACTACAACCTCGTCATCACGAAGGTGCAGGGCGGACAGCACGGCACCATACAGTTCAGCGAGTTCGACATCCTCGACGAGTCGCTCTACGAGGTCGGCGACCTCAGCATCTATGCAGGCGGGCCCGAAGGCTACGGCGGCGAGGACTGGCCGAATGCAGCCGACGGACAGCTCTATACGAAATACTGCGCTTACTTCCCCGGCAGGGCCTACTTCCTCTTCGATGCCGGCAGCGACGTCGATGCCTATGGCTATCGCATCTACACCGCCAACGACACGGGCGAAGTACCCGAGCGAAACCCCTCTTCATGGAGACTCTACGGCAGCAACGTGCAGTTGGACGACCCCGACGATGAGGGATGGACGCTCATCGACGAGCGCGAGGACGACTGGACCCTCGAGGCGACAAACTTCACGCCTTACGACTTCTATATCTCGCACACGCTCAAGACGCTCACCCTCGACCAGCACACCGCCACCATCCCGCAAGGCGAAGAGCTCCAGCTCCTGGTAAGCTATACGCCGGAGGCCATGCAGGACGTCACTATGCTCTGGACCAGCACCGACGAGTCCGTCGCTACGGTCGATGCCGACGGAATGGTCAAGGCGGTAGGCGTAGGCACAGCCGACATCATCGTCTCCGCACCGAACGTGGGCACCCTGCGCGACACATGCACCGTCACCGTCATTGCCGCTCAGCCCGGACACCGCTACTATCAGCTCGCCATCGAGAAGGTGGCCGGCGGCAACACCATACAGTTCTGCGAGTTCGACCTCCTCGACACCGACGGCAACGAAGTGACGCCGCTCTCCACATACGCTTGGACCGGCACATACATCAAGGACCACGACCCCGTCGATCTCTTCGACGACGACATCCACACGAAGTACTGTGCCAACTTCTATGCAGGCACCACATTATATATATATATAGACGCAGGCGAACAAGTCGCGTTGTCCGGCTATCGCATTACCACGGCAGCCGACACGCAGACGTTCCCCGGCCGCAACCCCGTCACGTGGTCGCTCTTTGGCAGTAACACACAAAGCGACGACCCGAACGACAGCGGATGGAAACTCCTCGACCGCCGGGAGGACGACACTACGCTCGGAGCCACCAACTATACGCCCTACGACTTCTACTTCGACACGCCGCAACCCGTCGTCCCAGGCGATGTGAACGGCGACGGCCAGGTGAACATGCTCGACTACGAAGCGCTCAGGCTCTACATCGTAGGCAAACCCGTCGAAGGCTTCGTCCCCGAGGCTGCCGACCTCAATGCCGACGGGAAAATCAACGCCCAGGATGTCGTGCTGCTCCTGAAGAGCATGTAAATCCATCTCTTTCACATAGTTTCAGGAGCTCCGACAGCTCCCGCCAACCAGCGCCACGCGAGGCCCCAGCCAACCCCTCGCGTGGCGTTCGTTTTTCCTTGCTGTGGGAAGCGACGCTCCTTGCTGTGGGAATCGACTTTCCTTGCTGTGGGAATCGACTTTCCTTGCTGTGGGAATCGACTTTCCTTGCTGTAGCGTTGAATTCCCCCTAAAGGGGGTTAGGGGG
>CAMJOE010000186.1:0-4297 GCA_946407485.1 uncultured Prevotellaceae bacterium | reverse complement strand
TGAGAACTTCCCCAAGCGAGCATAGCGAGCTAACTTCTTTAACTTCTTTAACTTCCATAAAAAACATAATATCCGATACTTAAATACTTTAAATTGTCAGTGAAATCTGTTTTTCTCGGCATTTCTGCCCAACCATCCAAACCTATACATATATGTTGGTTTGGATGGTTTGGACAATAATGCGTGTCGAGACTCTCTTTTAGAGGAACAGCTCTGCATCATCTGAGACGCATATCATACCGTTCACTTCGTTGAAGATTTGTCCGAGATTCTGTTTGATGATACTCTGGGCAGTGCTATCGCCGACCTTCAGTTGTTGCATGAGTTGGAGTTTCAAGTCCTTGCGCGTAATGCGTCCACCATGGTTGCGTATAATGCACAAGGCGGCTTCCATACGCTCTTGATTGCGTTTCTCACGTTTTTCCTTCTCACGTTCGCTTCTGTTCAACGACTTCAGTCGCTCTTCCTCCTGCATCTGCAGGTCCGCATCCACGAGATGCCCGTCGCCATCGAACGAGATGTTCCAAGCAGGCATAGTGCCGTGACGAGCATCAGGACAACTCACACTGATGATGCCCGACTTCACCTTCCGGCATTGCAGGACGGTGCCCGCTTTCTGCGAGAGGACCGTGCCCAGGTGGCCGCGCATGTTCTCGTCGTCGGCCGCCTTGTTCTCGTGCAGCACGTTGACAATCGCACACTTGTGTTCCTCGCAGATGAGCAACAGGTCGTGTACCAGCTGCCGCGAGAGCACTTCGTCGTTGAACGAAGCGACGTAATCGACCACGCCGTCGATGAAGACCATCTGCGGACGGTACTCGCTGATGAGCAGACGCGTGTCGTCGAGCAGCGTGTCGTAGCTGCGGCGGCGCAGCGTGATGAGCAGGAGATGGCTGTCGATGTAGTCGTCCGAGGCGCCGCTCATCAGCTTCACCTCATCCACAATCAGCTTCACGTCCGCCGTCTGCTGCTCCGTGTCGAGGAAGAGCGTCACAGGCTCCTCCAGCTCCGACTTCACGCGGAACGTCTGTCCCGACATCAGAGCCGCCGCACAGACCTTCAGCACGGCGCTCTTGCCGCTTTTCTGCTTGCCTTTCAGGCCGTGGAGGTCGCTAAGGGCAAAGATGCCTATGCCGTCCACGCTGAGAGCATACTGCTCGGGCTCCACCTCCGTCTGAGTCGTGATGCGAAACCCTTCAAGCAGCGCAAGCCGCTTCTCTCGCTCAGTAGGCTGAGCCGTTGCCTGGCTCACGATGTCGCTCACCAGGACTTCGTTGTCTTTAATACTTTCTGTCATGATTTTTCTGAAGTATTAAAGTCCTGTCACTTGCACGCTGCCGGTCACTTAGTGAAGGCGCTTGGGTGAATCATGCCGACAGTCCGACGGCCCGTGCTCGGTTTGGTATGCCGTCGTTATGTAATTACACCGCGAAGTTACGGCTTTTTTGCGATATGGCAATGGAAATTGTTGACTATGCATCTTGGCAGGAATTGACTGATTTACAGAAAGATTGACTGACGCCAAGTGCCAAGATTGACCAATCGTGAGAGCATGGCGGATAAAGTGGGAAGAACTTTTGACCGACGAAATGACAAGAATGGTATAAGTCAGCAAAACTTTTGACCAGGCAGGTAGAAATGTCGGTCAAAAAAAACAGGATTAGTCCTCGTGAAGACTAACCCTGCCGTATGTGTCGGAATGAAAAAAGTCAAAAGTTAGCTGCCTCTTTTATGCCTTTTTCATCGTCAGAGGTTCGTATCATGTAATTATCGACAATTTCGTCCGCCTTTTTGTTGAACCTTTTTATGGTGTCGGCATCAATCTCGCCAAACGTCATTTGTTTTATCCCTCTTTTCACTGCTCCGAGCTTGACAGGCGTCAACGTCCCACCACTTGTCTTGTAGAAATCTGTGAAGTAAATAAGCCAGTGGTCCAAGCCCCGAGCCTTGACCTTAGACCATTTATAGAGCATGGCAAGGAATTTGCCCCCGATGCGTCCGTCTTGTCCTTCGGGGTTCAGCTCGCCGATATGCATATAGGCAACCCTGCAACGCATCACCCGTTGTTTGTCATCACCCCATAGCGCGCATTCCGGGTTGGTGAGCCCGTCTCTGCGTGCTGCCATAACCTCTTCGCTGATAATCCAGTCGTTGTACTCGTTCACGTCCAAAGCGTGATACAGCATGGCACTGATTTCCTCCATACTCTTCTTTTCCTGCTTCCACACTTTCACCTTCTCCATCAGTTCATTCTCCATCTCAGCATTCATTTCGATAAAACGCTTAATGACAGAACGGTTGTTCTCCAACACCTGCCGACGGTTCTTTTGGTGCTTTTCGTATGCTATTTCAGGATGGTTCCTTATGTAGGCAACTTGGTTTATGACGTACAGACACAAATCTATGCAATCTGTCAAATGACCCTCGTAAGCACGAATCTCGTGGTATAATGTGCTCACGGAGTCTAAGCAATTGCATTGCTCCAGCCCCCACAGCATCAGGTTGTATGCGCCTTTACCCATTTTGGAATTCTCCACCACATTACGCTTCTTCCTGCAACCATTGCGCGAACGTTTCTTGCTGCACAGCGTTTCGAGCATCCTCAATCCTCGACTTATGCCGCTGCGCATCCTGTTCATGAGCATGTGGCATGTGCTGTATTGCTTGTTGAAATTGGTGGCGAACTGCTCAAGGAAACCTTCAGCCAGAAGCTTTTTCAGGCGAGAAAGCTCCAACTGCGTGCGGCCATCACTCTCCCGAATGTAGTTTGTGAATTTAATTACATCCTCTTCTGTATTGAATTTTCCTGAAAACAATCCATCCATGAAGCGGTGCACATTACTGCGCCCGTAAACCTCTCTCAAGTCTTGAAGCGCCTCTTCTGTTTTGTCTATGTGTCTGTTGTATGACATACTAATTTTATTTTGTCTGCAAAGTTACACAACATTCTCGTATCTTCCAAACAATTATAAGGAAAACCATTGCTTTTGAAAATTTTTTTGTGTCTTTGCAAAAAAAATCCCGTCAGCGCCCAAACGTTCATAGGCGAGATGTTCGGCCGTTTGCCCGACTTCTTCTCTTCCAGCCAAAACCTCCATGAGATGTGGGCAGACCCGGACACACGTGAGGCCCTCCTCGCCAAACTGGAGCAGGCAGGCTACGGCAGGGAAGTGCTGAAGGACATCCGTCGCATCATCGATGCCGAACAGAGCGACCTGCTCGACGTCTTAGAGTACGTTGCCTACAACACGACACCCATAGAACGCAAGGAGAGGGCAGAACGCATCAGGGGCTACGAAGCAAGCCTCCGGGGCGCTCAGAAGGAGTTTGTGGAATATCTGATGAATGCCTACATCCAGTCGGGCGTGGACGAACTGGGTAAAGACAAACTCAAGACGCTCCTTGCCCTGAAGTTCGGCTCGGTACCCGAAGGCATCAACGCCCTCGGCGGAGTGCCAAGCGCCAGACAAACCTTCAAAGACTTTCAGCAAAAGCTGTATGTAGGATAATTCTTCCGACAATTCTCCGAAGGCTCGACGAGAATTGTCCTGACTAAGCGGGGAAGCAGTTATGCTTTCTCCTTCCGCTTCGTGTACTTCACCACGGTGCGGATGACGAGGTAGTTGGTGACAGCGCTGATGACTGCCATCGGGATGTAGGCAATCGAATCCTTCAGGCCGAGCACCTCCACAAAAAGCAGCATCAGTCCCATCCTCACGACAAAGAGGTTGAACATGTGGGCTCCGATGATGCCGACGAAGTTGAAGGCGGCGGGCTTCGTCTGGAATGTCCAATAGACGGTCAGGAAGTAGTTGACGCAGAGCGAGATGAGGTAACCCGAGACAAGGGCCACCTGGTAAGGAGCAAAGAGGCGCACGACGTAGAAGATGGCTGCGTCTATCATGGCGCAGGTGCCGCCCACGATGCAGAAACGCACGAATTGCTGCGTTTCCTTGTGGCTAAGGAACTCCTTAATCGATTTCACAACCTCACAATTTTACAATTTCACAATTTTACAATTTCACAAATCAATTGTCAATTTGTCCAATTGTCAATTTGTCAAATCAAGGCGTTTGCCTCTTGTACTTCTTGAACCTCAGTTTCAGCACGCCGAAGAATGCTTCTGAGAAGATGCCGCCGGACATCTTGCTTGTGCCCAGCTCGCGGTTGACGAAGACCACGGGCACTTCCTTTATCTTGAAGCCGAGGCGAAGGGCGGTGTATTTCATCTCTATCTGGAAGGCATAGCCCTTGAAGCGGATGTCGTCCAGGCAGATGGTTTCGAGCACTTTGCGCG
>CAMJOE010000185.1:0-4304 GCA_946407485.1 uncultured Prevotellaceae bacterium | reverse complement strand
CCCGTCTGTGGTCTTTCGCACCTTGACTATCGTCGACCTTTGGTTCGGTGCTATTTACCGGACAGCAATAGATAAGAAAAATATTCTTTTGGGGAAGTTTAAAGAAGTTAAAGGAAGTCAAAGGAGTTAAAGGACGATAGCTTTTGCCTCTTGAAAGTTCGGTTTCCGAAATGTATTGTCCTTTCACTTCCTACGAGCGTAGCGAGTTCACTTCTTTCACTTCTTTAACTCCTTTATAATATTAAATTACCTCCTGCCTCTCGAGAGGACGTAGCCTTCAGCTGCGATGCTGTCCTCAGGCTGCCCGTCGTCGCTGCGAGTTTGAGGTGCGTAGTAAGGATAGCCATAGTCCCAGTCGTTGCGAGGTCCGTAGCCGTAAACGTTGACGTAGGGCGTCCAGTTGTAGTAGTCGGCAATTTTGTAGAGGCGGAACGACGTGCCAGTCGAGGCAAAAGTACCTGAGAAGTAGTCGTTTGTCATACGATAATTGCTGATTCTCGTATCGAGTTCGGGGTCATAGTCATAGGTCAGATACAGGCTCCCGTTGTTTATCTTCCAGTTGAACTTGTAGTATTGATACTCGTACGGGCCGTAGTCATAGTAGTCCACTTGTGTTCCCCGGCCATAGCGGGCACGTGAGTAAGCCGGAATAAACGTGATGCGAGTATCGTAGCAATCAAAGGTATAGGTTCTTCCGCGATGGTCCACATAGTTGTAATACATGCCGAAATCGCCTCTCCAATCACCTGAGAGAGCCATCGACTGCTCGATATCTTCTTCGTCGATGCAGGAGACGAAGGCGAAAGCAGACATCAAAAGGATGTAAAATGCGTGTTTCATAATCGTACTTTTTAGCGTTTGTCTGGTGCAAAGTTACGTGAAATCCACATGCTGGCAAAGGGGAAATGCGAAGACTTTCGGGGGAAATCCCTATTCTTGATAATTAAGAATTAAGAATGAAGAATGAAGAATTTGCTGCCGCCCTGAATCGTGCCCTCCCTTTAGGAGAGACAGAGGATGGCATTTGGAATGTAGCGTTATATTTGCTGCTACGTTGAAGGCGGTAGCAAATTCTTCACTCTTCATTCTTCACTCTTCATTCGCCAAGCGATACCTCGTTTGTGAGCCGCTTCCTTCGCGCACGAGGCGCCCCTCCCTGACGAGTCGGTTCAGGAGGGCTGTCACGCGGCCTCGCGTCAAGGTCTGTTCGAAGGCGGCTGCGACATCCTTGTGGGTGACGGTACTTTGGTGGGCGAAGAGCTCCGTCAGGCGTGCCTCGAGCTCCGCTTCCTCAGTTTGGAAGGCGTAACCATAAGGCACCTGGTTCACTTTGAGACTGCGTATCTTCTTCAGCAAATCGCGGTCCGGACGGAAGTTCATATTGTCCACGCGGATGTCCTTGCCGTGATAATTGCCGTCCTTCACCTCGATTTCGCCCTTCAGGGTAAGGCGGAAAGTGCCGATGCCGGGCAGAGTGACGGCATTTCCCTGCTCGAATTCGTGGAGCATGACGCGCTGCATGGCGCCCAAAGCGGCCAGAAGCTCGCCCTTCGGAAGCACGGATGGCAGGCGCGAATTGCCGCTCTGGAACTCCACCGCATCGATTGTCGCCTGGCATCTCGGCACGGCTCGCAGGTCCTTCAGATTCGTTTGTTCGTTCACTTCCTGCTGTTCTTTTTCGTGAGGCAGCAGTCCTCGCTTGGCGATTGAAAATTGTATAGCCATAGTCGTATCGTATCAGATTTCCCGACAAAATTAGTGAAAAAACTCCATTCCACCAAATGTTTTGCCCGTTTTCTCGTGTTGGAGGGTTTGCAAGTTCATGTACTTGCAATTGAATGTACATGAACTTGCAATTGAATGTACATGTACTTGCAAGCAACTTGACGTGTTGGATGGAGCACGTTGACACGTCATGTTGAGCATTCTGACGTGTCAAGTAGAGTAGCGAGACAGGCGGGGTAGGGTGAGCCGGCCTATTTGAAGAGCTTGATTTCGCTGAGCTGGAGGCGGGTGCCGTCTGCCATCTTGATGAACTCGAAGCGATAGAAGCGGAAACTTCCCGTGCTTTGAGGCTTGAAGCGATACTCCTGCTCGTTCTCGTCGCGCATTCGGCGATTGCCTTTCTGGTCGTCGAGGACGGTCCAGTTCTGTTGGTCGTTGGAGCCGCTCAAACGCCAGTTGGCGGGATTGCGGTCGGGGTAGTCGTGCGTGTCATCGCCCGTGTAGAACCGATACTCAGTAATGGGCGTGGGCTGCCCCGCGTCGAGGATGACCTTGTAAGGCATCTGGGCGGGCTCGTCGACACACCATTTCGTGAACAGCCTGCCGTCGGCCACCATCTCGGCTCCTTCCTTCGGGTCGCGACCCGTCCCGCTGACGAAGGTCGATTTTACTGGTGTCTGAACCGTGTTGTACAGGTAGATTTCGCTGAGCTGAATGCGAGTGCCGCTCTTCATACGGAAGAACTCGAAGCGGAAGTAGCGGTATGAGCCCTTGCCCGATGGCGCGAAGCGGTACTCTTGCAGTCCTTCGTCGGGCAGCAGCCTGTTGTTCTTCTGGTCGTCGAGTGTGGTCCAGTTCTCCTTGTCGTTACTTCCGCTCAGCCTCCATGTGACGGGGTTTCGCTCGGGATAGGCGTTCGTGTCGTCGCCCGTCACGAGTCCGTACTCGGCCACGCTGGTCTGTCCGTCGGCCTCGAGAATAATGGTGTAGGGCATCATGCGCGGAATGTCGATGCACCATTTCGTGGAGAGCTGGCCGTCGCATATCATTTTGGGCCCTTCGTCGCCCCCACGGCCGGTGCCGCTCACGAAGGTGGTCTTGATGGGAGATTGCGAGAAAAGCGAGAAGCAATTGAGGGTGCAGGCAAGGATGAAAACGGGGAGTTTGGTGATGGAATGTTGTTTCATAAAGGTCAGAATGTTTGTATTTCTGTGCAAAGATACAAAGAAATTGACAATTAAGAAAGAAGAATTAAGAATTATTTTGTAACTTTGTGGCTCAGAAAACATAGAAAACGCCATGAATATGAAAGTCAAAACCCTTCTGGCTGCATTTTTGGCTCCTCTTGCCATCAGCGCAGCACCCGAAACGGAACTTGTCGATTACGTCAATCCCTACATTGGAAGCATCAGCCACCTGCTGGTCCCCTGCTTCCCGACTATCCAGCTGCCGAACAGCTTGATGCGTATCTATCCCTCTCGTAACGACTATGTTACGGAGTATCTCGACGGTCTGCCCGTCGTCGTCACCAATCATCGCGAGCGCAGCGCCTTCCGTCTGAGCGTCACGCAAGAGGATGAGTTGCGCCCCATCGTACGTACCAGTTGGGACAACGAAAAGGTGACGCCCTACGACTATCAAGTCCAGATTGCCGACAACACCATCGACGTCCACCTCGCCGTCAGCCACCAGAGCGCCATCTACGAGATTACGTTCCTCGACCCGACCAAGCCTGCCACCCTTATCCTCTATACTGAGGACGGCAAGATGAAAGCTGACGACAAGAATCCCTGCGGCAGTCAACGCCTTAGCAAGAACATGAAAATCTATTTCTCAGGCGAGTTTGACGTTAAGCCAGAGCAGGCAGGATTGCTTCGAGATGGTGTGATAACCGACAAATGGCTTGTAGAAGAACCTCGTGCTTGCGCGGCTTATCGCTTCCCGAAAGGCACCAAGAAGGTGCAGTTCCGCTATGGCATTTCCCTCATCAGCGAGGAGCAGGCGGAGAAGAACCTCAAGCGCGAGCAGGGCAAGGCGTTCGACATGGCCAAGGTCATCAGGGAAGGTCGCAAGGAATGGAACGAGACGCTGAGCAACATACTCGTAGAAGGCGGCACGGAAGACCAGAAGACCGTGCTCTACACCTCTTACTATCGCACCTTCGAGCGCCCTGTCTGCCTCAGCGAAGACGGGAACTACTTCTCCGCATTTGATGGCCAAGTGCATGAAGACCAAGGCAAACCGTTCTACACCGACGATTGGATCTGGGACACTTATCGTGCCGCTCATCCTCTCCGAGCGCTTATCCAGCCTCGGAAAGAAGAGGACATCATCGAGAGCTACCTTCGCATGGCGGAGCAGATGGGCACGATGTGGATGCCCACTTTCCCCGAAATGACGGGCGACACGCGCCGCATGAACAGCAACCACGGCGTGGCGATGGTGGCCGATGCGCTCTACAAAGGGCTCGACGTGGATGCCCGAAGGGGCTTCGAGTACTGTCGTCGGGGCATCGAGGAGAAGACGCTCGTGCCCTGGAGCGGTGACCCAGCAGGACGCCTCGACCAGTTCTACAAGGA
>CAMJOE010000184.1:0-4314 GCA_946407485.1 uncultured Prevotellaceae bacterium | reverse complement strand
CACCTTGACTATCGTCGACCTTCGGTTCAGGCTTCCATTGTGCCAACTGCTATATTGTTTCCTTGGGAAAAGAGAGGAAAAGAAGAAAAATGTGCGAGAATGTTTGGCGAATAAGGAAAATAATGGTATCTTTGTGGTCTGAAACAAAGTAAAACAACTAAAATAACAAGAAAACATGAAATTCCTGACTGACGAGAAACTCGTAATCGTTGGTGCCGGCGGTATGATCGGCTCTAACATGGTGCAGAGCGTGCTGATGCTCGGCCTTACCCCAAACATCTGTCTGTATGACATCTACGAACCCGGCGTGCACGGCGTGTACGACGAGATGTGCCACTGTGCCTTCCCCGGCGCAAACATCTCCTACACCGTTGACCCCGCCGTAGCCTTCCCCGGCGCTAAGTACATCATCTCCAGCGGCGGCGCTCCCCGCAAGGAAGGCATGACGCGCGAAGACCTGCTCAAGGGCAACTGCCAGATCGCTGCTGAGTTCGGCGAGAACATCAAGAAGTATTGTCCCGACGTGAAGCACGTGGTCGTTATCTTCAACCCGGCCGACGTGACAGCCCTCACGGCGCTCATCCACTCTGGTCTGAAGCCCAACCAGCTCACCTCCCTCGCAGCCCTCGACTCCACACGTCTGCAGCAGCAGCTCGCTCAGGAGTTCGGCGTGCAGCAGGACAAGGTGACCGACGCCTTCACCTATGGCGGACACGGCGAACAGATGGCTGTCTTCGCTTCGAAGGCTAAGATCGACGGCAAGCCCCTCTGTGAGCTTCCTCTCTCCGCAGAGCGCTGGGCAGAAATCAAGCACATGACCACGCAGGGCGGCTCGAACATCATCAAGCTGCGCGGCCGCTCATCGTTCCAGAGCCCCGCTTACCAGGCAGTCAAGATGATAGAGGGCGCCATGGGCGGCGAACCCTTCAAGTGGCCTGCCGGCTGCTACGTGAACTGCGACAAGTGCGGCTTCAAGAACGTCATGATGGCCATGCCCACCGTCATCGACAAGGACGGCGTACACTTCACGATGCCCGAAGGCACCGCAGAGGAAATGGCAGCCCTCCAGGCTTCCTACGAGCACCTCGAGAAGATGCGCGACGAAATCATCAGCCTCGGCATCATTCCCGCCGTTGCAGACTGGAAGGAAGACAACGCCAACCTGTAATCCTCGCGCGCGTACATTTATATATTATATATATTATACAAGTTTCGGGAGTTAAAGAAGTTAAAGAAGTTAAAGAAGTTAAAGGACGATACTTTTGGATGCGGTATGTATTCAGCCCAGATTTGGCTACAAAACTATTGTCCTTTCTCCGCGCATTAAAAGCGCGCCTTACTGCTAGAGCATGTGAGAACTTCCCCAAGCGAGCATAGCGAGCTAACTTCTTTAACTTCTTTAACTCCCAGAAAAATCACAGCATCCGAAAGTTGAATATTATATATAAAGGAACTCAACACTTAGTCAGACTTTAAAACCACGAATTGCACAAATACACGAATCCTTCCGTAGCCAGAGCTTGCGGTTGCTGTTTGTTCGTGTAATTCGTGCAATTCGTGGTTAAATCATCTTAGTACCATGAAGCAGTCATTACTCCTCGTGCTTGCCATCACAATGGCGCTCCACCTTTCGGCACAAAAGGTCATCTTTCCGCAAGAGCAGCAAGCGGGCGATGCAACTCTGTCGGTTCATCCCTCCTTTGAAGGGGACGGGGAAGGCTATACCCTTGCCAACGACCTGCTGTCGGCCTCGTTCACCCATGCCGACGGCAAGCTAACCTTCGACGGTTGCGAGGCGATGGGCTTGCTGCCGGCCGACGACCTCTTCAGCATCCGCCTCGGCAGCGGTGCAGAAGTGCCGTCTTCGTCAATGACTCTGGAGAGCGTCCAGACGGAAGAGCTTGCTGCAGACGAGGCGGCCGCCAAGGGCTCGCTCAGGCTTCCCGGCAAGAGCATCAAGGCAAGCTACACCTACGGCAACCTGTCGCTGACCTGGCGCGCTGTGCTGCGCGACGGCTCGCATTACCTCCGCACAGAACTCGAGTTGACAGCCGTGAAGGATGTGGCGATGAATGCCGTCATCCCGATGCACTATGCCATCGATGGCAGCAGCGGGCAGATGCCGGCCGTGGTGGGCAACACGCGAGGGGCAGTCATTGCGAGCGACAAGATATTCGCAGGACTGGAGACGCCGATGGGCAAGAACAGCGTCGTGGGTGCCATGGATACCACTCCCTTCAACTTCAGCAGCTGGACGAGCACGACCTTCGACTGGCTTCCGGGCAGCGAGACGCCGCAAGGCATCCTGAGTCTCGGCCTACCCGCCAGCGGCATCTGCGGCATCCGTGGTTACCTCGGCTTCCTCGAAGGTGGCAGACAGACCGTCACTTTCCAGTACACGAGCGGCAACCACCGCCTCGACATCGCGGGCGTCGATATCGTTGACCTCGAAGGCAACGTCGTGGCGAGCGACTATCACAAAGGCTACACAGGCGGGCAGAAGTCGAGAAACGTCTATACGCTCAACATTCCGGAGCGCGGCTACTATCTCGTCCGCTACTTCCGCGACACCGTGACAGACGTCATCAGCGGCACATGGAACAGCAACGGCACTGTCACCTGGAGCTGCGACATCACAGCTCCCGAACTTGTCTTCGACGGAAACCTCGAGGCGAACGTCCTGCCCGCAGAACTTCTCCATTTGCCTGCACCGAGCGAGACCGAAATCATCGGCGAGTGGAGCCGACGTGCGACGCTGGCCAAGGGCAAGACATGGAGAGTGGGAGCCGTGGTGGGCCTCATTGCTCCGGGACAGGCGCGACGCTCCTTCCTCTGCTACAGCGAGCGCGAACGTGCCGTGCCTTGGCGTCCCTTCCCAATGTACAACTCGTGGTTCGAACTGAATATCGACCGCAACAACGACCAGAACTACACCACTAACTTCAACGAGGCGCAGTGCCTGGCGGTGCTTGACCAGTGGAAACTCCACCTCTTCGACGCGTACGGCGTCGGCATCGGCTCGTTCGTCTGGGACGACGGCTGGGACATCTATGGCACATGGGAGTTCAATCCCAACTTCCCGGAAGGCTTCCAGAACCTCAGCGACAAGGCGTGGAGTATGGACTCGCAGATCGGCGCATGGCTTGGACCCGTCGGCGGCTACGGGCAGAGCGGCAACTACCGTCGCAACTACTGGAGCTCGCGAGGCGGCATGCAGCTCTCCAACCCCGCCTACTACGACGTCTTCCTCGACCGCACAAGCTTCATGCTCAACTCTTACCACTTCAACTACTTTAAGTTCGACGGCATCAGCGCGCAGTTCAGCGCCACGGGCCCCGACAGCGGAGTGACGGGCGAGGAGAATGCCGAAAGCATCATCGACATCGAGCAAAAGCTGCGCGAAGTGAAGCCCGACGTCTTCCTCAACACCACCGTCGGCACCTGGGCGTCGCCCTTCTGGTTCCAGATGACCGATGCAGTGTGGCGGCAAGAGATGGACTGGGGCACCGTCGGCAATCAGGGCAACAGCCGCGAGCAGTGGATAACGTATCGCGACCGCCTCGTCTATCAGAACTTCGTGCAAAACTCGCCCCTCTGCCCCATCAACGACCTCATGACGCACGGCTTCATGCTCTCGAAGTACGGCAGTGGCGTGGCCAGCATGAGCCGCAACTACAACGACATCGTGCGCGAGATGCGCTGCGCCTTCGCCTGTGGCAGCGGCATGGTGGAGATTTATGCCGACTATGCCCTCATGAACAGCATCAAGGGTGGCAAGCTTTGGGGCGACCTGGCCGACTGCATCCGCTGGCAGAAGGAGCAGGCGGACGTCCTGCCCGATGTGCACTGGGTGGGCGGCAACCCGTGGGACGGCAGCAAGGCCAACGTCTATGGCTGGGCAGCCTGGAACGGCGAAAGAGCCACGCTCGCCCTCCGCAACCCGTCGGCCTCCGTCCAGACATTCACGACGACACTGCGCGAGGCGCTCGAGATACCCGATTACATCCACACCAGCTTCACCCTGACCGACGCCTTCAGCCAGGGAACCCTCCGCGGCCTTGCTACCGGCACGTCCATCGACATCGATACGCCGCTGACGCTCCGACTCGCCGCCTCGTCCGTCTATATATATAATGGTACGGACGACCTCGTCACGGGCATTGGCACCATACAGCCTGCCCCCGGCGCTGAAACGGTAAACGGCAGCAGGATGAATGACGAATGCTACGACCTGCTCGGGCGCAAGCAGGCCAAGCCGAAGGGAAAAGGCATCAACATCATCTCCGGCAAGAAAATTGTCTTCCACGAGTAGCA
>CAMJOE010000183.1:0-4366 GCA_946407485.1 uncultured Prevotellaceae bacterium | reverse complement strand
GCGATGCTTTGCGCAAACGTCAGCATGTTCACTTCAGCCATCACCGGCTCCTGCAGCTGTGTCAGCTTGCGGTAACTCTCTACGAAGGCCAGCAGCCCTGTGCTCGTGTCGTTGATGGCACGAATGCCTTCCTCGTAGGGCGAGCCTTTGATGTCGGGACGGCTCAGGTAGGCCTGGCTGATGCTTTGTATGGGTGTCGTGGCGTTCATGATTTCGTGCGTCAGCACCCTTGTCAGTTTCTGCCACGACTCCACCTCGCTGTGCGCCACCAGCTTCTGTATCTCCTGCCCCATGTCGTTGAGTGCCTCCTGCAGAGCTTTCTCGCCGAAGAAGAGGCCGCGGGTTGGCAACCGGAACGAGAAGTCGCGATGGCGGATGGCATCGCGCATGATCTGTGCCCGCTCTCTCAGCAGACACTGATGGCGATACCAATAGGATAAAGCCAGCGCTACACAGGCAAGGATGATAGTTATAATGATGATGGGAATCATAGTCTATTATTCCCCCTCTCCTCGGAGAGGGGTTAGGGGTGAGGCTTTTACCTTATTATATAATGTCTGGCGGCTGATGCCGAGGAGGTCGGCGGCGCGCTTCATGTTGCCGTCGCACTTGCTGAGCACCTTGCGTACGTGCTCGCTTTCCAGTTGCTCCAGGGGAATCACCTCGCCCGCCTTGTCGATGGCATCCTTCAGGACGCGGATGAGTTCGTCGTTGTCCCAAGGCTTCGTGACAAAATCTGCGGCGCCGTTCTTCAAGGCACGCACGGCAAGCTTGACGTCGGCATAGGCTGTGATGAGGACAATCGGGATGTCGGGGAAGCGTCGATGTATGGCCGTGAGCCACATCATGCCTTCCTGCCCGGAGTTCACGCCGAGGCTGAAGTTCATGTCGAGCAAGACGACCGACGGATGCTCCTGAGCGATGGTGGCCAGCGCCTTGTCGGGAGAGTTCAAGGTGAGAACTCGCTCGAAAGTGCCGCCGAGGCATATCTTCACTGCCGTCAGGATGGAAGGGTTGTCGTCAATGACGAGGAGCGTTCCGTATTTCATAGTGCAAAGATACAAAGAAATGAAGAATGAAGAGTGAAGAATGAAGAATTTGCTACCGCTTTTGCGTGTATTTATCCGAAAGTGTCAAAGAATTGGACACAAACGTGTCTAATATCTGGACAAAGCGCAATTATGAGCTATGAATTATGAACTATGAACTAAGAATTGCCTTACCTTTGCAGCAGAAAACCAACAATGAACTAAGAATTATGAACTATGAACTGATTTATCGCACCGTCAGGGCCAGCTGGCGCAATCTGATGAAGTACAAGACGCAGAACATCATCTCGGTGCTCTGCCTGGCAGTGGGAATGGTCCTCTTTAGCGCGACCTTTATCTTCTCGTTGCGGGCGTGGCAGCTCTGGCAAAGGGTAGGCGGCGACCCGCGTCGCGCACAGGTTGAGCTCTGGACGAGCGAAGGCAAACACCACTCTGTGAACCACGACGACGTGAGGCGCATCTACGAAGCCAACCTGTCGAGCATCGACTTCATCGACCTCGACTGGTATGCCGTGGGCACCGTCGCGCCCTTTACCGACCTGAAGGGAAAGCAGTATGAGGTGGAGACATCCTGGAAATGGACAAATCCCGAACGCTTCAACTACCTGGGGCTGAGGTCTGCCATCACAGGGGAACGCATCCCGATACTGAAGCCCGGCGACCTCATCATGACGAAAAACATGCTGGAGCGCACGTTTGGCAAAGGCGTGAATCCCATCGGCTTTACCGTCGGCAATTGTCCCGAATACAATGGACGCAAGTACGAAACCATTGTCGATGTCGTCGATACGGGCGATTGGTTGCTTAGCGACGACCATCTCTACGTCGTCACCGACCAGATGAAGGAGTTCACGACATCCGTTGAACCCTTTAGCAACTTTTACTTAGACGTCATCCTTGCGAAAGGCAAGACGCGCAAAGACCTGCAGGCAGAACTCCAAAAGGCTCTGCCCGAGTATGAGGTAAAGGCAGAGACAAAACACTCAATCGTACTAATAAGATTATTCGTGTTAATCTTTCTCATGGGAAGCAGCATCCTGCTTATCGGCCTGTCCGGTTTCCTGAAGACAGAGATTCAGCTCTTCCGCCTGAGGCAAAGGGAGATGGGACTGCGGCAATGCATGGGCGCACAAAGGGGCCAGCTCTTCGGCCTGCTGATGTGGGAGGTGGCGATTGTCTTCTTCTTCGTCACGCTGCTGGTCATATTGCTTTCCTACTGCTTGGCCGACTATGCCCTCCCCATCATGCAAAAGCAAATGCCAGGGTTTACGGTAGATATGTCGCGCACTTACGTCATCGAACTCTGGCTGTGCCTCGCCACGTTCATACTCACCGCAGGCATCGCCGCCCTGTCTGTCCGCAGGGTTATCCAAGCGCCGCTGAACGAAGTGGTAGGCAAGAGCCGCAGGGTCTCTACGCGAGGCCGCAGTCTGCTTGTCGTCCTGATGATGGTGGTTTGCCAGGGATTGCTCTTCGTCGATTCGGGAGTCTTCGTCTTCTCTAACGCCATAAGCGCGATTCGCACGCCTGCCAACGCCGATGACTTCCGCCGCAGCATCGTCACAGAAGGCAGCAAATGGAAGCCCGAGTTTCTCGATACCTTGCAGCACCTGAAGCATATCGAAGGCACGACGCATGTGGTGTCAGCACGCTTCAATGCAGTCGGAGGAGGGGATGACGATATCTTCCTGACCGACGAGAACCTCTTCCGTCTGCTGGACATAAAGCTCGTGCCGAGTCACATAGCAGAGGAGATGGACTCGAGGGACATGATTCATGTGCGCGACTACCGTAACGTAAAGCCAGGCGAGGAAGCAAAGGTGATAGGTTACATCGATGTCGGTCAGCTTAAAGCTCTCGCCAGCATCCACTACAGGCCGCTTTGCATCTATCTCTGCGATACATCGTACTTCCTCGAAAAGCGCGACATAGCAGTGCGTATATGGGAAGACTTCGAGCGTGCCGTAAGGGGGTATGCCGTCAGGCATAGCATTATCCTCAAGGCTAAGCAGGGTGAGCGAAAGGAAGCCATGAAGGAACTGAGCGAACTTTATCGCGAGCAGGGACGCTACACGCTGTCTCATGCGCCCATCGACAACCTGTTCAACGTCTGCTTCAGTCTGCTGCGCTCGACTGAGCTGTCAGTGCAAATCCTGCTCGTCCTGACGGTAGTTGCCGTCCTCTGTATCGTGCTGACGCTCTACTCGTCTGTCTCTCTCGACACGCGTCGCCGCCAGAAAGAGGTCGCCATCCGCAAGGCGCACGGAGCCGACACGCGGCAGATACTGTGGCTCTTCGCCAAGCCATACATCTGGCAACTCATCATTAGCAGTATCGTCTCGTTGCTCCTCGCCAACGTCTTTGCTTATTACATCATAGAAGAAATCATCATCAATAAAGATGTCATCCTGCCTTATCTCATATCTGTCCTCGTCGTGGCCCTCGTCACACTCCTGACCGTTGGCTATAAGATATATAAGGTCTCACAATTGAATCCGGCAACGATAATAAAGAAAGAATAATACGGAAGTTAAGGAAGTTAGAGGAAGTTAAGGAAGTTAAAGGACGATACCTGATGGCAACTTCCAAAGCTATTGTCCTTTAACTCCCAGCGAGCATAGCGAGCGATAACTTCTTTAACTTCTTTAACTCCCACAAAAATCAAGGAATATGATACACTTACAAAGCATCAAGAAAGTCTTCCGCACGGAAGAGATCGACACTTGGGCGCTCCGCGAAGTGAGCCTCGAAGTGAAGGAAGGAGAGTTTGTCAGCATCATGGGGCCTTCGGGCTGCGGCAAGACTACATTATTAAATATAATGGGACTGCTTGACGTGCCTACCGAAGGAACCTACCTGCTCGATGGCAAGGACGTGAGCCTGCTGCCTGAGCGCGAGCGCACAAGCATTCGCCGAGGCACCATCGGCTTCGTCTTCCAAAGCTTTAACCTCATCGACGACCTCGATGTCTATGAGAACGTAGAACTGCCCTTGCTATATATGGGCGTTCCTGCTAAGGAGCGTAAGAAGCGGGTTACGGAGATGCTGGATCGCATGGCTATGTCCCATCGCCGTGGGCATTTCCCCTGTCAGCTCTCTGGCGGTCAGCAGCAGCGCGTCGCTGTGGCACGAGCCATAGTGGCAAAGCCTAAGATTATCCTTGCCGACGAGCCGACAGGCAACCTCGACTCGAAGAACAGCAAAGAGGTGATGGACCTCCTTTGCCAGCTTCACGATGAGGGCACCACCATCGTCATGGTGACACACTCGCAGCACAACGCCAGCTTTGCCGACCGCATCGTCAACCTCTTCGACGG
>CAMJOE010000182.1:0-4385 GCA_946407485.1 uncultured Prevotellaceae bacterium | reverse complement strand
GGATTCAGAGTATTGGACGCCCTCGCTAAGGCGTCCAATACTGCTTTTGAGGACCGTCGGTACGGCTTCGTGGCCCACATGCGAGTGAAGAACGCAGAGCTGGTGCTGCTCAAGCCGTCCACCTACATGAACCTCTCGGGCAATGCCGTCCGCTATTGGCTCTTGCAGGAAAAGATTCCCGTCGAGAACATGTTAGTGATTGTGGATGACCTCAGCCTTCCGCTCGGCACCATCCGCCTCAGGCAAAACGGAAGCGACGGCGGCCACAACGGCCTCAAGCATATTGCGCAGACGCTTGGCGGACAGGGCTACAACCGCCTCCGCTTCGGCATCGGCAACGACTTCCCGCAAGGCTATCAAGTGGACTTCGTGCTCAGCAAGTTCACACCCGAGGAGGAAAAAATCGTGGACGAGAAGGCCCTCGTGGCCTGCGACGCCATCAAGGCTTTTGCCCTCAGCGGCATGCAGTTCGCGATGTGTAATTACAATAACAAGTGAAGAACGAAGAGTGAAGAGTGAAGAATAAAAGTCACAACTTTCAACTCAGCAATTATGAATTGTGAATTATGAATTATGAATTAACAAAACGATTTCTCCGTTACGTCAGCTTCGACACTCAGAGCAGCGAAGAGAACGAGTTGCAATGCCCAAGCACAGAGAAGCAACTGGCTTTGGCTGAATACTTGCGAGATGAACTGAAGGCACTCGGCCTCACAGAAGTGGAGATGGACGAGCACGGCTACGTCTATGCCACTCTGCCTGCCAATACGGACAAGCAGGTGCCCACCATCGGCTTCATCGCACACATGGACACAAGTCCCGACTGCAGCGGCAAGGACATCAAGCCTCGCATCATCGAGAACTACGACGGACAGGACATCGTGCTCTGCAAGGAGGCGGGTATCGTGACGACCGTCAGCCAGTTCCCCGAACTTAAGCAGCACATCGGCGAAGACCTCATCGTCACAGACGGCCACACCCTACTCGGAGCCGACGACAAGGCTGGCATCGCCGAGATTGTGACTGCGATGACCTACCTCATGGCACATCCCGAAATCAAGCACGGCAAGATTCGCGTCGCCTTCAATCCCGACGAGGAGATTGGCGCAGGAGCACACCTCTTCGATGTCGAGAAGTTTGGCTGCGAATGGGCCTACACGATGGACGGCAGCGAGGTGGGCGAACTGGAGTACGAGAACTTCAATGCTGCCAGCGCAAAGATACTCATCAAGGGCTGCAACGTGCATCCCGGTTACGCCAAAGGCAAGATGAAGAATGCTTGCATCATAGCTTCAGAGTTCGAAAGCTTATTGCCTGAGAATGAACGACCTGAGACAACTGAAGGTTACGAAGGATTCTTCCACCTGACAGGCATGAGCGGCAGCGTGGAAGAGGCTCAGCTCTCATACATCATTCGCGACCACGACAGCGACATCTTCAAGAGCCGCAAACAGGTGGTGCTCGATATTGCCGAGAAGCTGAACGCCAAGTACGGACCAGGCACGGTGAAGGCCGAAGTGAAGGACCAATATTATAATATGTTGAGCCAGCTGCAGGACAAACCTCAGGTGACAGAAATCGCCAAGAAGGCCATCGAGGAGGCTTGCGGCTTCTGCAACGTCGTACCTATCCGCGGTGGCACAGACGGCGCCCAGCTTAGCTTCAAAGGACTCCCCTGCCCCAATATCTTCGCAGGCGGACTGAACTTCCACGGTCGCCACGAGTTCGTCCCCATCCAAAGCATGGAGAAGGCCATGATGACCGTCGTCAACATCTGCAGATTAGTTCATAATTCATGATAGGGCTAGGCCCTTAGCTTCGTGAAGAAATAACTATGAACTCATAACTATGAACTATGGACTCAACTTCTGAGGCTCGGATAGACAAATGGCTTTGGGCAGCTCGCATCTTCAAGACGCGCACCATCGCTGCTGCCGCTTGCAAGAAAGGACAAGTGAGCATGGGCGGCGTGCAGCTCAAAGCAAGCCGGATGATTAAGGAGGGCGACGTGATAAGCGTCCGCAAACCACCCATCACATACAGCTTCCGCGTGCTTCAGCCCATTGAACGGCGCGTCGGAGCAAAGCTCATCCCTGAGGTGCTGGAGAACGTCACAACGCCCGACCAGTACGAACTCCTCGAGATGAGCAAGATAAGCGGTTTCGTGGGCAGAGCAAAGGGCACAGGCCGCCCCACAAAGAAAGACCGCCGCAGCCTGGAAGGCTTCCAGAACGAAGTGCCCGAGTTCTTCGGCGACTTTGAGTTCGACATGGATGATGAAAGCTAGAACACCTGGTAAAACTAGTAGAACTAGCTAAACTAGAAAAACTAGAAAGTCTAGAAAGTCTAGAAAAACTAGAAATCATGATTGACCGCATAACCGTTGACAAGATTCTTGATGCCGCGAACATCGTGGACGTCGTCTCCGACTTCGTCGCATTGAAGCGTGCCGGTTCCAACCTGAAGGGCCTCTGTCCTTTCCACGACGACCGCACGCCCTCGTTCATGGTATCGCCCGCCCGCAACTATTGCAAGTGCTTTGCTTGCGGCGAAGGCGGCAGTCCGGTTGGGTTCATCATGAAGCACGAACAACTCTCCTACCCCGATGCGCTACGTTACTTGGCAAAGAAGTACGGCATTAAGATTGAAGAGAAAGAGCTGACACCCGAGGAGATTCAGTCGAGAGGCGACCGCGAGAGCATGTTCATCCTCAACGAATGGGCGCGCGACTGGTTCAAGAAGCAACTATGGGAAACGCAGGACGGCAAAGCCATCGGCCTCGCTTACTTTCGGAATAGAGGCTTCAGGGACGACATCTTGGAGAAGTTTCAAGTGGGTTATTGCCCCAACAGCAAGAAGATTTCCCTCTCCGACGAAGCCCTGAAGGCAGGCTATCAGGAGCGCTATCTCGTGAACAACCAGAACGAGATGGAGCCGCGACTGAGCATCGGAACCGGCCTGAGCTTGAAGCGCGAAGATGGCAGTCTGCGTGACCGTTTCTTCGGACGCGTCATGTGGCCCATCTTTACGGCAAGCGGACGTGTGGCTGGCTTCGGAGGCCGAGTGCTCGATGCAGCCACGAAAGGCGTCGCCATCAAGTACCAGAACTCGCCCGAAAGCATCATCTACAGCAAGCGAAAGGAACTTTTCGGCCTCTTCCAAGCGCGACAAGCCATCCGCAAGGCCGACCTTTGCTACCTCGTGGAGGGCTATACAGACGTGATGGCCATGCATCAGCAGGGCATAGAAAACGTCGTTTCCTCGTCCGGAACGGCACTCACGACCGACCAAATCCACCTCATTCACCGCATTACGAACAACATTACGGTCATTTTTGACGGTGACGACGCTGGCATTCACGCGAGCGAACGCGGTATCGACATGCTTCTTTCGGAGGGAATGAACGTCAAATTGCTCCTTTTGCCCGACGGAGAAGACCCCGACAGCTTTGCAAGGAAGCATTCCGCCACCGAATATCAGCAATATTTGCAAGAAAATCAGGTCGATTTCATCACTTACAAAGCCTCGCACGCTTTGGGCAACAAAAAAGACGAGCCTGATGCCGAGGAACGCCTCATCCATAGTGTGGCGGAGAGCATCGCCCTCATTCCCGACGAGATAAAACGCACCATCTACATCCGCCACGCAGCCCAGCAGCTTCAGATGCCCGAAAGGCTCATCACGGCGACAGTAAATGCGCAGAGAAAGAAAGAGCCGACGCAGGTCTCCACACCCTCCTCTCAAGGACAGGAGAACGGACAAGAGACCGCAAAAAAGACATTCCCGACGACGAACGGGACTGCATCCGAAACCCCTATCGCACAGATGATAATCCGTCACGGAGAGAAGGTAATGTGCTACATTGAGGACGAGAAGGGAAAAGAGGTGCCGCTGACAGTAGCCGAGTACATTTCCCTTAGCCTCAAGGACGACGACATTCAGCTTCAGACGCCCGTTTACAGGCAGATACTCGAAGAGGCCGTAGAGCGCTCGCACACGCCCAGTTTCCATGCAGAGCAATACTTCATCAGCCATCCCGACGAGGAGATTCGCGAACTGGCGCTCAAGTTAGGGCCCGATATAGTGGCGCTGAGCAAGCTGTTCGAAACGCCCGCCACAACAGCCATTCCCGAGCAGGAAGAGACCGTAGAGCCAGCCTCCGAAGAACGCCTCGATGAGATTTTGCCGAGCCTTATAGCCAGCTACAAGCTTAGCATCGTCCAGCAAGCTCTGCAGAGCATTATCGAGCAGATGAAGCGTCCCGAAATGAAAGAGGACAAGGAGAAGTACCGCCAGCTTTTGGAGGCGTATAAGAGCAAAAGTCTGCTCAAGCAGGAACTTGCCAAAATGTGTGGCGAGCGCGTGGTCCTCAAGTGAACTTCCCC
>CAMJOE010000181.1:0-4418 GCA_946407485.1 uncultured Prevotellaceae bacterium | reverse complement strand
GCGAAGCTCTTCTTGTATGCGCTCATGAACTTGAAGTTGGGGTTCTGGAAGGAAATCTTGTCGCCGATGGCGGTGCGGAACGTGAGGTTGAGCCACTTGTCCTTTTCCATTACCTGTGTATATACGACGCGTGTGAGGAACACAGCGGTGAAGAAGCTGACGCAGATACCGATCAGGAGGGTCGTTGCGAAGCCGCGGATGGGACCGGTACCGAAGTAGTAGAGGATGATGGCCGTGATGACGGACGTCAGGTTCGAGTCGAAGATGGCGCTGAAAGCGTTGCTGTAACCGGCTGAAAGTGCTTCGCGAACCTTCTTGCCGGCCTTCATCTCTTCCTTCGTACGCTCGTAGATGAGCACGTTGGCATCGACCGCCATACCCAGCGACAGCACCATACCGGCGATGCCGCTCATGGTGAGGGCTGCCTGGAAGCTTGTCAGGATGCCGATGGTGAAGAAGAGGTTCAGGACAAGAGCGCAGTTAGCAACCATGCCTGGGATGAAGCCATACATTATGATCATGTAGACCATCAGGATGACAAACGCGATGACGCAGCTCCAGATACCTTGGCGGATAGATTCTGCACCGAGAGAGGGACCGACGATTTCTTCGCTGACAATCTTTGCGGGAGCAGGCATCTTACCTGACTTCAGTACGTTGGCAAGGTCGCGGGTGTCTTCTGCGGTGAAGCGACCTGTAATCTCGGAGTTGCCACCTGTAATCTCGCTCTGTACTGTGGGAGCACTGTAAACGTTATCATCGAGGACGATGGCAACGCTGCGCTTGAGGTTAGCCTTTGTGAGGGCAGCCCAACGACGTGCACCGTCGACATTCATCTTCATGCTGACGCAAGGCATGCCGCGCTGGTCGTAAGAGTCGCTGGCGTCGGTCACTACATCGCCCTCGAGAGGAGCACGACCGTTGCGCTCGGTAACCTTGATAGCGTATAGTTCATAAACGTTTGCGCTGGCACCTTCGCCCATGCCCTTCACGCCCCACTTGAGGCGAAGGTCAGAGGGGAGCACTTCCTTAGCCTCGGGAGAAGCGAGGAGCTCGTCGATGTCTGCCATATCGCGCTTGCTGGCAAAGCCAACGACGCAACCGTAGGCGCCCTGAGTCTGCAAGCGGCTCAGCAAGGGGTGTTGCTTGTGGAGCTTTTCGATGTCGGCTGCAGAAGCATTGGCGTCGGCAACTGTCTCGTCGTTGTTCTCGGCAACGGCAGAAGCGAGGTCGGCAGCAGCTTTTGTAGTGTCGGCAGGAACTTCAACTTTCTGTTCGTCGGTATGAGCTACAGCCTCTTCTGTAGAGTCAGCGGGAGTCTCGTCCTTGATGCCGCTCAGGGCAGCAGCAAGCTTCCTGTCGAGGTTGATGAGGAAGGGCACGATTTCCTGCGTGTTGTAGGTCTCCCAGAACTCGAGGTTGGCGCTGCCCTGCAGCAGCTTACGCACGCGCTCGGGCTCCTTCACGCCTGGCATTTCCACCATGATGCGGCCTTCCTGGCCCTCGAGGGCCTGGATGTTGGGCTGCACGACGCCGAAGCGGTCGATACGTGTGCGGAGCACGTTGTAAGAGTTGTCGATGGCACTCTTCACCTCAGCGCGGAGCACGCTCTCCACCTCGGAGTCGGTGCTCTTCGTGGTCACCTTGTCGCGCAGTTGCTGTGTTGCAAAGAGTTCGGCGAGAGCCTTGTTGGGCTCCAGCGCCTTGTAGTCCTTGACGAATAAAGAAATGAAATCACTTTGGCTGGCAGCAGCCTCTTTTGTGGCCTGTTCTACGGCCTTGCGGAAGTTTTCGTCGGTCTCCTCTTTATGGTCGGCGAGTGCCTTGACTACGTCTGGCACGCTGACTTCCAAGATGACGTTCATGCCGCCCTTGAGGTCAAGACCCAGGCCAATGCCCATCTCGCGGCATTCCTTCAATGTCCACACATTGCAGTACACCTTGTTGTTGAGCAGACTGTCCATGTAGCGGTCGGCAGCAGCCTGACCTTCTGTCTGTGCAAGCTTTTCAACTTTGCTTTCGAAGTGATTGGTCACGACGGAAAAGCTCAGATAGAAGAGACACACAAGTGTCAGCAGTACCGCGAAAACCTTTACAAATCCTTTGTTTTGCATTGTTAGTAATTATTTAAGTTTTGTTTAATTATTTACAGTTTTTAGCCAAATAGCGTGCAAAGATACGACTTTTTCCTTAAACAGCGAGCAAAAGAGGGATTTTTTTCTTCTTAAAGAGGCGTTTGGCGCTCTTTTTTGCTTAATCGGACGATGAGAGGGTAGTGGTCGGAGGACGAAACTGTGCGATCGATGCGACAGGAAGTGCATTGCCAGTCGTCGGAAAAGAAGAGGTGGTCGATGTGCACCGGAAAGGAGCGTCGGGTATAGGTGAAGCCTGGTCCGTTGCCTGCCTCTCTGTAGGCGGAGGTGAGGCATTTGGCGAAGCGCTGGTAGACGTAGGAGACGGGTGTCTCATTGAAGTCACCGCAGGCGATGACGGAATGTCGGGCGTTGCGCCGGATGAGTGCACAGATGCTGTCTGCCTGAATGCCTCGATAGGCAGCGGCTTCGCTCAGCTTGCCCATGAGCTTTCGCGAGCTGCTCTTTATGGCTTCGCGGTTCGGGTCGATGATAGTGCTGGTGTATTCGTCCTGTTCTTCTTTGCTGAGATGATTGCTCTCAAGATGGTTGTTAACGACAAGGAGGCTGTCGCCGTTGCAGTCAATCCAGCAGGCGAAGCTGTGATTGGAGCGGGTGGGATAGTCAATGTGTAAGGTGTCGCTCAGGATGGGGAAGTGCGTGAGAATAGCAACGTTGCTGGTCTGCAGGATGTGATAGTTGATGGAATCAAGCCATTCCTTGCGGCTGGTAAAGAATGATTTGCTGATTTCCTGCAGGCAGACGATGTCGGCATTGGTCGTGCTGAGGAAGCGGATGAGTTCATTGCGCTGCTCGTCTGTCGTCATGTAGCCAACATTGAATGTGGTGATGGTGGTGGTGCGGGCGCTGTCGGGCGGGCTGTCCTCATTGTTGCCGAAGTGGATGGGGCAGTAGTCGAGGATGTATCCGCCGATAAGGAGTGCTCCGGCGATGGGCACCCAGACGAGTCGGGCCTTGAAGAGGAGCCAGAAGATGACGAAGAGCAGGTCGACGGCGAGGAAGACGGGAAAGGCGAGCGTCAGCAGGGAGAGACGCGGGATGATGTCGGGCGAGACGAATGTCAGGGCGACGCAGAGCCACATCAGCATGATGGTGCAGAGGTTGGCTCCCAGAAAGAGGCTGACGGATATGCGCTTCAACATAGTCACTTCCTGCTGATGTCGAAGAGTCGCCTCTTTTCCTCCGGGGTAAGGCCTTCGTAGCCGTTCTTCTTTACCTTGTCGAGGATGCGGTTCAGCTCCTCTTCCTGTTCCTTTTTCTGCTGGCGGTAGGCTGCTTCCTGTCCGTAGCGTCCGCCGTAGGTGACGTCGATGTGCGGCTCTTTCTTCTTAAAGAGCGAGGAGAACCAGTGCCGGAAGCCGTCCCACGTGTTGTCGCGGGGTCCGTAGCTCCTGAAGCCGCCGCTGTTGCCGCCTCCGCCGCCTTTGCGCCAGTAGAGCAGAAGGAGCAGGCCGACCAGCATGCCGCCCAGGTGGGCCATGTGTGCCACGCCGTCGCCTTTCTGCGAGAGGGCGGAGAGGAGCTCGATGACGGCATAGCCTACGACAAAGTACTTGGCCTTGATGGGGACGGGTATGGGGAAGATGAAGAGGCGCTCGTTGGGGAAGGTGACGCCGAAGGCAAGCAGGATGCCATAGACAGCGCCGGAGGCTCCGACGGTGTTCCAGTGGTTGAGGTATTCTGCCATCGGGATGACTGCCCCGCCAAGGCTGATCTGCTCGTAGCTGCCGAAACCGTAGTACCAGTACTCGGCCGTCTGCACCAGTTCCTGCATGAGGCCTGCGCCCAGTCCGCACGTGAGGTAGTAGAAGAGGAAGCGCTTCTGGCCCATCGTCTGTTCGATGATGCGTCCGAACATCCAGACGGCGAACATGTTGAAGAAGAGGTGCTGCCAGCTGGCGTGCATGAACATGTAGGTGAAGAGTTGCCAGGGGCGGAAGTCGCTGGCGAGGAAGAAATGCAGACCGAAGAGTTCTTCGAGCTCGATGCCGTGCGTGGCAAACGCCAGGCTTGCGAAGAAGCACAGCACATTGATGATGAGCAGGTTTTTCGTTACAGGAGGTATTGAGTTCATCGTAATACGTCGAATATTTGTTAATTTGCGTGCAAAGGTACGAAAATTAGGCTAAATAATGTACCAAAAGTAGCTTAATATAAAGAATTTTCACTAATTATAGCATTTTTTTGCGGAAAAGCTTTGTCGTTAGACTAACTTTCGCTAAATTTGTCATGCAAATGTGCAATAAACAGTGTATTAAATAACCT
>CAMJOE010000180.1:0-4418 GCA_946407485.1 uncultured Prevotellaceae bacterium | reverse complement strand
TTATTTCTTGAACAGCTTTGGCACGAACTCTTTGAGGCTGCGGCGCCATGTGAGCCACTCATGATGCGTGCCGGGCGAGACGTAGTAGTCCACCTTGATGCCGGCGCTGCGGAGGTCGCTGACGAGTTTCTCCGTGCCGAAGTTCTCTTCCGAGCCGCAGCTGAGGAAGAGGTAGTGGATGCGGCGGTTGAATTCTTCGCTGCGCGAGAAGGCGCCGTCGTAGGTCTTGTTGATGTCGAGCCCGAAGATGGCACCGCTGAAGGCACCCATCCAAGCGAACGTGTCCATGTTGTTCATCACGAGGTCGAACGTCTGGTGTCCGCCCCACGAAAGGCCTGCCATGGCACGATGCTCGCGGTCCGAGAACGTGCGGAAATGGCTGTCGATGTAGGGGATGAGGTCGCCCATCATCACCTTGTAGAACGAGCTGCCGTACTCGTCGCGATCGCCTCCACGGAAGGGAGCCTTCACGTCGCCGCTCTCCATCACGACAATCATCGGCACAGCCTCGCCGCGGGCTATCAGGTTGTCCATGATGTGCTGCATGTGGCCTTGACGGCTCCAGCCCGTCTCGTCCTCGCCCATGCCGTGCTGCAGGTACAGGACGGGATACTTCTTCTTGCCCTTCTCGTACTCGGCAGGCGTGTAAACCATCGCATGGCGCCACTCGCCGGTGCTCTTTGCAAAGTAATAGATGCTGCGCACTTGGCCTGCCGGGACGCCCTGCTGCGGACGGTAGTAGTCGCCTTCCGGGCCTTCGGGAATCTCGATGCCGCCCGACTCGCGGCAGCATCCGAAGAAGGTCTCTGTGGAGGGGTCAACGAAACGGATGCCGTCCACCTCCATGAAGTAGTAGTGGAAGCCCACGACAAGCGGGTCGGTGACTGCCATGAGGCCGCCCTTGCCGTCGGGCTGCATGTCGTACTTCTTGTTGCAGATATCGACGATGACCTTGCCAGCTTGAGGTGCCTGGATGCGGAAGTAGGCGCGCCCCTCCTTGTCCACCTTCGGAAAGTCGTTGCCGGGCACGGTGGTCTCGCAGGTGAAAGCGTCAGCCGGCACCTTAATTGTAGATTGTAAATTGAGAGGACGCTTCGGCTCGAAACCTAAGTGACGAGCGACGGCCTCGCCGTAACGGCATCCCAGCTCGCGATAGCCGGCAGCATCGAAGTGCAGGCGGTCCGGCCCATTCGTGCAATCGTCGGAGGAGATGACTTGAGCCGTGTGGAGCGTCTTGGGCAGTTCGTCGATTTGCTTCTTGCATCCGATGCAGACACCCTGCCCGCCAGCTTGCACGATGTTGCCTGCGTAGAGATTCACCTCCTCGGGCTTCAGGTTGAGGTCGCTGCAAAGGGCATCATAGACCTGCTGCACCTTCTTGGCCCACTCCGGGTCGCCCGTGTTCGACTCGCCCTGATGCATCAGTATTCCCTTGATGACGCCGTCCTGCTGAGCCTTCCTGGCGAGCGTGACGAGCCGTTCGTAGGGATTGTTCCCATATGCCTCCAGCATGCCTTTCATCCATCCGGGAGCCTCGTTCTTGAAGTAGTCGCCCATCTTGTCCTGCATGAATCCCTCGATTTTGATGCCGCCTACAGCCACGTGAATCACGCCAATCCTGATGTTCTCGGGCAGCGAAGCGACCAGCGTTCTGCCAAACCAGTCGGCAGGCGTCAGTCCTGTGCTCGGTCGGCAGAGCGGCGGCACAGCCTCGCACCACTCGCCCATCTTGCGTCCGCGCTGCGGGTCGTCCACGGCAGGCATCAGCAGGAATCGCGGACCAGGGCTTTTCATGTCCTGCGCCTCGGGATGTGCCGCGCCCTCCATGTTCGACTGTCCGAAGCATAGGAAGATGTAGAAATTAGGGTCAACGGCCGCCTGCATCTTCGCGATGGGCAGCAGCATAAGCAATGCGAAAAGGAAGTTTTTCATGTCTGGATAGTAATTATTAATGTTAAGTTTTTGTCCGTTTCTGGGTACAAAGTTATGAAATATATTACAAATAACAATGTACCCTGAGCAAATTATTTGAGCTTTCCCCGGGAAGAGGCGAAGACGATATAAGAGAAAGGACATAAAAAGAGAGCCCCGAAATAGTTCGAGACTCATGACATCCCACGACCTGTAAAAACGATTTGTTACCAATGCGAAACTTTTTGTTTCGCACGCGTAACAAAAAGTTTCACGTTGGTAACTTCAAAAAGAGACAAGCAGTGCTTCAAATGATTAACAGCCAAAAGGAAGTATACTAAAGTGCTACTTCCCATACATTCGGCTTCTCCGCCTGCGCCTGAGCACCTACGGAGCGCAAGAACTACTATCCGAAGGACGACTACTTAACTACTTAACTGCAAAACATCGAGAACTCCCGTAACTTGAATAACATATAATTGTCATGAATGTCCCATGTAATGTCTATGAATATTTTTCGTCGAGCTACTTCTGCGCTCGGAAAAACTCAAATAAATTTGGTTTTTCGCTCGCTTATTCGTACCTTTGCACCCGAAAAGTGAAATACTCATTATATATTTATATATAAAAGCATGAAATTAAACATCATCGTACTTGCCAAACAAGTACCCGATACGCGCAATGTCGGCCCTGACGCTATGACGCCGGAGGGAACCGTCAATCGTAGCGCGTTGCCTGCTATCTTCAATCCCGAGGACCTCAACGCCCTCGAGCAGGCTTTGAGACTGAAAGACCAATTCCCCGGCACGACGGTCACCGTCATCACGATGGGCCCGGGCCGTGCTGCCGAGGTGATTCGCGAAGCCATGTACCGCGGTGCCGATGGCGGCTATCTGCTCACCGACCGCGCCTTTGCGGGCGCTGATACGCTCGCCACGAGCTATGCCCTCGCCACTGCCATCAAGCATGTCTGCCCCAACGTGGACCTCATCATCGGTGGCCGCCAGGCTATCGACGGCGACACGGCTCAGGTGGGACCGCAGGTGGCTGAGAAGCTGGGGCTGAACCAAATAACGTATGTGGAGGAGATAGAGTCCTTAAAGACCTTAGAGACCTTAGGGACCTTAAAGTCCTTTATTACTGTCAAGCGTCACATCGACGGCGGCGTGGAGACGGTGGAGAGCCCTCTGCCATGCGTGCTGACCGTCAACGGAAGCGCCGCTCCCTGTCGCCCCCGGAACGTGAAGCGCGTGATGAAGTACAAGCGTTGCCTCGCTCCGATGGAGCTTGCTCCGGAGACGACCTTCGCCGACCTGCCCTATGCAGCAGAGTACGAGAAGAAGCCTTACCTGAAGCTCGGGCAGCTGAGCTGTGCCGACGTGAATGCCGACCTGCAGCAATGCGGCCTGGCGGGTTCGCCAACGAAGGTGAAGGCAGTGGAGAACATCGTCTTCAAGGCAAAGGAAAGCAAAGTGCTAACCGGCAGCGACGAGGATGTGAACGGCTTAATTAAGGAATTGTTGAACGAAAGACTAATAGGATAGTAGTTAAGTAGTAAACGTAGTTAAGTAGTTAAGCCGAATGTTTTGGCAGCCAAAGACACAAGCGAGAGAAGTATTGGCTTAACTACTTAGCGCGACAGCGCGATAACTACCTAACTACTTAACTACAAAAAAGGGAAAAAATATGAACAACGTTTTTGTTTATTGTGAAATAGAAGGTACGCAGGTACAGGAAGTGTCGCAAGAGCTTCTGACCAAGGGCAGAAAGCTGGCCAACACGCTTGGCGTACAGCTCGAGGCAGTTGCTGCCGGCAGCGGAATAGTGGGAAAAGTGGAGAGCCAGATACTTCCTTATGGTGTCGATAAGCTCCACCTCTTCGATGCTCCAGGCCTCGCTCCCTACACGAGCAAGCCTCACACGGCAGTCCTCGTCAACCTCTTCAAGCAGGAGAAGCCTCAGATTTGCCTGATGGGCGCAGATGTGGTAGGTCGCGACCTCGGTCCGCGCGTTTCGTCGGCTCTGCACAGCGGACTCACCGCAGACTGCACCAGCCTTGAGATTGGTCCTCACGAGGACAAGAAGACAGGCAAGACCTACGAGAACCTGCTCTATCAGATACGTCCCGCCTTCGGTGGCAACATCGTGGCAACCATCGTCAATCCCGAGAACCGTCCGCAGATGGCGACGGTGCGCAGCGGTGTGATGAAGGCCGAGGTGCTCGACCCGAACTACAAGGGCGAGGTCATCGTGGAAGATGTGGCGAAGTTCGTGCCCGAGGCAGAGTACGTCACGAAGGTGCTCGACCGCCACGTGGAGGCAGCGAAGAACAACCTGAAGGGCGCTCCCATCATCGTGGCAGGCGGCTATGGCATGGGTTCGAAGGAAGGCTTCGACCAGCTTTATGAGCTTGCCAAAGTGCTTCATGCTGAGGTAGGTGCAAGTCGTGCCGCCGTGGATGCAGGCTTTGCCGACCACGACCTGCAGATTGGTCAGACAGGCGTCAC
>CAMJOE010000179.1:0-4476 GCA_946407485.1 uncultured Prevotellaceae bacterium | reverse complement strand
CCACATTGGGAGTGAACTCAGCCTTGTACTTGCCTCTCAGCAATTTTGCCACCTTAGAGCAGAGACGACCGAGGACTTGGTCTGTAGCGTCCACTACGACCCACTCCTTCTTGACGGTGTTCTTGTTCATCGAGATGGTCTTGTAGCTCAAAGTATCCATTCTTTGTCTTACTTTTGTTTTGTTTCTACCTTGTTTATTTCTCATTTGTCGCAGCGATTCACGAACCGTCCGCTCAGGCCAATGAGGCGGACTATTCACACGCTTCGAGAGGGCCTTTTAGAGACCCTTTGATAATAATCGGCGTGCAAAGGTACAACTTTTTCCCAATTCTGCAAGCGCAGGCAAGACTTTTTTCTTCTTTATACGCTTATTTTTTAAGATTTCATCGCCTGCGCGTTTATATAAAACGACGCATTCTTAGAACTTTGCCGTTACATCTGCCGCTTTTACCTTTGCAGGGTTGCCACAAATGAAAAGCTTTTCCGTGCCGCTCTTGCTGAAATCGGAAGAGCATACTGCACCACTGCCAACGACAGAGCTCGCGGGAACGACTGTACCCTTCAATAAAGTGGTTCTGAAGCCCAGATATGTGCCGTCGCCTATCACCACTTCTCCCAACATGGGTTTTTCGATGCCGGAAGAGACAATCGGATGGATGGAACTGTCGCACATATATGTTTCTCCGGCAAACACGCGACTGCCGATGTGGATGTGATGAGAGCAATGAATCTGCGAGTCGCGCCCCAGATATGTGTTCGCTCCTGTCTCGAGCAAAGCACCTTTCTCAATGATGATGCACGAATCGGGACCTATTCGCAGGAGACCTCCCACCTTCCATGTTCCACCGATATTCAATTCTGATTTGCCGGAGGAGGCTGTGTAGTCCTCGTGTTCGGAGTTGATGATGACGGTATTTCGTGTTGAGCCAGGAGGGAGCACGATGGTGCCTGCCAGGGACAGCTTCAGGGAGCCATAGACTTTGATGGGCATACGCATGACGCCCTTCCAGCCTTCAGCTTTGTAGTTGAGGCGCAAGGTTGCCAGCCAGTTTGTATGTAGGAAAGTGTGAAGTTTCATGTGGTTAGGTGCTTGGAAATGTTATCGATGCAGAGACTTAATGACAGTTCTGAGTGTACGCATAGCTGGCCAGACAATAGGGAGCAGGAGAATCTTGGCAAGACGGGTTTGGCGATTGTCGGCGACATTCATTTCTTGTTGCATCTCCATGGCTTTTGCCTTCAATGACGGCATGCCGCTGCGGAATGCGTGCATCAGGAGCTTATGGATGCGGGCTTGGAAGAAGCAGTCAAGTTGCGCGTCATGTATGTCGAAAGTCTGTGCCAAA
Source organism: uncultured Prevotellaceae bacterium (assembly GCA_946407485.1). Classification (GTDB taxonomy): domain Bacteria; phylum Bacteroidota; class Bacteroidia; order Bacteroidales; family Bacteroidaceae; genus Physcousia. The sequence continues at coordinate 3,130 of CAMJOE010000179.1, read as the reverse complement.
TCGAATGAAAGTCTGGTCGTATTTGCCCAGAACAGGAACTGTTTCTCCTCGTTATTGGGATTCGAGATGCTTGAATTGCCACAAGTGTAGGCAAGAGTAGGCTTGTCGATGTAGGCTACTTTGCCCATGCGAGCGAGGAAGAAGGCTATCTGGACGTCCTCGCATCGATAAGTGTCTGGGTCAAAGAACTGTGGATAGTCATGCATCGCCTGCCTAATCCAATCGTAGCGATAGAGTGATGTGCAGAGATGAATGGCAGGTCTTTCTTTTGGCATCAGAATAGCCTTCTCTAATTCTCCCCGAGGGAAGATTATTGGACTGTCGGCTCCTGTCGTTCTCTCCCTTTGGAGAGAGTCGGAAGGGGGCTGCAGCGTCCCTGTCTGCTCATCATGCCTTAGCCAGTCGGTATGAACAATGCCGACGCCCTCGTCTTGCTCCAATATGCGGGATTCTTGCTCGAGTTTCTGATTGTCTATCCAGAAGTCGTCGCCCGCACAGTCTGCAATATACTTACCCCGACAGGCACAAAGGCAGTCAAAGTAGTTCCTGACGAGCCCCTTGTTGGGCTTGTTAGCCAGGATGCGAATCGTGTCTGGGTGCTGCTCCTGGTACTGCTGGCAGACGGCAAGTGTGCGGTCTGTGGAGCAGTCTTCCCCGATGACAATCTCGATGGGCAAGTGGCATTTCTGCGACAAGATGCTGTCGAGCGTTCGTCCAATCGTGTCCTCTTGATTATAGGCGCACACGATGACAGAAATCAGTTCACGGCTCATGGTTCATGGTTCATAGTCGTGCAAAAGTAGCAAATTTAATTCAAAATACATACTATATTGTTCATATTTATACGATAAATGGAAAAACTATGTACCAAGAGCCATAAAGTATAAACTATTTTTCGTATCTTTGCAGCCCGAATGACTAAATACTGATGGACGAGCTCAAGAACCTGCATAATCCCGAGACCAACGATACATCCTTCGACCATGTGTTGAAGTACACAAGTATCTTTGGTGGTGTGCAAGGGCTAAAGATGCTGCTTGGCATGGCGCGCAGGAAACTCACCACTCTTATCCTTGGCAGTTGGGGGTTAGGTTTGTTTAATGCCTATAACGCCGTATCCGACTTCCTCAACAAAGCGAGCAACATGGGTATTCCTTTAAATGCTACGCGAAAAATGGGGGAGCTTTTCGAAAAAGGCACAGAGGAGCAGATAGCACATCAGGCAATGGTGATTCGCACATGGGTGCTGTGGTCAGCAATTCTGTCCGTACTCATTTGCCTGTTCTTCTCGCCCGTCATCAGTTATTTCTTCTTCGACCACGATTGGCATCGCTGGCCTGCCGTCATGCTTATTTCGCTTATAGCGGTGACAAACATCATAGCCGAAGGCGAATGTTCCATCCTGAAAGGCTTGCGACAAGTGCGTAAGGTGGCGATTATCGAGACGTTGCTGGCTCTGGGCACGCTGATTTGCACCATTCCCCTTTACTATTTATTTGGCATCCGAGGTGTCATCCTGGGACTTATCGCTTGCGGTTTCCTGTCGGCTTTCGTCCACTTTGCCTTCTCGCTCCGCCTGGTGAAGTATAAGGTCAAGCCCCTTTCGCAGAAGACTTTCTACGAGGGCATTCCGCTCATCAAGGTAGGCATTCCATACGTCCTTGCAGGCATAGCCAATTCCAGCTTGCAGCTGATAATCCCTGCCATCATTCTGGCTCGTCACACGATGACTGAGGTAGGACATTACGATGCGGGCTATTCGCTGATGGTCGGCTATGCGGGCTTGGTCTTCATGGCTTTGGAGTCCGACTTTTTCCCGCGTCTCTCGGCTGTGCAGAACGACAAGGAACGCATGAACAGCACCATCAACCAGCAGATAGATGTCTGTACGCTCATCCTGACGCCCTTGCTCATACTGCTTGTCCTGTTCATGCCTTTTGTCTTGCAAGTGCTTTACAAGGACGACTTTATCGTCGTGGAAGGCATGGCGGTGACGTCGGTCTTCTATTCCTTCCTGCGATGCATGGCTTTGCCGATGGGATACAGCATACTTGCCAAGGGGCACAGCATAGCGTTCTTGGTGCTTGAGGTCTGCTTCGACGTCTTGTTCGGACTGCTTATCTGGTGGTGCTACAATGCGTTTGGACTCATAGGAGCAGGTGTTGCGCTCTCCGTCGGAGCCCTTTACGACTTGATAGTCTATTTCCTGTTCTGCCACATCCGATACGGCTTCGTCTTCCATCGCAGCACATTCCTTTATTGCCTCGGACAATTCACCTGTCTGTTCGTGGCCGTCGTCTATTGCTTCCTCGTTTCTCCCACCTTGCCCGAGAAGTACACGATAGGCGGCATAGCCTTTATCTGTTCTGCAGCCATGAGTATCCATCAGTTGCAGTACCGCTCGGATTGCGTAAAGTGTCTGACGAGAAAGATAAAGAAGCGTTCCCTCTAACTCCCTTCGCTCCCATTAATCCCCATTATTTCCATAAACTGTTATGAAAAAGATTCTGCTTTTCGCATCCTTCTTGGCATGCACTTTTGCTTCGGTGGCGCAGACCTCGAAGTCGCTCATTCAGTACGTAGAGCCCCGTATCGGCACGGCTCATTGCCGCGCCTTCCATTTCGCCCCTGGCTCCATGCCCTTCGGAATGGCCAAGCCCGGCCCGTCAACAAACGGCTCGCTCGGCAATGCCGACGGCTGGCAAGCTACCGGCTACGACTATCGCGACACGTCCATCGAGGGTTTCGTCTGCACCCACGAGTTCCAGGTGGGCGGCATCACCCTTGCCCCTTCTACAGGGCAGCTGCGCACCATCCCCGGCCTTCCCGACGGCACAGGTCCCAAGGGCTACCGCTCTGCCTTCAGTCATGAGGAAGAATATGCCACAGCAGGCTATTATCAGGTCATACTCAAGGACTATGGCATCAATGCCGAGGTGACGGCGACACAGCGCGTCGCCTACCTTCGCTTCACGTTCCCCGAGTCCTCGTCCGCGCATCTCATCTTCGACATCGGCCATCAACAGGGCGAGAGCGGCAAGGTGAAGGACTCGGAGGTGTGGATTAACGAGGACGGCACCGTCGAGGGATACGTCATCACACGCCCGGAATACATCAAGAAATACCAGCC
>CAMJOE010000178.1:0-4550 GCA_946407485.1 uncultured Prevotellaceae bacterium | reverse complement strand
AAGGCTGTTTCCACGTTCCGAGAGGCTTGATGCAGGTTTATCAGACCCTCGAGAGAATAGCTGCAAAAGAGCAGTAATAAACGAAGTCAAGTTTCGGGAGTTAATGAAGTTAAAGAAGTTAAAGAAGTTAAAGGACGATTCCTTGGGATGAGGTGTGCATTCAGCCCCGTATTTGGCTACAAAAGCTATTGCCCTTTCTCCGCGCATTAAAAGCGCGCCTTACTGCTAGAGCATGTGAGAACTTCCCCAAGCGAGCATAGCGAGCTAACTTCTTTAACTTCTTTAACTTCTTTAACTCCCATATCATGACACCCATCTCGACACGTTAGGTTGCTTGCAAATACATGTACTTGCAATTGAATATTCATGTACTTGCAATTGAATGTACATGAACTTGCAAACCTTTTGACGTGTGGGGTCGGGCAACGGGACGCGATGGGGCGAACGATTCAGCGTGTCTTGCCGAGTCGTTCCTTGGCGTGCTTCTTCTCCCGCCGCTCGAAGGCATCCATGCTCTGCACGCAATGGATGCCTCTGTCACGCATCGCCTTGCTCCCCCCAATATGAGAGCTGCCGAACTTGCTGCCGGGCTTCAGGAGCATCTTAATGCACAAAAAGAGAACAGATAAGGCAACAAATCCAAGCGTAATGAGTACAAGTTTCAACATAATTCACTATATTTGTCTGCAAATATACAATAATATATATAATAATGTAGTTATTTATCAAGATAAATATAAGGAAAATGGATAAAACGTCATTACAACCCCAGAGTGTGTTCAAGTGCTTTGCACAAGTTAATCAAATCCCGCGCCCCTCGAAGCAAGAGGAGAAGATGATCGAGTTTCTGCTTGGCTTCGGCCAGGGACTCGGCCTCGACACCCGTCGCGACGAGGCTGGAAACGTCATCATCCGCAAACCTGCCACGCCCGGCATGGAGGACCGCCAGACGATTGTCCTGCAGAGCCACATGGATATGGTGTGCGAGAAGAACCGCGACGTGGAGTTCGACTTCTCGAAGGATGCCATCCAGACCTACGTGGACGGCGAATGGATGAAGGCAAAGGGCACGACGCTTGGTGCCGACGACGGCATCGGCGTGGCCATGGAGATGGCTATCCTCGAGGCAAACGACATCGAGCACGGTCCGCTGGAATGCGTCTTCACACGCGACGAGGAGACTGGCCTGACGGGCGCTGAGGGCATGCAGTCCGACTTCATGACGGGTCGCCTGCTCGTCAACCTCGACAGCGAAGACGAGGGACAAATCTTCGTCAGCTGCGCCGGAGGCTGCCGCACGTTCGCACAGTTCGACTATCAGGAAGAGCCTCTGCCTGACGGCTTCTTCACCTTCTCGCTTGCCATCAAGGGCCTGACCGGCGGACACAGCGGCGACGATATCGACAAGAAGCGCGCCAACGCCAACAAGCTCCTGGCTCGCTTCCTCTACACCAGTCAGCAGAAATACGACTTGCACCTCATCGACATACAGGCCGGCGGCCTTCACAACGCCATTCCACGCGAGGCTTGGTGCCTCTGCGCCGTCCCCGCGAAAGATAAGGAGAGCATTACCGTCGATTGGAACCTCTATCAGGCCGACGTGGCAGAGGAATACAGCGTGACAGAGAAGACGATGGTCTTCGCTCTGGAAAGCGAGACGCCCGCCGTTTCTGCCATCAACAAAGACTGTAGCCAGCGGCTCATCAAGGCTCTGCAAGCCGTCGACAACGGCGTCTATGCCTACTGCCAGGACCTCGACCTCATCGAGACGAGCAGCAACCTGGCCAGCATCCACAAGACGCCGAAGACCATCGACGTGAACAGCAGCCAGCGCAGCAGCATCTACAGCGCCCGCGTCAACATGGCCAACACCTTTGCCGCAGCCTTCGAGCTGGCCGGCGCAAAGGTAGAGATAGGCGAAGGCTACCCGGGCTGGAAGATGAATCCGAACAGCGAGATACTGCGCATCGCCGTAGAGCAGTACAAGAGGCTCTTCAAGAAGGAACCCATCGTACGCGGCATCCATGCAGGCCTCGAGTGCGGACTCTTCAGCGAGAAGTTCCAGGGAATGGACATGATAAGCATGGGCCCGACACTTCGCGGCGTTCACAGCCCCGACGAGAAGCTCCTCATCCCGACCGTTCAAATGGTGTGGGACCACCTGCTCGCCATTCTGAAGGAAGCACCAAAGAAATAGCCCTTCGTTATAACGACATAACGGAATAACGTCATAACGAAACACACAGAAATAGATGAAATTAAAGTTTCTCCTTCCTCTGCTTGCCCTGCTTGCCGCGGCTTGTTCCGACTATGAAAGCTTCTCGGACAATCCCGGCTTTCGCCTCGAGTTCTCGCAGGACACGATTGCCTTCGACACGCTCATCAGCACGATTCCCAGCAGCACGAAGACGCTCTATGCCTTCAACAACAACGGCAATGGCATGCGCATCACCACGATTCAACTCGAGGGAGGCGCCAAGAGCCTGTTCCGCGTCAATGTCGATGGGCGCTACCTCGCCGATGGCATCTGGCACAACTTCGAGGTGCTGAAGCACGACAGCCTCGTCATCCGCATCGAGATGACGCCTCCCGAGGTAGGAACCACCGAGCCGCTCTACTTCCAGGACAAGCTGCATTTCCTCTTGGAGAACGGCGCACAGCAGACCGTCGTGCTTAGCGGCGGCTCCATCGATGCCTACATTCAAAGGGGCGGACTCATTATCGATGAGGACATGTCGCTTCTGACCGACAAGGCCTACGTCATCTACGACTCGCTCGTGGTGAACCCCGGCGTGACGCTCACGCTTACCGAAGGCACGAGGCTCATGTTCCACGACAAGGCAGCCCTGCATGTCTATGGCAGGCTACTGGTGGAAGGCACCCTGGAGAAACCCGTCGTTTTGCGAGGCGACAGGATGGACCACATGTTCGACTACCTTCTCTATGACAACACGCCAAGCCGCTGGGAGGGCGTCATCATCCATCACGGCAGCTTTGGCAACGTGCTGACTTACTGCGACCTGCACAGCTCGCTCTTCGGCATCATCTGTGAAGACACGGAAGAGGTGAAGCCCGATGAGACGAATCCCTCCGTCACGCTCGATTGCTGCATTCTGCACAACATCGGAGGCGACGGCCTGCAGTTCAACAACTGCGTCAGCAAGGTCACTAACACGCAGATAAGCAACACCTTGGGACATACCGTCAACCTCAACGGAGGCACCCACGAGTTCGTCTATTGCACGTTGGCCCAGTTCTATCCCTTCGTGGCGAACCGCGGCGACGGACTTCATCTCGTCAGCTCAGCAGATGGCGACGAATACGGATTGCTGCGCAGAGCGCACTTCATCAACTGCGTCATCACGGGTTATGGCGAGGATGTCATCATGGGCGAGAACATTCCTCAGGACGGGAGTTGCGACTACCTCCTGCACCATTGCTTCCTCAACACGCCGCCGGTCGACGACGAGGAGCACTTCGTGGGCTGCATCTTCGACCGAGACAAGAAGAAGAACGAGGAAGAGAAACTCGTTCGCCAGGACAACTTCGTGCTCTTCGACACAGAGAACTTCTTCTATGACTTCACGCCGAAGGACAGCAGCATGATACGCTCACTTGCCGACCCGAACTATATCGGCCTGCCTCAGTTCGACAGGCTTGGCGTGAGCCGGCTTGCCGACGACGGCCCCGATGCCGGATGCTACGAGTTTGTCAAGAAGCCAGACGAGGAGGGCAAAGAGTGAAAGGCGTGCTCATCGTGGTGGGCAAAACCACAGACAAGCGGTTCGACGCCATCATACGGGAATACGTTGACCGCATCTGCCACTACATTCCATTCGCCGTAGAGGTCATCCCGGAACTCAAGAACACCAAGGGACTCAGCCAAAACGAGCAGAAGGAACGCGAGGGCGAAATGATACAGAAGTGCCTGCAGGCAGGCGATTACGTGGTGCTCCTCGACGAGCACGGCAGCGAACGGACCAGCGTGGAGTTTGCCGCCTGGATGCAAAAGAAGATGGCTGCGGGGCCAAAGCGTCTCGTCTTCATCGTCGGCGGACCTTACGGTTTCTCCGACGCCATTCACAAACGGGGCAACGAAGAGGTCAGCCTGAGCCGCATGACACTCTCCCACCAGATGGTCCGCATGTTCTTCGTGGAGCAAATCTACAGAGCGATGACCATCCTCAACGGAGAACCGTACCACCATGAGTAAATGAAGAATGAAGAACGAAGAATGAAGAATTTGCTTCCGCCGTAAAATGAAGAATGAAGAGTGAAGAGTGAAGCTCCGCGACAACAATCGCGCCATGGTGCTAGAGCATCCATGAATTTGCTTCCGCCGTGAATCGTCAAATAATTTAATAGTAAATAACAGCCTCCCCCGACCCCTCCAAAGGAGGGGAGAGTAAATAGCTAAATTACTAAATAGTAAATAAATCGTAAATAGTAAATCGTCAAATCGTAAATAAACAAGATGTTATCAGTAGAAGAACTCAACGACAGACTTATTGACCTGTCTTTTGCCGAGGACATCGGCGACGGAGACCACA
>CAMJOE010000177.1:0-4685 GCA_946407485.1 uncultured Prevotellaceae bacterium | reverse complement strand
CGATGGTTTCCTCGAAGACGTTGATGCGGATGCGGTAGTAGCCGTCCTTGCTGATAGCCCACTTATAGTCCTCCGACCCGTTGTACCAGAGCTGCTTGGCTGTCAGGATGGAGGCGTCTTGGCCAAACGGGTGCAGCACCTTCGGGCTCCATCCGTATTGCCCGTTTATCTTGAAGCGCTTTGGCTCCTGATTGTATGTGTAGTTTTTCAGCAAGCCGATCCACTCGAATACGTTGGGGTCGTTTCTGTCCTGCACCATCTGCTTGCCGGCCGACAGCTGCCAATGCCCTTCCTGACCTGATGTGCCCTTGCCCTGCTCGTCCTCGACGCAGCCGCCGCATATCCAGGCCTCGTACCATCGGGTGAATAGCTCGCCCGTCAGCTGCTTGTGGTAGGTGTCGACGGTGAAGCGATAGTTGTCCGCTTCGAAGAGAACCGCCCACTCAGCCCCCACGCTGTCGCGCCTTTGGACATAGTCGGCCTTGTCGGTCACGATGTTTGTGTCCACGAGTTTCGGCGCGTAGTAGGTTGAGGGGGTTGCCGAGCCGGTGGTGGTGATGTAGAGATTGCCGGGGAGCAGCTTGCCGTGGTACTTGAAGGTGTTGCGGCCGCTGACGTTCGTCGGAAACTTTGTGAGCTGTTGTATGCCGCCAGGCACCGCCGAACCCCTGATGTAGAGGCGAGACTGAGCAAGAGCCATAGAACATTGCACATTGAACAATGAACAATGAACAAGGAGGAAGAATATGAGGAAGGAAAGAATGCGATGAATCATCATATAACTATGAATTATTAACTATGAACTATGAACTGATAAACTATGCTATCTCGCTAAGCGGGACGTTAATGGTGATGGGGGCAGAGAGGTCGCTTGTGCTGACGGTGACCGTGAGCGTCTTGGTGGCCTCGTCGTAGGTGATGTCGGCATCTTCTACAGGATTGCCGTTGACGGTGATGCCTTCGCGGACGAAGGTGGCAGGTGTCCCGAGGAACTCCACTTTCCATTGGCGCTCGGTCGGCATGCCTTCGAAGCTGCCTTCGCGTCCGCCGATGGTCAGCTCGACATTGCGCTTGCTGCGGTTCTGCACAAAGGTCGTCATGGTCCAGGCATCGCCCTTGTAGTCCTGATTGTCGCCGCTGTCCTCGTAGAGTTTACCTGTGCCGCTTGCTCCGGGCGCCACTTTGAGGATGATCTCGCCCGGGTCGCCCACGACGGTGCGTCGCACGGGATAGAAGGGTATGACGCTTCCCGCGCGGTAGAACACGGGGAACTCGTCGAGCGTGAATGTGCTGTAGAAAGCGCGGCCGCCACTGAGCAGGCGCGACTTCGTCACGTCCCACCACTGCCCCTCGGGGTACCAGATCATGCGTCCGCTGAGTCCGTCGCGGCTCGGCGTGTAGATGGGAGCGACGAGCATATCGTTTCCGAACATATATTCATCCTCATAGATATAGGAATTCTGCTCTTCGGGATAGTCGTAGTAGAGCGGGCGGTTCATGCCGACACCTGTGTCGTAGGTTTCGCGAGCAGCCGTATAGAGATACGGAAAGAGTTTGTAGCGCAGACGCACCGCCTCGCGAAGCTGTTCGAAGTTGCTGTATTTCCAGATGCGACGTTCCAGGCGGCTGTCGTTCGTGGCATGGGTGCGGAAGATTGGCGTGAAGGCACCGAACTGCAGCCAGCGGAGGAGGAGTTCCGGATCGTTGTTGCCGCCCTGATGCCCGCCGAGGTCGTGTCCCCAATAAGCATAGAGGACGTTGCTGGCATTGCTTGTGAAGAAGATTTCGTAGCCGAGCATCGACCAAGCGGCCCACGTGTCGCCGGAGAAGCAGATGGGATAGCGGTGCGAGCCCAAGCCGCCCCAACGGTGATAGATGACGGGGCGAAGGTCGGGCCTGTTCTTTTGCATGTCCTCGAAGAACGTGTGGTTGCACCAGAAGGTTTCGCCCAGGCGGCCCGACCCATCGGCAGGCGTGTAGCTTTTCTCCTGCCCGTGCTTGCCGACGGTAAGCGCTTGCTGCCAGTCGAGCCACCAGAAGTCGACGCCTTCGCGCTCGTGGGGTCGGATGACGTGATTGAAGAGGGCCTGCATGTAGTCGTAATCCTCGACCTTCCACTTCAGGGTCTGTCCGGAGTTGTCGCCCAGGGCATTTGCCATCGCCCTGTAGGAGTCCTCGCTTTTCGACACGCCGTCGGAGGGATGCAGATTGAGGGCAGTCTTCAGTCCGTGCTGATGGAAGTAGCTGATGAGCGAGCGGGGCTGCGGGATGCGATTCGTGTTCCAGCTCCATCCCGTCCATCCGCTCTTGTGCCAGTCCATGTCCATAATGATGACGTCCATCGGGATGTCGTTGTTTTCGACGTCACGGACGATCTGCTTGAACTGGTCGGCCGTGTAGGCCATATAGCGGCTGTACCAGTATCCCAGTATGTACTTCGGAGGCATGGGTACGCGTCCGCCGACCTTCGTGTAGTCCTGCAGGCACTTCTTGTACTCGTGGCCGTAGCCGAGGAAATACCAGTCGATGGCCATCGTATCGACGGGGATGGCCCACCAGGTGATGCCGTCGTCCTTTGGTTCAAGCGCATAGGAGGCACTTCCGTCGCCCCGGAGCGTCATGGGGCTTTCGTCGATGATGCTCCATCCAGCGCGTGAGAGGAGTCCCTTCTCGAGGTTGCCGCGCTTGTTGTCGCCCCAGGCCTGGTCGAGGGTGCGGCAAGTGCCAAGCAGATTCATCGAGTCGTCCTTGCCGGGGTACCATGTGATGTTGCGTCCGTTCATCTGAAACGTGACCATCAGGTTGTCGGGGGTCTTGTCGGTCGGCTTGAAGACGCTGCCTTCCTTATAGCGGAGGGTGAGGTCCTGCGTGCGGATGTAGAGGTAGCCGTCGCTCGTCTCGGTGGAGAACTCGGGCACGGGGAGGCGCCGGTTGACGATGCCGAAGGTGGCTCTGTCCTCAAACAGGGGGTACGAACTGTACTGGATGCGGATCATCTGGCTCGTGAGGACCGTGAAGCGGGCATTGCCCGAAGTGACGACTGCCGCCGGATCGGCCACGGGATTCAACTCGTCTTCTGCACGCATGGGCAGTGAAGACAGGATGAATGAAAGAACGAGAAAATGAATGAATGAAAGGTGAAATTTGGAAATCATACAGTAGGATGTCTTTGCTTTATTTGCTTGCAAAGTTACACTTTTCTTGCCAAACTGGCAAAAATAATGTGCTCAAAAATGCCTTTCGGCACATAGAATTGACTCTGCCCTGCTATTTCTCGACGTTTTCTTTGCTCGTTTCAAAGGAAAATCGTAACTTTGCGCGGCATTATAAAATAAAATAAGGTAAAGATGACTCTGTTTCGCACGCTCTCACTTTTGCTGACGATGCTGACCCCTCTTCTCGTTTTCGGCGGAGGAGGAACGGGCAGCGCAGGGCTTCCCCTGGCGGGGGAGCCGACGCCCATTGTCAATCCCGTATGGAAGAGCAACTGGCCCGACCCGACCGTCTGGCTGGGCGACGACGGCCGCTATCACTGTCTGGCCACCAATCCCATGCGTTCGCTCGTGAGCGACGACCTGTTCCACTGGGAAATGAGCGAGGTGACGCCCATCGACCTCGAGTCGTGGAACACGATGCACGCCATCAGCCGCAACTACTGGGCCCCCGATGTAGCCACCGTGGCAGGCAAACGCAATCTCTACATCTCGCTCTACAACAGCGCGGAGGACAGCAACATAGGCGTCCTGCAGGAGTATGCGCCCGGGCAGTTCCGCTTTGTCGGCATCATCACGAGCGGCAAGGAGACGGGCATCCACGACACCATCGACCCGGAGGTCATTACTGACCCCAAGACGAAGAAAGTGTGGCTCTTCTTCGGCTCTGTGGGCGGCATACATCGCATCGAACTCAACAAGGACGGCCTCTCGCTGAAGGAGGGGGCGACGTACGAGCATGTGGCCGGCCTCAAGGTGGAAGAGAACCCCAACCGCTCCAAGGTGTTCGAGGGCTCCTATCTGCACCGCCACGGCAAGTACTGGTATCTCTTCGTCAGCTCCGGCTTCTTCGGCGACCACACCTATCAGCTGAAAGTGGGCAGGGCGAAGAAACTGACCGACGACTTCCTCGACCGCGACGGACGCCCCATGAAGGACGGGTACGCCACCACGGTGCTTCACAGCGACGAGGGCGACCGCTTCTACGGCCCCGGGCATTGCGGCGAGATATTCCAGGCAAAGGATGGGAACGAATACATCTTCTACCACTGCCACGTGGCGGGAAGCAGGAGACCGGGCAGCCGTCCGCTATTCCTCTCCCCCATCAAGTGGGACAAGGAGGGCTGGCCATACGTCGAAGGAGGCAAGCCCCAATGAGGCCCTGAAAAACGCCACAGCAAGGAACGCCGCTTCCCACAGCAAGGAACGGCTCTTCCCACAGCAAGGAACAGCCGACGCCACAGCAAGGAGTTTCCGGCGCCAGGAATCGAAAGCAGAAAACCAGCAAATGGGAAAGATAGGATCATGAAGTAGTAAACTCTTATTTTGGAAGTTAAAGAAGTTAATGAAGTTAAAGAAGTTAAAGGACGATACCTATGGATGCTGTGTGCATTCAGTGCCGGATTGGGCTGCAAAAGCTATTGTCCTTTAACTTCCCCAAGCGAGCAAAGCGAGCTAACTTCTTTAACTTCT
>CAMJOE010000176.1:0-4720 GCA_946407485.1 uncultured Prevotellaceae bacterium | reverse complement strand
TGCTTCTTGCCGTCACCAAAGCTGTAGTTGATGGTGTGCTTGGCCGAAGCGTCCCAGTTGCCGTTGACGTTCGTGGGACAGAACGTGCGGCGGCCGGTCGCGCGGTCGTAGATCTGGCCCATGCCTATCGCGTTGTGCGTGAAGCCATAACTGAGGTCGACGCGGTTGTGCATGCGTTTTTTCATCGAATACAGGTTGCCGTCGAGGACCGCGTCGGTGCGGATGGCGTATCGCAGGTCAGGGTTGCCGATGCGGATGTTCATGGGGTCTGTGTCATCGACGATGCCTGCCTCGTTCAGAAGTTCAGGCGCTTCGCTCCTCACCCGCACTTCGAGTCCGGCATGATGCCCGTCCTTAGTCCTCAGCCAGGGCTTTGTCTTGAACTCGAACGTCGGGCTGAAGCGGTGGAGAAGGGTGTCGATAGCGCCTCGCTCGTAGTCGTGTCGCTGCGCATTCAGCGTGGCATCTATCCTGAAATCAAGGTAGAACTGCCCCCACTCTTTCTGCCCCAAACCATATTTGAAGTCGGCCCAAAAGGCGCTTGTGTTGTCGATGTAATGCGCCAAATGACTGTTCGCGCGGTCGAAGACCTGCTGATACTCCGTCACGCTGGGCAGCAAGTCGATGGGTTTAGAGAAACTTGAGTCGGCATTCGGCAGGCGGTCCAGGCGATAGATGCTCTCCTGTTCGCGCCGATTGCTGTGGTTAAAGCTATAGCCAAGCAGCAATTGGCGATAATGTTCGCCAAGGGAGAACGTATATTGAACGAAGGGATTGAGTTCGAACTTGCTGCGAGGCGGGGCGTCGACAAATTGGTGGCGGAACAGAGAAGCAGGAGACCCTCCCCAACCCTCCCTTAAAGGGAGGGAGGAGTCCTCCCCCTTTAAGGGGGAGTTAGAGAGGGTCTTGGAGTTAGAGAGGGTCTGCTGTCGGCTGAACTCCTGCCGTGCGTTCTCCTTGTAGCTGGCGTTTATGCCGAAGTTCAGGAAGTCGCCCGTGCCCTTTATCTTCTTTGTCTCAAACAGGCCGGCGTTTGCCTCGATGTCGTGCCCCGTGCCTTTGCTCTCACGGAGCTGTCGGTTGATGAGCGTGTCGCGCAGGTTCGGGCGTGAAGATGTCGGGGAGAAGAGGTCGTCGAGCAACTGGTGGCTGACCTCCACAGGCGCAGAGAAGAGGGCCGACGTGCTGCCGGAGGCGTTCCGGAAGTAGCGGTAGCGGGCATCGGCCGTTGCCTGTGTCCGCAGTCGATTGCCTTTATAGATGAAGCGGTGCCACGTCGAGACGTTCCACGCCTCGTTCTTCATGTTGCCGAAGCCGTAGTCGTAGGTGTCGCCGTCGGGCAGGAAGGTCTGCGTCGTGGTGCGCGTGTCCTGCCATTCCTTCGCGTGATGCGCCTCGACATAGACAAAGTAATCGCGCTTCTTGTCGTCCGACATCAGATTGGCATCCACGCGTACCAACTCGTTGCGGCTCAGTTTGCCGGACCTGTCGGGCTGCCATCCGTCGCCCCAGATCAAGTCGCCCACGTCTCCGTCGTTCAGGTTGTTGGCCTTGGCAAAGAAGCGTATGTTCGACCGCTCGTCGTTTCGCATGGCGAAGAGGCGTGCCAGGTAGGGCGTCTCGTCCTGCCGAAGTCCCGCTCCGGCCTCGATGTTTGCTATCCAGCCGACCATGTATTCGCGCTTCAGCCGCACGTCGATGACGTGGTGCTGACTGCTCTCGTCGGTCCGCCCGAGCCATTCGTTCTCCTCGGTCTGCTTGTCATAGACGGCCACATCCTTCACCGTGTAGGCCGGCAGATTCTCGAGCATGAGCTTCCGACTGCCTTTGAAGAGGTCCTTGCCGTTCAGCAAGAGGTCGTCCACGAACTTGCCGTTGTGGTAGATTCGCCCGTCGCTCTTGAGTTCGACGCCCGGCAACTGATTCAACAGGGCGTCGAGCATCGAGCCTTCCGCCAGTTGGAATTGGCTGGCATCATACACGACGGTGTCGCCCCTGAAGTAGAATCGGACGCGAGATGCCTTGACGGTCACCTCCTGGAGGGTCTTCGAAACCTTGTGCAGATAAAAGGGCGATACGTAGCGCGACGTTTCACGTCGGCCGACTTTGTCCACCACATAAGTATAGCAAACGGTCCGATAGTCGTCCATCGAAATGCGGAAGATGTAGTGGCGGGGCAGGGCAGGCACCTCGATGTTGAAGCGTGCCACGTCGTAGTCCACTTCCTTGCCGCTCCCGTCGTAGTAGAAGGCGGACTGCCTGGCACGGACCGAGTCGATGAGCGTGCTGTCTTCGGTGAGGAGTTCCACCTTCGCGTCCATTAGGTACTCATGCGAACTGGCATCAAAGACTGTGCCGGAGAGCTTGATGGTGCGTGGCTTGTAGCGCGTATCATACTGCACGAAAACCTGCTTCTCCTTGATTTTCACCTTGACGGGCTGTCCTTGACAGAGCCGTTTGATGGCGTTCTGCATCGAGAGACCATTGAGGCTGGCGTGGACGGGAAGGGTCTCGAGGTCGTTCGCGATGAAGTTGATGGTGTATTCCGTCTGCATGTCGCGCAGAGTGGCGAGTGCGTAGGCGAGCGATTCGCCGCGGAACGTCAGGTCGCGAGCCGAGAGGCTCAGCCCGAAACCTATATATATAATAATGTATAAGACGAGTCGTTTCATCGCTTGCCCTCCTTCTTCTCGTCCGATTCCACATAGAGGATGTCGAGGTCCTGCGTGATGCGGAGGCCGTCGAACATGTTCATCATCTCCACAAACTCTCTGAGCGTGTGCGAGGTACGGCAGGTGATGTAGAAGCGCAGACGTGCCAGGTCCTTGTCTCCCCAAATGACCTGCCGCTCGTAATGCCTGCTGACTACGGCGAGGATGCTGTCCAGGCGGATGTTCTCGAAGCGGAAGATGGTGTCGCCATCCTGCACATCGACGTAGAAACGCTCAGTCTTGACCGCCGTCGTATCGGTTGTCTGCGGTCTGTTGTCCGTTGTCGTCTTAAAGAAGAAGACACGATAGCCGGCCAGCGACATGATGCCGAGGAAGGCGATGGCAACGAAGGCCGCCGCTACGCGGCGAAGTGAAAAGTGAAGAGTGAAGAGTGAAGAATGAGAATTACCTTGAAAGGGTAACTTCTTGTTCTCCCCCTTTAAGGGGGAGTTAGAGAGGGTCTTCTTCCACGCAGCTTCTGTGTCCGGCTCCTTATCCAGCTCAGCCATCATCCTTTCAAGCTGCTCGTCGGAGTAGTTCTCAGGATGTTCCTGCATGTCCATCAGCAGGTGCTTATCGTCTAAACGTTTCATAAGCTTTTGGGGTTAAAGTGTTTCTTGACTTCCGTGATGGCGTGCGAGAGGTGTTTCCACACGGCAACCTTGCTGATGCCCTCGGCCGCGGCAATCTCCTCGTAGCTGCAACCTTCCGCGAAACGCAGGTTGAAGATGCGCTGCTCGCGTTCCGAAAGATGACTGACGACGAACTCCACGATGTCATCCAGCCTGTCGTCCCCGCTCTCCTCCCCCTCGGGGGAGGTTGGGAGGGGGCTGGCTTTTGTTACGCTCTCATGCCTGAGCCGCTTCAGGCAGCGGTTTCGGACGCTCGTCATCAGGTATCGCTCCTCCGTCCCCGGCACGAGAACCGTCTCGCCACGAAGCAGGCTTTCGAAGATGTCCTGACAGACATCCTCGCTCTCCTGCACGTCGTAGAGCAGGGTGCGCGCCACCCTCTGCATCCGTGCGTAGTGCTGCATGAACAGCCTCTTTACGGCCTCGCGTTCCATCACGTCTTTACCTATAATACCCCTCAAAGGCAGAAAAAGCTAACCCTGAAAGCAAAAATTTATACAAAAGTACGAAATTATGGGCGATTTGATGTGTTTCGTCACCCTATTTCCGCTGACAGATAACGATTTTTAACAACGGAAGTTGCCCAATTTGGGCTGATTAAGGACCCAACACGACGAACCAAGTTGCTTGCTTCTACATGTAGGAGCAATTGCTCTTACATGTTGGAGCAACGAACTCGACTTGCAAGTCGGACAACCAGACGACATAAAAAGAGCGACACAACGTTTTGAACGATGTGCCGCTCCCTGTCTCGTCAGCCGCTTTTTCTGGGCAAAACTATGGTTCCAACGCTTTGTCAATCTGCTTCCTGATGTCCTCGAGGACTGCTTCGCCGAAGCCACTCTGCTCCCAGACCTTGCGACCCTGACGGTCGAAGAGGTAGTATTGTGGTATCCCGCTTAGTTCCGGAATCTCTCTCCACTGGCTGCTCGGCATGCGATAATGCAGGCCAGGAATCCTGATGACGCATTCTCTCCACTCGGTCATATTGCTGCTCTCGTCGGTGAGGTACACGAAGACGACGTCCTTGTCCTTCAGTTCCTCCTTGAGCGGCTCCATGGCCTCAATGCCTTGCCTGCATGGGCCGCACCACGTGGCCCAAAGGTCGAAGAAGACCACCTTGCCGGGATGCTCCGCAACAATGGTTTCAAGGAGTTTCGAGCCAGGCACTTCGGGTGTCTGTTTTATGCGGTCTTTTGCCTCCAGAAGCATGCGCTCGAGCTGCACGCGGCTGCTGTCGATGAACTCCTGCAGGACGCGTTGGAAGTAAGGATGCACCATCCGTATCGAGTCTTCGGGCATCACCTTGCCTTCACTCATGACATCGCACATCCTGCGTGCTTCCGCCAGAGCCTTCGTCATCTTGTACGGCTCCGT
>CAMJOE010000175.1:0-4741 GCA_946407485.1 uncultured Prevotellaceae bacterium | reverse complement strand
GTATCGTGTTTTGCTATTGTTTTTGAGCAACTTTGTTTCATATCTCAAGAAAAAGCCGTATCTTTGCAGCACTATGAAGAGACATTCCCTACTCCGCTATGGCACGGTGGCTTCGGCCCTGCTGCCTTTTGTTCCCGCTGATGCGAAGAATCAGAAGGGAAATGCGGCTGTCGATAACCGCGAGCAGCCGAATGTGATTATTCTTTACGCCGACGATCTGGGCTACGGCGATCTGGAGTGCTTTGGCGCCACGCGAGTGCAGACGCCGAACGTCAACGCGTTGGCCAATAGCGGCATACGCCTGACCAATGTTCACGCGATTGCTGCCACGAGCACACCTTCCCGATACGGTCTGCTGACGGGTGAGTACGCTTTCCGCCACGCGGGGACGGACATCGCGCGGGGCAATGCGGGGATGATTATCCGCCCCGAGCAGTTCACGCTCGCTGATGCGTTCAAGAACGCGGGCTACGCGACGGCGGCCATCGGCAAGTGGCACCTCGGCCTGGGCGATAAGGACGGCGAGCAGGACTGGAATGCGCAGCTGCCCATGCACCTCGGCGACATCGGGTTCGACTACCACTACATCATGGCCGCCACGGCTGACCGCACGCCCTGCGTCTTCATCGAGCAGGGCCACGTGGCGAACTACGACCCGACGGCGCCGATACAGGTGAGCTACGAAGAGAACTTCCCGGGCGAGCCGACGGGCAAGGACAACCCCGAGCTGCTCTTCAATCTGAAGGCGAGCCACGGCCACAACCAGAGCATCGTGAACGGCATCGGCCGCATCGGCTACATGAAGGGCGGCGGCAAGGCGCTCTGGAAGGACGAGAACATCGCCGACAGCATCGCGGCTCACGCGATAGGCTTCATCCGCAAGCACCAGCAGGAGCCCTTCTTCATGTACCTCGCCACGAACGACGTGCACGTGCCTCGCTTCCCCCACGAACGCTTCCGCGGAAAGAACCCGATGGGCTTCAGGGGCGACGCCATCGCGCAATTCGACTGGACGGTCGGGCAGATTGTCGGCGAGCTGGAACGCTTAGGGCTCAGGAAGAACACGCTTATCGTCTTGAGCAGCGACAACGGTCCGGTGGTGGATGACGGCTATCAGGACCGCGCCGTCGAACTGCTTGGCGACCACCGGCCTGCAGGTCCGTATCGTGCCGGCAAGTACAGCACGTTCGAGGGCGGCACGATTGTTCCGGCCATCGTTTCTTGGCCGAAGAGAGTCGAGGCTGGTCAGGAGTCGGATGCCCTCATTTCGCAAATCGACTGGCTTGCTTCGCTCTCAGCTCTCGTGAAAGCCCGCATCCCACGTGGCGGCGCGACAGACAGCCAGAACCGGCTGGGCACGTTGCTCGGCGAGAACAAGGACGACCGCCCGTACGTCCTGGAGCAAGCGGCCAACCATACCATCTCGGTGCGCACCCGCATGTGGAAGTACATCCCGTCCAGCCAGGGGCCAGCCATCATCGCAGGTCCGAACATGGAGAGCGGCTATGCCCGCGAGCCGCAGCTCTACAACATGAGTCGGCCCTATGAACAGGAGAACGTGGCGCTCGAGCAACCGAAAGTGGTGTTCGAGATGCAGTCGTACATAGAAAAGGAACGCTCGAAAGGAAGCACTTATAAATCTCCGATTTCAAAGTGAAAAGTGAAAAGTGAAAGGTGAAAAATCAAAAGATGAAGTGGGAAGTCAGATGGGGTGGATAACAAAAAGACGATGAGGGTTCCGACGGCGCTCGTGATGCTGCTGATGGCCATTGGTCTCTGCGCTCAGGATGTGC
This sequence comes from uncultured Prevotellaceae bacterium, assembly GCA_946407485.1. GTDB lineage: Bacteria > Bacteroidota > Bacteroidia > Bacteroidales > Bacteroidaceae > Physcousia. Next base: position 2,948 of record CAMJOE010000175.1, on the reverse strand, counting down.
AGAGCTTCAAGCAGCACAATATGAAGCGGTGGGGCATTCCGGCGGGTAACTACAGCGGCATCGCCCACATCGGAGGCGACCGCTATGCGCTGGTCAGCGACAAGCAGACGGCTGACGGATGGACGGAGGTGAGCATCCGCTTCCTCCCCTCTGGTGATATCGGCGCGATGCAATTCATTGCCCATCACTTCGACAACGAGACGCGAGGCAAGGCGCGCGACAGTGAGGGCATCGCCTACGTCCCCGGGCGCGGGTTCTTCGTCTGTGCCGAGAGCGACCAGAAGATACTTGAGCTCAGCGAAGACGGCACGCCGACGGGCCGCAGCCTGGCTGTGCCTTCGCAATTCAACACCTCGAACATCTTTGCCAACTACGGGTTCGAAGCGCTGACGTACGACGCCGAGCGAGGCATCTTCTGGACAACGACGGAGCAGGGACTGCGGTCGGACGCTGCGGCGCCAACCGACTTCGCGTCGCCCACCCCGGCACTGCTTCGCCTGCAGTCCTTCAGTCCCGACCTGCAGCCTCAGCAGCAGTTTGCCTATGCCACGGAAGTCCCCGCCACGCGCCACTCGCCCCAGCACTTCGCCTTTGGCGTGCCGGAGCTGCTCGCCATCAACGACACCACGCTGCTCGTCATGGAGCGCGAGCTCAACATCCCCAAGCGCTACAACCGCGCGCGGTGCAGCATCCGCCTCTTCAGCGTCAACCCAAGCCCGGACCGCGCCATCGCCGACACCTCCCTCCCGCTCCGCGAGACGGACCGCAACCGCTTCCTGCGGAAGACGCCGCTCTTCGCCTTCAGCACCGGCATACGTCTGATGGGCAGGAAGAACTTCGCGAACTACGAGGGGATGTGCCTGGGGCCGAAGCTTGCCGACGGAGGGCAGACCGTCCTCCTCGTCAGCGACTCGCAAGGACGTGCCGGCAACTCGCTCTTCCGATTGAAAGACTACATCAAGGTGCTCGTGATTGCAAACAAATAAAAACCGCATAGAGATGAATAAGCTACTGATTGTGAGCCTGATTCTGGCAGGTTGGCTCTGCTCTGCCGACAACGCGCAGGCGAAGGTGAAGAAACGTCGCGCCTGTATTGAATTCTCGAAGAAAGAACTGGAAAAAGCGCTGAAACGCGAACGAGAGGGCTGGAAGCTGGTGTGGCACGACGAGTTCGACGGCAAGTCGCTCTCCGACACATGGACCCGCATCCCGCGTTTCCCGAACCCTTCCGAGTGGAACAAATTCATGAGCTCCGACGACAGGCTCTACAAAGTGAAAGGCGGGAAACTCATCCTCTACGGCCTGGTGAACGACTTCCTGCCGGAGGACACGGCGCACTTCCTGACAGGCGGCGTCTATACCCGCGGCAAGATGACGTTCCAGCGAGGCAGGATAGACATCCGCCTGAAGATGGACGACGCCTCGGGCGCCTGGCCGGCAGCGTGGCTGCTACCCGAAGGCAGGTGGCCCGACGACGGTGAGATAGACATCATGGAGAGGTTGAACAGCGACGACTTTGCGCATCAGACGATACACTCCACCATTACCGAGTACGACAAAGAGAAGAGGAAAACGCAGTCGTGGCACGAGACGGCGCCCATACGAAAGGGCGACTGGAACGTCTATAGCGTTGAGCTCACGGAAGACAGCGTCAATTTCATCATCAACGATAAGCTGACGTTCACCTATCGCAAAGAACTGCAGCACGGCCCCGAGCAGTTCCCCTACGACCGCCCCATGTATCTCCTGCTCGATATGCAGCTGGGAGGTGATTGGGTGGGACCAATCAAACCGAAAGAGCTGCCGTATCGCTATCAGATAGATTATGTCCGCTTTTACAAGCGGACAGGATTAAAGATTAAGGATTAAAGATTAAGGTTTGGTTGTTATATGAAGAGGAATCTATTTATAATGCTGTTCTTGGCTGTGATTTCGACGGCTTGTCTTGCCCAGCAGAGCGCGACGGCGAAGCGGATGGCTGAGCAGGGAATGGTGGACGTCTTGTCGGTGGACAGCACGATACAGGTGAGCCTGATGTACAGCCGTGCCGACAACTTCACGGGGAAGGTGCTTTACACCGACCTGCGCGAGGCGTACCTACACCCGAAAGCTGCGGCGGCGGTGGCCAAGGCGCAGCAAGCCCTCAAGAAGCTCAGGCCGGAGCTGAGCCTGAAGATTTACGACGCCACGCGCCCCATGAGCGTGCAGCAGAAGATGTGGAACGCGGTGGCAGGCACCAGCAAAAACATCTACGTGAGCAATCCGCGCAACGGCGGCGGCATGCACAACTACGGGCTGGCGGTCGACATCACGCTCTGCAAGGCCGCCACAGGCGATACGCTCGACATGGGCACCAAGGTGGATTTCCTTGGCTCGTACGCTCACATCGACAACGAGGCCGCACTCGTCAGCCGCCACATCATCACGAAAGAGGCGAAGCAGAACAGGGAACTGCTCCGCAAAGTGATGACCGAGGCGGGCTTCAAGCCGCTGAAGACGGAGTGGTGGCACTTCAATCTCGTCTCGCGAGCCGAGGCCAAAGCGCACTACAAAGCAATCAAGTGAATTATTACTGTCCGGTAAAAAAGCACCGAACCAAAGGTCGACGATAGTCAAGGTGCGAAAGAACACAGACGGGGGTGTCAACCCCCGGGACAGGATAGCCTGACAATAGTAAGCCCTGGAAGGGCGACAGAATATACAATGGGTTTAATTACAACTATTGCTGTCCGGTAAATAGCACCGAAGGTGCGAAAGACCACAGACGGGGGTGTGAACCCCCGGGACAGGTTAGCCTGACAATAGTAAGCCCTGGAAGGGCGACAGAATATGTAATTGGTTTTATTACAAATTGCTTCCCTAAGGGCCGCCCGACGCTTGCTGTGGGAAGAGGCGACGCTTGCTGTGGGAAGAGGCGACGCTTGCTGTGGGAAGAGGCGACGCTTGCT
>CAMJOE010000174.1:0-4755 GCA_946407485.1 uncultured Prevotellaceae bacterium | reverse complement strand
TTCATAATTCATAATTAAGGCTACGCCCTGACTCTTCGCGAAAAATAATTATGAACTATGAATTATGAATTATGAATTAACAACTATGGATTGTGAATTTTGTTGCAATTCTCTCTTTTAACGGGAAAAAAAACACGGCAACTAAACAACCTATCGAAAAAAACACTATCTTTGCGGCGCTTAATTTGCACTCACGCGCGTAATGATATGAAAAGATTGCCCATTCTGCTTGCCGTTTTTTTGGCTTCTGTTTGCCTCCATGCCTACGACTCCGCCACCGACCATCTGCTGTCCGGTTCGCTGGTCTGTTCGGGCTCTGCCGACAAGGCTGCCCTGGCTTTCGACGGCAAGCCATCGACGTATTACAGCACGAGTGCGAGCGAGATGCAATGGGTAGGTCTTGACCTGGGCGAGCCCTTCGTTGTCACCCGCATCAGCTATACGCCCGCTCCGGGCAGCCAGGGCGCCGACCGCATGCTGCTCAGCCTCTTCGAGGGCGCCAACAGCCCCGACTTCATGGATGCCATGCCGCTCTATTTCATCAGCGAGACGCCGTCGACCGGCACCACCGTCACCCGCGACGTGAACGTCAGCCGCGGCTTCCGCTATGTCCGCTACGTAGGCGGCGCGGGGTCGTACTGCAACGTCGCAGAGCTGAAGTTCTACGGCCATGCTGGCGAGGGCGACGACAGCCAGTTCTATCAGGTGACCAATCTGCCGACGCTCAGCGTACATGTACAGAACAACATCAAGCCGACGGTACGCGGCGAGGACCACGTGTCGAGGTCGGTGCTCATCTATGAGGGCGGCACGATGGTTCAGGACTACCCCATCCTGTTTCGCGTGCGCGGCAATTTCTCCTCCTCGCCCGAGAACAAGGCATATCGCATCAAGTTTGACGACGGGAAGACGCACCACATGATGCGCGGCGGCCACAACGAGTCGCCCACGAAGTGCCGGAAGTGGGTGCTCATCAACAGTTATCGCGACAAGACGCTCATGCGAAACCCCGTGGCGTGGGCGATGTCGAAGCGCGCCGAGATGCAATGGACGCCGTGGAGCCAAATCGTGGATTTGTTCGTCAACGGCGATTACCGCGGCACGTACACGCTGGCGGATGCGGTTTCGGTGGACGGCAAGCGCATCAACATCACGGAAATGACCGAGACCGACCTCGACGAGGAAACCATCACGGGCGGTTATTTCGTGGAGGTGGACAACAATGCGAGCCGCGAGCCATACTGGTTCTCGTCCTCCCACGGCAATCCCATCACGGTGCACGACCCCGATGAGGACGTCATCCAGCCGGCTCAGTTCCAATACATCAAGAGCACGTGGAATGCGATGGAGGACGTCGTCTTCGGCCCCAATTATACCGACTGGCAGACAGGCCAGCGGTCGGTGCTCGACATGGAAACGTTCCTCAGATACTTCCTGACGAGCGAGTTCAACGGCAACACCGATATGCTCTGCCAGGTCTTCCTCTACAAGGAGCGCGGCGACGACCATTTCTACACCGGTCCCGTATGGGACGCCGAGCTTTCCCTCGAGAACGACCAGACGACCTATCCCGCAAACGAGCGGATGGACTGGACGTACAAGGTGCGCGACACGGGCAACTGGACGGAGTTCGTCGGCCGCGTGCTGTCCGACCCCTCCGCTTTCGCGCAGCTGCAGGAGATGTGGGCAATGCTTCGCCAAAAAGGAGCATTCGAGCCCGAAGAGGTGGCGGCGGACGTCGATTCGCTGAGGGACGAGGTACGCGCCTCCGCAAATCTCAACTTCATTCGTTGGCCATATCTTACCCAATACATTTCGCTCAACCCCGACATCCCGGGGTCTTGGGAGCTGGAAGTGGACAGGGTGCGCGACTTCGTACGTGACCGCGTGGCCTGGATGGACGAGATGCTGTCCTACGGACGTGTGCATCAGGTGGACGGCATCTATCAGATAGCTTCCGGCATGGACTTGTGCACCTTCAGCCAAATGGTGAACCAGGGCGGCGAAACGGATGCCGAGGCGGTGCTCGTGGCGGATATCGACATGGCGAATTGCAACGAGATGTTCCAGCCCATCGGCACGCTGTCGAAGAACTTTGCGGGCAGCCTGGACGGCAAGGGACATACCATCCGCAACCTCCACCTGACGGGCAACAACAACACCGGTCTGTTCGGCTATACCGCCAACTGCACGCTCAGCAATATCATTTTCGACGAGACGTGCTCCGTAGCAGGAGCCAGCAGGGTCGGCATGCTTGTGGGCTATGCCTACAACGGCACGGCCACCATCAGCGGCATCGAGAACCACGGCAGCGTCACAGCATCGGGCAGTTCGGCCGGCGGCATCGTGGGCTATGCCAATTCCCTCAGCATGACGAATTGCAGCAATACGGCCAGCGTCGCTGCCGTCAGCGGAGCGGGAGCGCTTGTCGGCGCGTCGGGCGGCAACCTGACCGTCGCGAACTGCTACAACATCGGCAGCGTCGCCGGCGCTTCGGACCGGAAGGAGTTCGCCTACGGCACGAAGGGCACCTCCATCAACAACTGCTGGGACTTCTCCTCCAAGCAGACCAACAACATGACGCCCGAGCAGGTCGATAACGGCTGGCTGTGCTATCACATCAATGCAAATGCCGGCAGCAACATCTGGCATCAGAACCTCGACAACGGCAAGCCGCATCAAGCCTTCCCCGTGCTCTGGAGCAAGGGCGGCATCATTTACGAGAACGAAGGCCACTTCACGAACTACAATCCCAATCCGCCGAAATACCGCTACTACAACCTTGTCGTGACGAAACTGCAAGGTGGCGTCAACGGCTGCATCCAGTTCTCGGAATTCGACGTACTCGACGAGAGGGGCGAGGAGGCGCAAGACCTCTACATCTACGCCGGCACGGAATCGAGCATCTCCCACGAGAACTGGGAAAATGCCGCCGACAACAGCGTCACCACGAAGTACTGCAACGGCTCGTTCCGCGGCTACGCCTATTTCCTCTTCGACGCAAAGCGGACCGTCGGGCTCTGCGGCTATCGCATCTATACCGCCAACGACACGGGCAATCACTCCGTACGGAACCCAAGCTCCTGGCGGCTCTATGGCAGCAACACAAAGCTCTACGACGCGGACGACGCGGGATGGGAGCTCATCGAGGAGCGCGAGGACGACTGGACGCTTGGCGCCACGAACTATACGCCCTACGATTTCTACATCTCCGACCCGCTGAAGTCGCTGACCCTCGATGAGCAGACCGCAACGGTCGTCTGCGGCGAGAAGCTGCAGCTCCATACCAGCTTCATGCCCAGCACAATGGAGGGGCTCGAACTCCAATGGCAAACGACCAATCCCGCCGTCGCAACGGTCAACGGCAAGGGACACGTCGAAGCGAAAGGCGTAGGCACAGCCGACATCATCGTCACGGCAATCGACGACAATTCCCTCTGCGACACCTGCACCGTCACCGTCCAGGAACGGCAACCCGGATACCGTTACTATCAGTTAGCCATCGAGAAGGTGCTCAGCGGCCCAACAATACAGCTCTCCGAGATAGACTTTTTCGACGAGGAAGGCAACGAGGTAGAACCCCTCACGCTTTATGCCTATACAGGTTCGCATTACAGCGACGAGGTGCAGGCGAACCTCTTCGACGATAACGTTTATACGAAATACTGCGGACCCTTCTCGTCTGGCAATTCTCTGTACATCTATATCGATGCGGGCCGCCAAGTGCAGCTCACCGGCTATCGGTTCACTACGGCCAACGACACCAAGAACAATCCGGGCCGCAACCCCGTCTCGTGGTCGCTCTTCGGCAGCAATACGCAGAGCGAATTGCCCAACGAGGGCGTCTGGACGCTTCTCGACAGCCGAGAGGACGACTTGACACTCGGCGCCACAAACTACACGGCCTACGACTTCACCCTTTCGGAGCTCGCTACCGACCACTTGTTGCTCGACGAGAACGCCTTCGCGGGAATCCGTCCCTTCATTTACGACAACGTTACCCTCCGCCGACCTTTCGACAAGGGCTGGAACACCATCTGTCTGCCCTTCTCTATCAACAACATAGAGGACGTCTTTGGTGCGGATGCCAGAGCCTACAGGTTCGACCAGCTCACGGATGGTGAGCTCGGCTTCTCTCCTGTGGCAACCATCGAGGCAACCCTGCCATACGTCATCTACGTGCCTGCCGCCATCGCGGACGACATCATGCTTTCGAATGTCAAAATAGATGAGGACAACACCAATGGCTCCTATGCAGTCGTCCGGAACCGCTACTTCTTCCGCAGCACCTTCGCTCCTGTGAAAGCAGGCGAGTGGCAGCTGACGAACAGCACCGACGACGTCTATGTGGTGACCACGGACGGCAGTATCGTGAAGGCTGGCCTGGAGACGAGCCTCAAGGGCTATCGCGCCTACTTCGACCTTCCGGCCGGTACGGCGGTCGAGGCATTCAACTTCGAAGACTTCGAGACAGGCATCGCCTCTGACCCCTTCACGCCGGAAGGGACGGACCTCAAGATATACAATCTCGCAGGCCAACGCATCGGCAAGATGCAGAAAGGCATCAGCATCATAAACGGCAAAAAGATACTCAAGTGACGCAAAGGATATAAATGAAGTCACTAAAGTAGTTATGTAGTCAGTAGTTAAGTAGTTAAGCCTAGTTAAGCCGAATGCTTTGGAAGCAGAAAGCAGGCTGTTGAGGTATTGGCTTCTCCGCCTGCGCCTGAGCACCTACGGAGCGCAAGAACTACT
>CAMJOE010000173.1:0-4810 GCA_946407485.1 uncultured Prevotellaceae bacterium | reverse complement strand
TTTTTGTTTTTATGCGACTTCGTCGCAATCCTCTGCAAAGTTAGAGTGTAATTCGCGTAATTCGTGGTGGAAGTTTATAGATTAAATCCGTGTAATCCGTCGTTGTAGTGAATCCATCTTAGTACGACTCGGCGTCGTTGGGGAAGTCCTTGTTCTTGACGTCCGTGATGTACTGCCCTACAGCATCGGTGATGACGGTCTGCAGGTCGGCATAGCGGCGCAGGAACTTGGGCGAGAAGCCTTTGTTCATGCCCAGCATGTCGTGAACGACCAGGACCTGGCCGTCGGCTTGGCCTGCGCCGATGCCGATGATGGGCACCTTCACCATTTCACATACCTTTTTCGTCAGTTCGGCTGGTATCTTCTCCAGCACAATGGCGAAGCACCCCAACTCGCTGAGCAGTTTGGCATCGCTGAGCAGTTTCTCAGCCTCGGCTTCTTCCTTGGCCCTGACGGCGTAGGTGCCGAACTTGTTGATGCTCTGAGGCGTCAGTCCCAGGTGCCCCATCACGGGGATGCCGGCGTCGAGGATGGCACGAATCGTGTCGTGTATCTCTACCCCACCCTCGAGCTTGAGGGCGTCGCAGCCGCTTTCCTGCATGATGCGGATAGCGTTCTTCACGCCCTCCGTCGCATTCACCTGATAGGTGCCGAACGGCATGTCGCAGACCACGAGGGCGCGCTTCACGCCACGCACCACGCTGCGGGCATGATAGATCATCTGGTCGAGCGTAATGGGCAGCGTCGTCATATTGCCAGCCATCACGTTGCTGGCGCTGTCGCCCACCAGGATGATGTCGATGCCAGCCTGGTCCACTATCTGAGCCAACGTGTAGTCGTAGGACGTGAGCATGGCAATCTGCTGTCCCTGCTCCTTCATTTCGACGAGTCGGTGCGTCGTCACCTTTCGCGTATCGCTTACTAAATATCCTGACATGGTTGAGAATTAAGAATTAAAAATTAAAAATGGCGTTTTCGCAAGCCCTCGATTATCATTTCGTGCGCAGAATCCCAAAACGCTGCGTGTGGCATTGGTCATCCCCGCGTGCGGCGTTTGAGATGCTACTGGGAAAAATGTCATAGGACCTGTAGTATTGTTATTTTCTGTTAACTCCGGAAAAGAATTTTCCTTTCGAGCTGCAAAGGTACGACTTTTTTTATTATCTTTGCATACGAAAGCGCGAAAATCGACACTACATGAACCAATCTCTCTCGATATACAAGGCTTCGGCGGGGTCGGGCAAGACATTTGCCCTTGCCGTGGAGTATATAATGGGGCTCTTGCAGCCATGTGCAGAGAGGGAGTTCGAGCACACGCTGGCCGTTACATTCACCAACAAGGCAACGGCTGAGATGAAGAGCCGCATCCTGGAGACGCTCTATGGCTTGAAGATGGGGCTGGAGGAAACTGAAGACTACTTGGGCGAAATCAAGAAACGCTTCGCCAAGAGCCGGATAAGCATCTCGGACCAGGAAATACGCGACAGGGCAGGCAAAGCCCTGACGGCCATCCTGCACGACTATTCGCGCTTCCGCGTCGAGACCATCGACTCCTTCTTCCAGAGCATTCTCAGAAACATGGCCCGCGAACTCGGGCTTGCTGCTAACCTGCAGGTTGAGCTTTCGCACGAGGAGGTGATAGACAGCGCCGTGGACAGCCTCATCGAGACGATGGACAGCAGGAAGGAAGTGAAGGACTGGGTGATGGACTACGTCCGCGAACAGCTCGACAATGGCGACAAATGGAACATCGTGACGCCCCTCAAAGCTTTTGCCGGCAACATCTACATGGAGGACTATCAGCGGCGCAGTGAAGAAGAGCTCAGGCGCATCAGCGACCCCGAGGTCATCAGGGACTTCAAAAGGGAGATGGGCGTCATCAGGAACCGCGCCTTGAAAGAGGTGGAGGAAGCCGTGGACGGCTTGATAAGCCTAATTGAGGGCAGCACCGTCTCCTTCGACAAAATCAGCAGAGGCGACAACGTCATAAATTTCCTGCAGAAAGCAAGAGCCATGGAGAGCGACGGCCCATCAAATACCATCAAGGGCCAAGCCAAAGGAGAAAAGCCGCTGCTGCTCGCCGCGTACAAGAACAAGCCCGACCTGACAGCCGCTGCAGAGACAGTGCGGGAAGCGCTCCTTAGCTTTCTGGCTCTCTACAAGAAGCGTCGCGAGGAATATGTCTCCGCAGGCCTGGCCCTGCGCTACCTCAACCCGCTCCGGCTGCTGAGACACATCGACGAACGGGCCCGCGAGATTGAGGGCGATGCCGGTCGCTTCACGCTCAGCTCTACGCCCGCTCTGCTCAGCAAAATGATTGAGGGGAGCGACGCGCCCTTCATCTTCGAGAAGATTGGGACGTTCATCAACAGCGTGATGATCGACGAGTTTCAGGACACAAGTCGGATGCAATGGGAGAACTTCAAGAAGCTGCTCTTCGAGAAGCTCTCTTCGGGCGGCAAGGGCATGCTCGTCGGCGATATCAAACAAAGCATCTACCGCTGGCGCAACGGCGACTGGAAGATACTCTACGGCATCGAGAACGAGAAGGAACTCAGGCGCTTCGACATCAAGCCCGAGCCTCTCGACGTCAATTATCGCAGTCACCAGAATATCGTGGACTTCAACAACGCCTTCTTCCCGCCGGCTGCGGCGTTGCTCGACGGCATAAAGCCCGATGCCGAGATAAAGTTGAGCAACATCTACAGCGACGTCCATCAGAAGAAGAACAAGGAGGACGGGAAGGGATACGTCAGAATCAAGCTGTTCAAGCAGACGGACGACTACCTTCAGGACACCGTCACAGACATGGCCGACCAGATACATCAACTGCAAGCAGGCGGACTCGACCTCAGCCAGATTGCCATCCTCGTCCGCAAGAACGGCATGGCGCAACAGCTCATCAGCGGCTTCTCTCAATACGCGCCCGACATCCGGCTCGTCAGCGACGAAGCATTCCTGCTCGAGGCCTCCGTCAGCGTGCAGATGATGATTGCTGCCCTGCGCCTGCTCATCGACAAGAACCACAGCGACGGTATCTCCGAGAAGTACCTCATGGTGCATTACCTCCGCGATGTGCTCGGCAAGCAGGACGCCACCATCCAAAGCATCGCCCTGAAGAAAGCGGAGGAGGTCTTGCCTGAAGCATTCACGGCACACAAGGAAGAACTCCTGCAGCTGCCGCTCTATCTGCTTGCGGAAAGCCTGTGGCGCATCTTCTCGCTAGAAAACATCGAGGGCGAGGATGTCTATGTGCTCACTTTCTTCGACGAACTGCAGAACCACCTCCGCAGTGGAGTCGCACCCGACATTCAGACCTTCCTCACGGCTTGGGACGAAAGTCTCCACAATCGCTCTGTCCCTGGCTCAGCGGCTGCCGGCGTCCGCATCCTCACCATTCACAAGTCGAAGGGGCTGGCTTTCCACACCGTCATGCTGCCCTTCAGCGATTGGGACATAGAGAAGGACAGGCAGAACGAAATCCTTTGGTGCACGACGGACAAGGAACCTTACAACAGAATAGGCGCCCTGCCCGTCTCTATCCGTTCGAAAGCAGTCAGGTCGTCAATCTTTGCCTCCGACTACGAAGAGGAACACCTGGAAAAGCGTGTCGATGCGCTCAACACGCTCTATGTGGCCTTCACACGGGCCAAGGCCAACCTCTATGTGTGGGGAAAGATTAAGAAGGAAGACAAGGAGGGAAACATCAGCATCACCGGCATCGGGGAGCTCATCTACCTCTCGCTTCGCAATAAGGAGAACGACACAGACAACGAGTGCTTTACCTATGCCGTCGGTTCTCCGCTTACCATCGTTAAGAAAGATGACAAAAAGGAAGAGAACCGCCTGCACCTCGAACACCACGAGGAGGATGCCATCGATGTAAAGGTCGTCACAAGAGACCCTGCGCTCTACTTCCTGCAAAGCAATCAGGCAGAAGAGTACCTCAGACAGACCCTCTCTAATGCCCAAGAAAAGGAAGAACCATCTCAGGAAGCCTCCTCTTTGAGGGGAGGTTTGGAAGGGGCTCTCTCGCAGCGCGAGGTGGGCAAACGCATGCACGAGGTTCTGAGCCGTATCGAGGACGTCGGTCAGCTTGAAGATGTGCTCAGCAAAGCCCGCGGGGAAGGCATCATTGGAGAAGGAGAAGAGTGGGACGACATCACGGCTCGCATCAAGGAGAGCTTCGGCAATCCGCTCATAGCTTCGTGGTTCAAGGCAGATAACATTATATATAATGAATGTAGCATCGCCAGTATCGACAAGGATACAGGACTGCCCCAAGTGCTTCGCCCGGACAGAGTGGTGATGAAGGGTGACAGCATCACCGTCATCGACTACAAGTTCGGACATCCCAGCCGGCTCTACTACGACCAGGTGAAGGACTACATGGACCTCATGAAGCAGATGTATCCCCAACACCACGTGCAGGGCTACATCTGGTACGTCATGGGGAAAGGTGCGGTGCAAGTCCATAGTTCATAATACATAGTCCATAGTTAGGAAATGAAGAGCTTTCTGAATCTCATAGCAGCCGACATGCTTGTGCACTTCTCGAACGATATGCGCGACGTGACTGTCGTCTTCCCTGGCAAACGTGCCGGCATGTTCCTCAGTCGCGAGCTTGCCTTGTTAAGCGACAAGCCGGTCTGGGCGCCGCACTACTGCATGATGAGCGACCTCTTCCAGAACCTAACGCCAATCCGCGTGGCCGACCCTCTGGAGTGCATCTTCTATCTCTACTGCGTGATGAAGGAGGTGCTCGGGGCTGACTATACCGAGACGCTCGACGAGTTCTGGAGCTGGGGCG
>CAMJOE010000172.1:0-4837 GCA_946407485.1 uncultured Prevotellaceae bacterium | reverse complement strand
GGCTCTGATGATGCTCCAACGTCAGATACTGTCCTTTCCATTCCTCGGCCTGTCCAAAAAATGGAATCAAAAAGATGCTGACCAAAAACAAATGTCGCAAATGGCTCAGATGACTCATATTATATTATAGTTTTTTGACGGACAACGCGCGTTTCATGCGTTTTCTGCATGCAAAGATACTAATAATTCTGTTAAGTATGAGGAAAAAAACGAACTCTTCTTTGAATATCGCTCACTAAATTGTATATTTGCACAAGAAATGGCAACAAAAGCACTTTTATCAACCCTATTATACATCTATAAATCATGAGAAAACCCAGATTAGTAACGCTCATGAGCTGTCAATGGGCAGACATGGACCTGGACACTTTGTGCAGCAAGGCCGCCGAGATGGGCTACGACGGCATCGAGCTCGCCACTTGGGGCAACCATCTGAACCCTATCCGGGCAGCTGAAGACGATGCTTATGTGGAGGAGATAAAGGCCGTCTTCAAGCGACACGGCCTTGTGGTGAAAGCACTTTGCTCGCATGTCCCGAGCCAATGCGTGGGCGACTACAACGACCCTCGCCTAAACAACTTCGCCCCTGCAGAACTGGCCGACAATCCCGATGGCATCAGGGCTTGGGCAATCCGAACGATGAAGGCGACGGCTGTTGCTGCCGCCAAGTTGGGCGCCTATTGCGTGACGGGCTTCGTGGGCTCGCCCATTTGGAAGTATATGTACTCGTTCCCTCAGACCACAGAAGAGATGATTGAGCGCGGATTCCAGGAGATATACGACCTGTGGTGCCCCATCCTGGAGGTCTTCCGCGAGTATGGAATCAAATACTGCCTCGAGGTACATCCCGCCGAGATAGCCTTCGACTACTACACCACAAAGCGCCTGCTCGAGAAGTTCAAGGACTGGCCTGAATTTGGCTTGAACTTCGACCCGAGCCATCTTCAATGGCAGGGCATCTCGCCTCACCTCTTCCTGGAGGACTTCATCCACCGCGTCTATCATGTTCACATGAAGGATTGTGCCGTGACGCTGAATGGCCGCAACGGCCTTCTCTGCTCGCATATCGACTTTGGTGACATGCGCCGAGGCTGGAACTTCCGTTCTTTAGGTCATGGCGACGTCAATTTCGAGGAAATCATCCGCGTGCTGAATGCCTACAACTACGAAGGCCCACTCTCCGTAGAATGGGAAGACTCGGGAATGGACAGGGAATATGGTGCCCGCGAGGCCCTGGAGTTTGTCCGCAAGATAGACTTCAAACCCTCTGACATCAAATTCGATGCAGCAATTAAATCTTAAGGAAGACAACGGACAACGGACAACAGACAACGGACTACAGCCTCCCCCGACCCCTCCAAAGGAGGGGAGAACAGCCCCAAGAACCCTGTAAATAGTTAACTTCTTTAACTCCCATAAAAACATAACATCCGAAACTTAAATTAAATTACTAAATCGTAAATGAATTAAATCGTAAATTTCATCATGACAGAAAGAAGACTCAGAATGGGCATGATCGGCGGCGGAGGAAACGCCATGATTGGCCCCATCCATCTGCGCGCAGCATTGATGGAGAACGACATCGAACTCGTATGCGGTTGCTTTAGCCGCAACTATCAGACGTCGCTGGCGACGGGCGAGGCATGGCACGTCCCCAGCGAACGCATCTATCACGACTACAAAGAGATGATGGAGAAAGAGGCTGCCTTGCCCAAAGGCGAGCGTATGGACTTCGTGGCCATCGTGACGCCCAATAAGGTGCATTACGAGCAGGCCGCCCTGGCGCTCGACCTCGGGTTCGACGTCGTGCTGGACAAACCGATGACCTTCTCGCTGGAGGAAGCCTTGAAGCTGCAGGAGAAGGTGGAGCGGACAGGCCTCACGCTCGCCCTCACCCACACCTACTCCGGCTACCCTGCCGTCAAGGAGATGAAGACGCGCATTGCCGAGGGTCAGCTTGGCAAGTTGCGCCGTGTATATGTCGAGTACACGCAGGGCTGGCTCTCCAGGCGCATCGAGCTGGAGGGCGGCAACAACGCCGGCTGGCGCACCGACCCCAGTCAATCGGGCAAAGGTGGCTGCACCGGCGACATCGGTACGCACGCCTGGCACCTCTCGGAGTACGTGACGGGCGAGAAGGTGACAGAGCTGTGTGCCGAACTCAACACGTTCGTCGAGGGACGCCCCATCGACGACGATGCCGCGGCTTTCCTGCACTTCACGAACGGCGTGCGCGGCGTGCTGCATGCCACGCAGATTGCTGCTGGCGAGGAGAACAGGCTCTCCATCCGTGTCTATGGTGAAAAGGGAGGCTTTGAATGGCATCAGATGGAGCCCAATACGTTAATAGCACGATGGGCAGACCGGCCCGCCGAGATTATCCGCACAGGCAATGGATACATGGGCAGCCTGGCCAAATGGAACACGCGAACGCCTGGCGGACACCCCGAAGGCTACATCGAAGCCTTTGCAAACATCTACCGCAACTTCGTGGCAACGGTTCGCGCCAAAGCAAAGGGAGAGACGCCTTCGCCGGAATGTCTTGACTTCCCGAATGTCTATGACGGCGTGCGCGGACTGCAGTTCATCGAGACGATGGTGGCATCCGGCCAGAGCAAGGAAGGCAAGTGGGTGAAGTGGGTGTTGGCTTAAAGTTTAGAGTTTAGAGTGTAGAGTGTAGAGTGTAGAGTCAGTTAAAAAGTTAAGAGTTAAGAGTTAAGAGTTTTGCATACTGCTAGTCATTATTCTTAATTCTTCTTTCTTAATTCTTAATTGACAACTATGAACTATGGACTATGAACTATGAACTAGTTAAGGGCTCTACATGCACCACGACGTGCGTCTCTTCGCCGTATAGTTTCCTCAGCCGCTCCTCCACCTTCGACGCGCGGTCGTGAGCCACAAGGAGCGGGACATTCCCGTCCATCAGGATGTGAAGCTCGATGGCGTAATGGTTTCCGATGCGTCGCGTCCGCAGGTCGTGAGGTTCCTCCACGCCCTCTACTGAGCCAGCCTGTCGCAGGATTTCCTGTTCCACATCGTCGGGCAGCGACTGCTCCATGAGGTCGCCAAAGCCATTTCTAAGCAGGTCGAGCGACACCTTCGCAATGAAGATGCCCACCACGACCGATGCCAAGGGGTCGAGCACCGCCCAACGGCTCCCGAAGAAGATGGCGCCGCCGATGCCTATCGCCGTGCCTATCGAGGACAGCGCATCGCTGCGATGGTGCCAGGCATTCGCCTCGAGTGCCTGCGACTCCAGTTCCCTCGCCTTCACAATCGTGTAGTGGAAGACGCCCTCCTTCAGCATGATGGAGAGCAGGGCAGCCAGGAGAGCCAGCATCCCCGGGGCAGGAAGTTGTTCGCCCCGCATCCAAGCGACAATCTTCACAAGTCCGCCATAGACGATTCCCACGCTGACGGCGAGCAGCATGAGGCCGATGATGGTCAGCGCCAAAGTCTCGTACTTCCCGTGGCCATAGTCGTGCGACTTGTCTTTCGGTTTGCCGCTGATGTGGACGAAGGCCAGCACGATGATGTCCGTCACGAAGTCGGAGAGCGAATGCACCGCGTCGGCCACCATCGCAGCACTGTGCCCCGCGATGCCCGCCGTGAACTTGAAGGCCAGGAGCAGCACATTCACCGCCCCTCCCCACAGCGTCACCCGATAGATTCGTTTGTTCCTGTCCATCTCGAAAAACGCTAAAACGAGGACAAAGATAGCGAATAGTTTTGAATTAGCTATGCTTCGACGCGTTTTTTTTGAAGCAATGATATAGTAGTTGGCACGCTTTTCGGATAAGTGTAAGAGTTTAGTTGAGGAAAGATGAAGGCTGAAAGCCTGATAAGAATACAGGCGGGGGTGCAACCCCCGTAAAGAAGACATCGTAACAACTAAGTGCTGAAAGCACGACAGAACATCAGATATCTCTCCACCCTTTCAGGGTTCCGTTTACCGCTCGTACTGGTTACGGGGGTTCCACCCCCGTCTGTGGTCTTTCCAGCCTTTCAGGCTTCCATTGTGCCAACTGCTATATTATTGCCTTTTTTGATGGTGAGAGATGAAAATCGACGTTCGGAGCGTTTCGTCTTTAACCTAAACGAAACTTGACTCGGCAGGCCGGAGAGACAAACTTAACTGGACAAGTTGGGCGACGCGGCCCGTTTCATTCCCTCTTCTTAGGCGTCTTTTGGAACTTGTAGATGACGTGCAGGAGACCGTATCGCGGCAGGACATTGGTGTAGGTCTCTGTGCGGGCCTGCGCGTTGATGGTGCGCGTGACGTTGCTCAGCTGGCCGAGGATGTCGAAGCCGTCGAGCATGACGACCCACTTGCCCTTGAAGAGCGCACGGGCCAGGCGTGCGTTCCAAACGACGTCGGCTGTGTTGAGGCTCGCGTCGGCATAACCCGTTCGGCCATAGAGCGTGAGGTCGGTGGTGAGGTCGAACTTCCAGGGCAGGTGGACGATAGCGTCCGCGCCGACGCGATACTGCCAGGCGTTGATGTTCTGGAACGTCGAGCGGTCGCTCGTATAGCGGTTCCACGCCACATCCGACGAGAAGCCGAGGGTATGTTTGCCCAGGGAAAGACTCACTTTGGGCGAGAAAGAAAGGGTGGCGGAACGGACAACAGATCTTAATGAAGAGTGAAGAATGAAGAATGAAGAATTTGCTGCCGCCGTAGTTTCCGCAAGGGATTCTTCATTCTTCATTCTTAATTCTTCATTAAATAAAAGGTCTACGCTGTTCCTATAGCTGAACTGCGTAACCATGCTGGCGCTATGCTTCTTGCCGTCACCAAAGCTGTAGTTGATGGTGTGCTTGGCCGAAGCGTCCC
>CAMJOE010000171.1:0-4927 GCA_946407485.1 uncultured Prevotellaceae bacterium | reverse complement strand
CGATGTTCTTCATCAGCACAGTCTTGCCGGAGCCCGACTGACCGATGATGAGGTTTGTCTGCCCGTCGCGAAAAGTCATGTTGATGTCCATCAGGATGTCCCTGTCGTCGAACCTCTTGTATAAGTGCTGAACTTCGATCATGTCTTTTTTCGTAATTAAGAATTAAGAGATAAGAATTAAGAATTGCTTCTCTTATTCTGATAGTCCTTTTCTTTTATCGTTTTCTTATTCCCCACCCTTAATTATTAATTCTTAATCTTTCTTTCTTAATTCTTCTTTTTAAATTCTTGATTCATTTATGCCAACATGCTTGTCAGGAATATGTCAGAGAAGAGAATCAGCATGCTGCTCGACACGACGGCATTGGTGCTGGCCTTACCTACATCGAAGCTGCCGCCCTCGACGAAGTAGCCGTGATAGGACGCCACGCTGCTGATGATGAAAGCGAAGAAGATGCTCTTGATGATGCTGGTCCAGACGTACCATTGGTTGAAGCTATGCAGCAGGCCGACGGTCAGGTCGTCGGGCGTGATGATGCCCGCAATGGCCGTGGCATACGCTCCCACGAAGCCTGCCACGATGCTGAAGACGACAAGGAAGGGTATCATCGTCATCATGCCTATCACCTTTGGCAGGATAAGGAAGGATGCCGAGTTCACGCCCATGATCTCCAGGGCGTCGATCTGTTGCGTCACACGCATCGTGCCTATCTCGGAAGCGATGTTCGAGCCGACCTTTCCCGCGAGGATGAGACACATGATGCTCGAGGAGAACTCCAGCAGCATGATTTCGCGGGTGGTGTATCCCGTCGTGAAAGTAGGCATCCACGGGCTTTGGATGTTGAGCTTAATCTGTATGCAGATGACGGCTCCGATGAAGAAACTGATGAGCAGCACAATGCCGATAGAATCGACACCAAGCGAGCCCATCTCGCGGACATACTGCCGCATGAACATCCGCCATCGCTCGGGAATGCTCAGCACCCTGCCCATCAGCTGCAGGTACCTGCCAAAGGCAGCCAGCCACTTTGTGATAAACACCTTTTTATTTACTATTTGATGATTTACTATTTACGATTTAATATCACAAGACCATGGGCCATAGACTATGAACTATGAACTATGAACTCTAAACTATCACTGCGGTGTCTCCATGCCCACGACAAGGCGGTTGCCGCTGCCGAAGATTTGCTTGGCCAGTTGCTTGATGTCGTCGACCGTCACGCCCTGAACGCACTCCTCATAGCCCTCGACGAACTCCTGGTCGTAGCGCGTCTTCGAGACAAGGCTGTTCATCCAGTAGCCGTTGTTCTTCAAGTCTTCCTGATGCGAACGCAGCATGTATTCCTTTATCTTTCCAAGGTTTTCTTCCGAGGGTCCCTTCTCCATCATCTCCTTGATGCCATTGCTGATGACCGACGTCATGGCCACACGCTTTTCGGGAGCCGTGGGCAGGACGATCTGTACCATTGCAAGCTCTTCAGGATAGTCGATAAGGTCGGAGCTGACAGGCACGCCGTAGGCTCCGCCCTCGTCCTCGCGAACCGTCTCCGTGTAGAGCATCTGCATGGCCTGTTGGAGCATATCGACGAGGATGTCGCTCCTCAATGTCTCCTTCATGGGCGTATGATAGACGAAGACGTTCAGGGAGTTGGGCGTGTCCTGCTCCTTCGTGAAGTAGCACTCGCGTTCGCCCTTCGTCATGCGTTGGTCGATAATCTCGTACTTCTCCTTCTTGCCCTTTACCGGCAGCGCACCAAGATACTTGGCGAGCAGGGGAGCAACGGAGTCGGCACTCACGTCGCCGACCATGTAGAACTCAAAGTCGCCGGCGTTGGCAAAGCGCTCACGGTACATCTCGAGCAAGCGGTCGTAGTTGATGCGGTCAAGGTCTTCTTCCTTGAAGCGCTTAGCACGCACATTATTATTATAGACGATGCTGACGATGCTGTCCTGCAGGGCCGTCTGCGGATTGAGGTCTTGGTTCTTCAAGGCATTGCGCGTGCGCTCAATCGACGAAGTGAAGGCATCGTCGTCGCGACGCGGTGAGGTGAAGTTAAGGTAAACGAGCTGGAGCATCGTCTCGAGGTCTTTCTTCACGCAATTGCCCTCGATGCCTTCGCTGCGGGCACCTACGCTGATAGAAGCGCCTGCCTGTTTGCCTGCAAGCTTCTTGTTGAGGTCAACGGCAGAGAAATTGCCCAGACCGCCCTGGCGAACGAGACCGATGTTGCTGGCGTTGACGTATTCGTCGTTGCTGTAAAGGCTGTTGCCGCCCCAGGATGTTGCACGGAAGATGATTCGGTTGGGGCTGTAGTCGGTCTGCTTGACGTGAATCTTCATGCCGTTGGAGAGCGTGATGAGCTTTGCCCCGTAGATGTCGTCGGTTATCTTTTTTACTTTGACTTTGCTTTTGAGTTCAGGCACCAGAGGCTCGGTGCTGACCTCCTCGGTGAAGGCCGCAATGTCTTCGCCGTCCACCTCTGCCATCGCAGACAGAACTTCCTGCTCGGTCGGGCAGACCAGACCTTCCTTCTCGGGCATGAGGACGACAATGGCGCGGTTGTCCGCCGAGAGTTGTGAAATGGCCTGATTTATCATGTCCAGGGGAATGTTGGGCACAATCTGGTTCATCATCTGGTGGCGCCACTCGATGCCTGCGGCCGGGATGTTATCGATGAAGTGAGCGACGTAGGCATTCACGAGCGAGGTGTTCGTGCGCTTGTCGCGGGCCTCGTAGGCTGCGTCGATTTGCGACAGGTACTCGTCCTTGAAACGCTGGTACTCGCTTTCGGTGAAGCCGCCTCGCTGTGCACGCAGCAGTTCGCGATATGCTGCCTTGATGCCCTCCGCATAACGGCCTTCCTTCATGGAGATGCCGAGCGAGAGCGCCTCCTTCGTCTTGGCGACAAGGTACTCGCCAAAGCTGACGCCTGCCCCTGCAAAGGGAGCGTCTGCCTGACGCGTTATCTCGTTGAGGCGTTCGTTTATCATACCCGAGATGGCGTCCTGCACAAAGTCGAGCGCGATGTATGCCATGGTGTTCCTCATCTCGCGTGGCAGCGGGTCGGTCTTGAACATAATCATGGCCTCCATGCCGGTGAACTCCTTGTCCTTGCCGATGAAGACGAGCGGCTCCGTGTTGTCGGGCACGGGATAGTCCTCGCGGACGGCTGCATCGGCGGGAGCGGGAGCGATGTCGGCAAACATCTCCTGCAACTTCTTCTCGACGGCATCGGGGTCAACGTCGCCCACGATGACGAGTGCCTGCAGGTCGGGTCGGTACCACTTGCGGTAGTAGCTGCGGAGGGTCTCGTATGGGAAGTTCTTCACAATCTCCATCGTACCGATAGGCATGCGCTCGGCGTACTTGCTGTCCTTGCAAATGATGGGCAGGGCGGCCTCAATGAGTCGCATCTGTGCGCTGCGGCGCATGCGCCACTCTTCCTCGATGACGCCGCGCTCCTTGTCTATCTCTTTGTCCTCGAGCAGGAGGTCGTGGCTCCAGTCGTGCAGGATGAGGAGGCATGAATCGATGGCTCCGGGAATCTCGACGTTGACGTTATTGATGTTATAGACCGTCTCGTCGAAAGAGGTATAGGCATTAAGATTCTCGCCGAACTTCACGCCGATGCGCTCCAGGTACTGCTTCAGGGCGTCGCCCGGGAAGTGCGTAGTGCCGTTGAAGCACATGTGCTCGAGGAAGTGGGCCAGACCGCGCTGCTCGTCCTCTTCTTGCATAGAGCCGACGCGCTGCGCGATGTAGAAGTCGCACCGCTTTTCGGGCCACTCGTTGTGGCGGATGAAATAGGTGAGGCCGTTCTCAAGCTTGCCTGTCTTGACGGCAGGGTCAAGGGGGACAGGCGGCATTTGCTGTGCCAAAGCCATTGAACATTGGACATTGAACATTGAACATTGAAAGCAAAGCAGGAAAAACAAGATTAATTTCTTCATATTGTGTGTTTTTTTGTTATACGGCTTATGAGGCATATAGGGTTCATGGGGGCTTCTCGGGCTTATGAGGCTTATCTCATCTTCCATTCCTCCTTCTGGAGCACCAGCGGGAGTTCTATTTGCTCGCTTGTGCTGTCGGCGAAGTTGAGCTGGAGCATGACGTAGGCTGTGCTGTCCTCCAACAAGCTGTCGCTGATGGCTTTGACGGACTTGAGTTGCCGCATGTCGTGCTTCGTCATGAACTGTGCTGTGGCGTCGACGAGCTGACTGCGATAGTCCTCGGGCCAGTCCTCAGCGCCGGCATAGCCATTGACGAAGCCCTTGTAGTTGCCTTTGATGAGCATCGTGTAGTACTTCTCAGCGGACTTCCTCGCCGCCTTGTGGGTGAAGTGGCCGCCAGAGCAGGCAAACAATAGGACTAGGAGCAGCCCCCCTCCACACCTCCCCCCGAGGAGGGAGGCCTTTTTAGTTACCTCTTTTAGTTTCATTTCACATATTTGGACTCCCTCCTCCTCGGGGGAGGGTTGGGGAGGGGGCATTTACTTCTGTCTCACGAATATGTTGATGGGGCATCCCGTGAAGTCCCAGCGCTCGCGAATCTTGTTCTCGAGGAATCGCTTGTAGGGCTCCTTGACGTATTGCGGCAGGTTGGCGTAGAAGACAAACGAGGGCACGCGGGTGTCGGGGATTTGCATGCAGTACTTTATCTTGATGTACTTGCCCTTCATCGATGGTGGCGGATAGGCCTCGATGAGCGGCAGCATCTCTTCGTTGAGCTTGTGGGTGGACACCTTGCGGCGGCGACCCAGGAAGACGTCCTTTGCCGTCTCGAGCACCTTGAAGATGCGCTGCTTGGTGAGGGCTGAACCGAAGATGATGGGGAAGTCGGTGAACGGCGCCATCCTGGTGCGGATAGCGTCCTCCATCGTCTTCATCACCTTCGTGTCCTTGTCGGGCACGAGGTCCCACTTGT
>CAMJOE010000170.1:0-4933 GCA_946407485.1 uncultured Prevotellaceae bacterium | reverse complement strand
AGGAGGCTTTCTCCTTTGGCTCCTTGACTCCTTAGAGTTTTTATTATTGAGTATTGCTGTATGTGCTTCCCTCTTTGGGTTCCGTCGGGACGGTCGCGGGGAAACGTCCCGACGGAATCCTGTGGTGGTAGTGAGTTTATTTCGTGAGGACTTTCTTGCCGTCGGTGATGATGATTCCGCGCGTCCTTTGCCCAAAGAGGCGGCGGCCCAGCAGGTCGTAGTAGCTGGAAGAGGTGGCGGTGTCGGTGCGAGGAGCTGTCACAGACGTGATGAGGTCTCTGTCGTTATCGAAGAGGATGTAGTCGTCGATGGCGGCGGTGGTCTGTCCGGCAGAGATTGTCACGGTCTGGATGTTTACGTCATAGCCGTCGATGTTGGGGATAACCTCGTACGTTCCTTCGGGCACCTGTTCGAAGCGATATCTACCGTCGTCCTGGAGCAGTGCAGCGGCGATGATTTCCCCGTCTTTTTGGCGCAGGTACACATAGACCGGTTCGGCTTCGGGCATCACGATACCGCCTGCTGGCTCATAGACGGAACCCGGCAGACCGAAGAGATCCATGATGAGACAACCGCTGGAATTGAAGGAGATGTCGGTGCGGAACTTCATGCGCTCATCGTTCTCATCCACGCCCCAGTAGTCCAGCAGGGCCTGTCCTTCGTAGACTTCCGTGCCTTTGACCAGCTTAGAGACTTGGAAGTAGAGCGTCGTTCCCGTATTCCACCAAGACCAACTGCCACTTTGCACTTCGCCCCAGACGGGGATGTTCATGACGTAGGTGCCGTCTTCGTTGATGATGACTTGAACGCGCAGCATGTCTTCGGTGCGGATGGGTTCGCCGTTTTCGTCCGTCATGTAGTAGTTCCATGTGCCGACAACGCTCGGATTCTCCGGCGACAACAGGGGAGTGGCTACAGGCAAAGTGCCTTCTATCCTGCCCTCTATGGAGCATTGCCCGCCGAGCGGAGCGAAGTTGCGCCTCACCTCGATGGCTACTGGTTTAGGACCGCCTTCGCTGCGGAACATCGACTGTGCGTCGAACGCCTGCGCCTCGGTCCACAGCAAGACACTGGGATAGTAGGTAGGCAGGTTGTCGTCGCCCACGTTCACTGCCTTGGCGTAGAGCGTGATGTAGGAAGCAGCGTTGAGAGTGCCGTCGGTCGAGGTATAGACGTACTGCATCCTTCCCTGCATGTTCTTTTCCAGCAGGTTAATCTTGGCGCCCTCCACTTCGTGTCCGTCCTGCACGGCCATCGTCTGCAGCCTTCCCGGAGCGGCCCAGAGGTAGAGCGGCTGTATGTAGTACTCTCCCATCTTTTCGCAGATGCCAAGCTTCTTATTGGTGGAGTAAACATACTTCCAGTTGTACTGTTCCCACGGATAGGTGATGGCGTAGCGACCGGGAGCCAGGACTTTGAAGTCCTCGGGTGCGAAGGGCTGAATCTCCATTGTCCCGGTTTCCGGGTTGTACTCTTCGAATCCGAACACCGTCTGTGCGTCGGGGATGTCGTACTCTGTGTTCACGATGAAACCCTCGTAGAAGAATTCAGCCGAGCTGTAGATGGCAAACTTGCCCACGCCCATCGGCTGCTCAAAGTAGAAGTCGGTTTTGTTTTTGTCGCCCCGCACGACTTCCACCACCTCGTAGCCCACGTCGTCGGAGGTCACGGTGTAAGTGCTTTCATGAACCTCTGTGCTGGTCATCGCTCCTGTGTTGGGATTCCTTCTGTACCAAGTGCGCACAAAGCTTGGGTCGTCCTTGTAGTCGGTGTAGTCATTGAAATTGGAATGGTCGTGGTACACGCGAATCGTAATCGAAGAGCCGCGCACCGTGCTGCCCACGAAGGTTTGTTGGTTGGCGTTGTACTGTGTGCTCTTCTTCTGTGAAGGGATGGAGATGTATGGCACGTCCACCTCATTGGATATCCATCCGTCCTTGTCGCCTCCGTGCAGCACCAGACGATAGGAGCTGTTCAAGGAATAGACTAAGTAGCTTGCGCCGGTGATGGTGTTCTCGTCGTTGTATGTCTCCCAGGAGTCGCCGTATCTTTTAATCTGAAGCGTGTAGCTGTCACCTCCAAGTGATGTCGGCAAAGGGAACGACAGCTCGGCCTCATAGTCCCAGTTCGCGCCCTGGAAGGGCTGCAGCGTGGTGTAGTCCAGCCGTAGTCCACCGAAGCGTCCCTCGGCGGCCTGATCCACGACAGGCATTTCGGGCAGTACGCCCTTCGACGCTGGCTCTACGGTTTCGGGCTGCATGTGCTGAGCCTGCACTGCACTTGCTGTCAGCAGCCAGGCAAACAAAAGTAATGGTTTTTTCATACTGTAGAATTTATTAGTTAGACATTTGTTTTTCAGGATACTTCAAGCCAGATTGTCTTTTGCCATAAGAGGTACTGTTTGCAGTTATTTTATTGCAAAGATAATAATTATATTTATAATAAAACAAGCGATGCCTTGTTTTTCTGCACTTCTTTGCAACAAATCGGAGCAATAAAGCGCGAAGAAGGACCGGAATCTGCACTTGAGCCTGCGGATTCTTGGCTGGTTTTGTAGGATTTTGTACCTTTGTGGAAAAAGTTGCGGCTTGTTGCAATGTTTCCTCCTTTTGCGTGTATAAAGGAGTAGAGAGGCACGAGAATGAAGACAGAGACAGACATCATCATCGACGACCTGCGCAGGCAGAAACCGGCTGCCTTGGGGCGACTCTTCGCGGAGTACGGTCCAACGGTGTTCCGCATGGTGCAGCGCATCGTGCCTGGCCGCGAGGATGCGGAGGAAGTCTATCAGGATGTCTTCGTCAAGGCATTGCGAGGCATCATGACCTTCGACCCAAAGAAGGCGACGCTCAGCACTTGGCTCTGCCGCATCGCCTACAACGAGTCGCTCAACTTCGTCCGCCGACGCAAGCCGAACCTCGTCTATATGGACGACAGCAAGCTGGGCAGCGACTCCTTCGAAGTGCCGGAAGATGCGCCTCTCGACGAGGAACTCATCAAACAACTGGAGAAAGCTCTGTCGCTTTTGCCGCCTCACGAACAAGCCATCATCAGCATGTTCTACTACGAAGAACGGAGCCTGGCAGACATCGCCTACGTAACTGGCTCCATTCCCTCAACCGTCGGCTCCCAGCTGAGCCGCATTCGCAAGAAACTTTACCGAATCATCAAAACGCTTTAAGCTATGAAAGACATAAACCTACAAGAAGCCGTCCGCAGACGGGAAAATCAGTTGCCGCCTATGCCAAGCGACCTGAACGAGCGCCTGATGAACAGCCTCACCCCTCATCCCTCTCCGAGGCGAGTGGAACTGAAGCGGCTTCTTCTCGTTGCTGCCAGTCTGGTTCTCGTCGTCGGCATAGGCTTCAAGTTCCTGAGGCTCCCCAAGCAGACCGAGACAAAGGTAGTGCAGGTGGTGGAACGCGAGGAGCAACCGGCAAAGCAGCCAGTCGTGGAGCCGAGTCAGCCTGTTGTGGCCGAGGCAGAAGAGCCTTTGCAACAGAAGCACTCAAGGAGGCCGAAACCAATCGTTCGCAAGGAAAAAGCCAGCCTCTCCTCATCGCTCTCCCAAGAAGAGAAGGTTGCAGCTACGGAGCCATCCACGCCTCCTTCGGAGCAGACTATGGAGGCTTTCATTGAGCCGCCCGACCCTTATCTTGCCTTGGAAGCCCAGGTTCAGGACATCCGTTCGCGAGGTGAGCGCTTCAGCCGTGAAGTAGCATTATTAATGGATCATTAACTTCGTCATTATGAAAAAGATACTTTCAATTATCCTCATGGCGGCGATTACTACCGCTGCCTACTCACAGAAGCCTAACGAGCGGCTTGTTCGATTGGAAGAGTTCTTGAAGAAGGAATCTTCTGTCCGCATCAGCCACAAGCAACTGAACTGCTCTGGCAGAGGCATAGAGCATCAATGGTACACCTGGTTTAACGAAGTCACTTCGAAGACACCTCGCTTCAACTTCGACGAGAAGATAAGTGAAGCGGCAAGGCAGCATCTCATCGAATCGTACGACAGCATTAATGCCGCCCGCCATCAGCGGGTCGTGACGATGCTCGACTCCATACGCCTCACCTTCGCCCTCCTTGGAAAAGACGCATCAGAGAGCTACACCTACGAGTATCATAAGGCAGACATCGACACCATCAAATACACGCTGGCCTTCCGCGAAGAGGGCGACACCCTTCTCTTCCCTCCTGCTGCTTTTACCTATCGCTGGGAGCTTGTCAATGCCCGCGAGATAGCCAGTTTCGATTATAGCAGAGGTTACGACAATTGGCAGGAAGGCAATGTAGAGAAAGGACAATACACCCATCTCTATTCCATTCCAAACGGCATCACATGGGACGACATGAAGCCCTTCGACATAGAGGCTTTCGAGACACAGATAGAGCCAGTGCTGAAGTCGTTCCGGAAGCTGAAAGGAGCAAAGACCTATCCCGTCTATTGGCGACACGATGAAGGTTTTACGGACGACATCGGCGAGGATGGAGGGCTTATTCAGATGACCCAAAGTTACTCCAACAAGTCGAGCTTCGGCTTGACGACAGGCACACACCTATTCATTCCCGCAACCCACAAGGAAGAGGCAGAAGCATTGTACAAGCAACTCGTTTCGCTGGCATACGATTACATCAATGCCCATCCCGAACAGCCTTACAGATATAGGTTCACCTCACGCTTCTCGTACATAAACCTTGTAGATGTCGTTGAGGGCGTGAATTATGGTGATGACGACGAAGCATACTTCCTTAGTTGTATGTTCGACGAAGACGGCTACCACATCCTTTCCCTCCGAAACAAAGGCGACCGATGGATTCCCAAGGACTGGCCCAAGCTCAAGAGCTACATCAATGGCGAAATGGTGTATCGCAAGAAGTAAGGTTTAGTTAAGAAATCCTAAAAGATGCTCTTCCCCGCATAACATTT
>CAMJOE010000169.1:0-5037 GCA_946407485.1 uncultured Prevotellaceae bacterium | reverse complement strand
CGAGCATAGCGAGCTAACTTCTTTAACTTCTTTAACTCCCATAAAAACATAACATTCGAATCTTAAATTAAAAAGTTAAAAGGCCAAAGACACGGGACATTCAGTTCCCGGACTTTTAATGTTTTAACCTTTTTCATTTGAACAGACGAAATGAAGAAATTTATCCTGTTTGCACTCTGCGCTTGCATCACGTTGGGCGCAGGTGCTGCCAAGAAGAATACTGGCAAGAAGAAGAAAGGCAAGGAGCCTGTAGAAGTAGTCGATACGCTGTGCGTTGACAGTTTCAGCTACTTCTTCGGCCGTGCCAACTCCAACGGTCTGAAGATGTACCTGTCTCAGCGCATGGGCATCGACACGACCTATATAGCCGACTTCCTGAAGGGCTTCGAGCAGATGACGCTCACCGACGCCGACAAGCGCGAGAAGGCTCGCCTGGCCGGCATCGAGATACGTCAGCAGGTCGAGGAACAAGTCTATCCCAACGCCTCCAAGCAGGTGAACGACAGCATCGACATCCTGAACAAGGCTCTCTTCGTGAAGGGCTTCCGCGACAACTTCGAGGGCGTGAACAACATCATCTCGATGGACAGCACCCAGAAGGTCGTCAAGAAGCAGATGGAGTACTATCACAAGGTCAACATGGAGAAGAAGTACGGCGCCAACCGTATTGCAGGCGAGGAGTTCCTCAAGGCTAACGCCAAGAAGGACAGCGTGAAGGTCACGCCCAGCGGCCTGCAGTACAAGGTGCTGACTCAGGGCACGGGCGAGATTCCCACAAAGGAATCCAAGGTGAAGGTGAACTACGAAGGCCACCTCATCGACGGCTCGGAGTTCGACAGCTCCTATAAGAGGAACAAACCCGTCACGTTCCCCGTGGGCGGCGTCATCCCGGGATGGACAGAGGCACTCTGCATGATGCCCGTCGGCAGCAAGTGGATGCTCTACGTCCCGCAGGAGCTCGCCTACAAGGACCGCGAGCAGGCCAAGATTCCTCCCTTCTCCTGCCTCATCTTCACCGTTGAGCTCCTGGACATAGAAAAGGAACCAGCCAAAAAGTAAAAAAGAGAGGTCAGCCAACGCCACACGTGGCATCATCGATTCCCACACGTGGCGTTGGCTTTTCCTTCACGTGGCGTCGGCAGTTCCTTGCTGTGGCGTCGGGCTTTCCCACAGCAAGCGTCGGCGATTCCCTCACGTGGCATTTTCTGACCCCTCCTCAAAAGAACACCATTAACTTAAGCTAACAATATGAAGAAGTCACTTTTCCTCGCGGCCCTGCTCCTCTCGAGTTTTGCCGCCAACGCGCAGAAACAAGTCAGCGCAACAAGTCCCGACGGACAGACGAAGGTCACGGTCACCGTCTCCGACCGCATATACTACGACGTGGAGAGCCACGGCGAACAGCTGTTCAAGCAGAACCACATCGGCATGACGCTCAGCGACCGCACCCTCGGCGAGAAACCCGCCCTCAAGGGCAACAAGGTTACGAAGGTCAGCGAGACCATTACGCCCATACATCCCCTCAAGTTCAGCAAGGTCGAGAATAACTATACCCTGCTCACCCTCACCTTCGGCGGAGGCTACAAGGTGGAGTGGCGCGTCTATGACGACGGCGTGGCCTACCGCTTCATCACTGCTCTGAAGGGCGACATCGAGGTGATGAGCGAGGACGGCACATGGCAGCTGGCCACTCCCGCTAAGCTCGTCCTGCAGCAGCCCGGCGGCTTCAAGACAAGCTGCGAAGAGAACTACTCAGTCGTGGCCAGCAATGAATGGAAGGCCGACGACAAGATGAGCGAACTGCCCATCCTCGTCATGGGCGACAAGCAGAAAGTGCTCATCTCCGAGTTCGACCTGTTCGACTACGCAGGCGTCTTCCTCAAGTCCGTCGGCGAAGGCACAAACGCCTTCTCCATCATCCAGCCCAAGTGTCCGACCGAATACGAAGACGACGGAGACCGCAGGCACAAGATCCTCAAGGAAGCCAGCTACGTGGCCAAGACTTCAGGCACGCGCTCCTTCCCCTGGCGCTATATGCTCATCACTCAGCAGGACGGACAACTCGTCGAGAGCACTATGCCCGTACGCCTCGCTCCCGCAAACGCCATCGGCGAGACCAGTTGGATCAAGGTCGGCCAGACGTGCTGGGACTGGCTCAATGGTATCCCCTTCGGTCCCGACGTGACATTCAAGTCCGGCATCAACCTCGATACTTACAAGTACTTTATCGATTTCGCAGCCCGCAACGGTGTAGGCTACATCCTCATCGACGAGGGCTGGGCGCTCAACACACGCAATCCCTTCGAGACTAATCCTGAAGTGCATCTGCCCGAGATTATCTCGTACGGCAAGAGCAAAGGCGTGGGCGTCATCCTCTGGTTGCCCTGGCTCACCGTAGAGCACCACATGGACCTCTTCGAGAAATTCGAGGAGTGGGGCATCAAGGGCACAAAGATCGACTTCATGGACCGCCAGGACCAGTGGATGATTAACTTCTACGAGCGCGTGGCCAAAGAGGCAGCCAAGCACCACATCTTCGTCGACTTCCACGGCGCATTCCATCCCAGCGGCCTCGACTACAAGTATCCCAACGTCCTGACTTACGAAGGCGTGCGCGGCATGGAGTATAACGGCAGCTGCAAGCCCGACAACAGCGTATGGCTTCCCTTCATTCGCAACGCCGTCGGCCCCATGGACTATACGCCCGGCTCAATGCTCAACTACCAGCCCGAGCGCCATCACGGCGGCCGTCCCATCTGCGCCGGCGTGGGCACGAAAGCCTTCAACCTGGCCATCTTCGTACTTGCCGAGAGCAACCTCCAGATGTTGATGGACAACCCCTGCCGCTACGACCAGTGGCCCGATTGCCGCGACTTCCTCACCAGTGTCCCCGTCAATTGGGATGAGACACGCGTCGTGGCAGCCGAGGCAGGCCAGTACTGCGTGGTGGCCAAGCGCAAGGGCGACAAGTGGTTCGTCGGCGGCATCACCAACAGCACTGAGCGCGACATGCAGCTCAAGCTCGACTTCCTGCCCGCAGGAAAGCAGTACAAGATGACGAGCTTCAAGGACGGCGTCAATGCCCACATCATCGCCATGGACTACCTCCGCGAGGAAAGCAGAGTCAGCAGCACCTCCGTCCTGCCCGTCCACATGGCCCGCAACGGCGGCTGGTGCGCAAGCCTCGAACCCGGCAGGTAATGCATCGCCTCATCTACAAGCAGGCATCGCTTAACTCAAAAGCGGACATCGCTTAACATAAAAGCTTACATCGCTTAACCTACAAGCGGGCGAAGACGGATACGACCGCCTCCGCCCGCTTTTTTCATACTTCTTCGCATTTTTTTCATCATCAGCGGGAACATTATCCCCACTTATGCGTCTTCATATCAGAGCAACGACACAATGGAGAAAGAAGCGTTCTGCACATTGGCACGTCAGCTGAGGCCCGACATCCTGTCCCTCAGCCGCCGCTTTCTTAAGGAGGAGAGCGAGGCCGAGGATAACGTGCAGGACACGCTGCTCAGGCTGTGGACCATCAGGGCTAAGCTCGACGAAGTCCGCTCCGTCCAGGCACTGACATTCGCCATCTGCCGCAATCTCTGCATCTCCAAGCTGCGCAAAAGGCACACCGTACCGATGGAACTGAGCGACGAGATACGGCTCGTCAGCACACACGACTCCGAGTGGATGCTCGAGGAAAAGGAAAACGCCGAGTGGCTCGAAGACAAGATAGCGGGACTCCCTGCGGCACAGATGCAGATTCTCAGGATGAGCCAGCAGGACGGCCTCGAGAACAATGAGATTGCGGAACTGCTCGGCATCAGCGAGACGACCGTTCGCACGGCACTCTGCAAGGCAAGAAAGAACCTCTTGGAAAAGCTCATGAAGCGCAACCAAGGCCAAGACATAATATCATGAATAAAGTAACACAGGAAAACGTACGCGAACTGCTCCGCCGCTACATGGAGGGGGAAAGCACGCAGGCTGAGCAGAAGATGCTCAGGGAATACTTCGACGGCGAGCAAGACCTGCCGGACGACTTGGCGCCCTTCGCCCAGATATTCGCCATCATCGACGAGGCAACGCCTACGCCAAGTGTAGAAGCTTTGGACCGCTTCGCTTCCCCAACCGAAGGCAAGCGGAAGCGTTTCCTCATCTGGCCGTTCATCGCTGCCGCCTGCATCGCTGCCTTCGCCTGCATCCTGCTGGCACCGCCTCAGCAGAAAGAAGAAAGCATGGCCATCGCATACGTTGACGGCAAGATGCTCAACAACGAGGTTCAGGCCATGCAAATGGGGCAGGAAGCCCTGCAAGAGATATTCAGCAACGGAAACCACGAACAGCAACTCAGCGAATTATTCAACGAACCATGAAACGTTTACTTATCATACTATTGATGTTTGCCGGCATCACTCTTTGCGCCACGGCACAGGAAGGGCTCCGCATCAACGAGGTCTTCGAAGGGCATGTCGTCAGCAAGCAGCTCATTCAGGAAAGCCTCGTCAAGGGCGACAACCTTGCGCCCTACAACCTTAAGGTGCTCCACACGGCCAAATGCACAGCAAACGCCAAAGAACGCATCACGATAGAGCAGCTCTTTGCCGAGGACATGAAGGGACGCATATCCGACGACGACAGCAACTTGGAGATGGAGAGCCGCGACGGTCACCTTTACTACGCCATCGTTCAACTAAAGAACAATGCGAGAGGCACGCACCGATACATCTGCTATCAGTGCAGGGACAGGTCGTCGCACTACGACATCACCCTCGTCTATATGGAGGGCAAGGCCAGCCTCGCAGATTTGAGGAAGACGTTCAAGAAGAAGTAACACATAATATAATATAATGTATAAGACAATGAAAAAGGTTTTAGCAGCCATCTTGATGGCAGTAATGGGAGTGACAAGCGTATCGGCAGACGACATCTTCGACGACGAAAACCCTGGTGGTTGGGACTTCGAGTTGCCGATGATTAAAGTTGGGAAGAACAATTCGAGAAGTACCGTGGAGGTAAATCTGAGCAGCAGTCTCT
>CAMJOE010000168.1:0-5105 GCA_946407485.1 uncultured Prevotellaceae bacterium | reverse complement strand
GACCCATTGAAACAAAGTACCACTAAACTATCCTGCAATTTGACCTATACGCCAAGAATTCTTGGCTTTAGCCTTGATCCTGATGATATAAAAATGCATGCAGTTGGAAATGCTAGTGCGAATAGCCGTGTAGATTTAAACTTATCTCACAAGGGTATCTCAAAGTTCAGGAAAAATGGGAAAATCTACATGTTCGATCATATGCCACGTTATGAAAGCGAAGCAAAAGATGTGGTAAATCACAATGTATGGAAAATCAAGTATTTCCCAAGGAATAATAAAATCGAAATCAGTCAGCCGTCTGCTTCAGCTAAATCATTGCTTTCCTCTATTTTGGGGAGCAATGATGATATTATGTTCTTCTCAAGGCCTTCTGCGTGGGGTGATATTACTATATCAAAAAATGTAAGTGGTGCAGCAGATATTATAATAGACACTTTAGTCCTTACTGTAGATTATGATTACAATCAACGTAATAGTAAAATAAGCTATATAGATGTGTTTGCGAGCGATAGCTTAATGCCTTATATAGCCTGCTCGGAAGAAGACATCAATGGCAGAAGCGGCGGCAGGGCTAATCTCTTTAGGTCTTATGTGAAGGATAGCCACCCCGTTACCTTTACTGCTGTAGATAAGTATGAAACATATTATTTCAAGAATTGGACAGATAGATGGGGTAATTTCATCACAGACACGAAGGAACTGACAGTTGACAAGTCGAAAGATCAATACTATACTGCCAACTACGAGCGGCGCGTTCCTATCTTGAATGTCCCGGATACTATCACTATCCATGAATACAATGAGAATAATGAATACATCGTTCATGTTGGAAACATTGGTTCCGGCGATATAGAAATGGATTGGTATGTCTCTGACTCGCTGAGCAATTGTGTATATCTGAATGATATTACGGAAGGGATTGATGATGGCTACTTTACATTCTCCTTTAATTCTGTTCCGAATGAACTTGATTCCCTTGAAATCTTTGCTCCTGAAACGGATATGATGTCAAAGAAGATTTACATTGCAATCGATGATGACGTTAAGCAAGCAATTGCAGACAAGATAGAGTCGATAGAGGCCGACAATGACCATCTCAGGATTTATCCCAATCCAATACACGATTACGTTAGGATTGAGGGTGAAGGACTGCTGTCAGTTTGTATCTATTCCATAATTGGCAAGGAAATGTACAGAAGTGGCATCGGTGGAAGTCATTCTGCGACCATCAACGTGGCTGGCTTGCCAAACGGAGTTTACATTATATCGGTTAAGACGAGAGATGGTATGATAAGCAAGAAATTGTTAAAGACCAATTAATGAAATGTGAGAAAGCACCCGATTATCGGGTGCTTTCTTAGATTCTTGCTATGGGGAGAAAAGAGATTATGCGTAATGCTGCAGTTGGGTGTGAAGTGCTGGTAAAGTAACTTTGAGCAATACGGAATTAGGTCTTATACCATAGATGTTGTGTGTCTTTGCAGCCGGGTTGCAAGCTTGAGGCTTGTGGCTCGGCTACAATTCAATTTTTCTAATAATGTGCTATGGACGACTATGATATTTGTAAGCATTCGAGCAAATAACCGTTGTGTCATTTGTAGTTTCGTTGTACCTTTGCAGTCGCAACAGTGCGGCCCAACTGTAACTGTTACGATAGAGTGTACGAACAGCCAGATCAAGACCGGCCTGCAATTGCGTCCCATACACCATCAACGCGACGACCGATCGGATGCTCACCTCTTCCTCGGCTTGCTCTCGTACCGGATAGTGAACGCCGTCCGCTACAGGCTCAGGCAGGCAGGCGAGACGTGCTACTGGACTGAAGTCAAGCGTCGCATGTCCACGCAGAAGGCCATCACCACGGAAGGCGTGAACGCACTCGGAGAGAAAGTGAAACTTCGGCTGTGCAGCACCCCGACGAAAGCGGCAGCCGACATATACGAAAGGCTAAAGTACAAGAAGATACCATTCCGACGAAGAATAAAAAAAAACGACGAACTACAAATAGTTCGTAGCAACAGCAGCTATTACTTCAAGTGAAGCATGAAGCTGCTGTTGTTCTTTTGTTGTACCTACATGTAACTATAATTATGAATGGTTTTAGGCCAGGCAGATTCTATATTAGAGTTAAAGTAGCACCTTCTTTCCGTCTATGATATAGATACCCCGAGGTAATTTACCATTTGACGACTTGCGATTTACAAGGCGACCACTCAGGTCGAAGCATTTACCATTTGACGATTTAAGATTTACAATATCTTTATCTTCAAGGCCAGATGGGGTTTCGCCGGGGAGAGTGGGGCCGAGGTATTCGGCATGGACGGTTTCGCGGAAGACGTCGACGCGGATGTGGTAATAGCCTTCTTGGCGGATGCTCCATTTGTTGTCGGCGGTGCCTCCGGTAAGCAGTTGGGTGCTGCCGAGGATGTCTTCGTCTTGCGAGAATGGATGCAGCACCTTGGGCTCCCATGCATTCTGCCCTTCGAACTTGAAGCGGCGAGGTTCGCCAAACTCCTGGCGCTCCTTGAGCTCTCCTGTCCAGTCCCATGCACAAACTTCGTTCTCGTCGCGAGTAAAAGGCAGGAAGGTATAAGTCACCCATCCACATTCGGTTGCGCCACCAACGATGAAGAGTTCGTTCCAAGGACGGAACAACTCTCCTGTCAAAGTCTTTGCGTTGAGGTCGATGGTGATGCGATAGACGTCTTCCGTCAGAGGCACAGTCCAAAAGCTTGCCAAAGAGTCGCGGGCTGTGGCAAGCGTGAAGGGCGTAGGATTTGTAACGGCGTAGGCATCCTCGTATGTAGGTTTGAGGAAGCGCACAAGGCTGGCTGACGTACTTTCCTTATTGCAGAAGCGAAGTGTTCCTCCCTCGATGAGACGTCCGGTATATTTGAACTGTTTGTTTGGGAACGGCGTCAGTTCCTGAATGCCTCCGGGCACAGCAGTCCCGATTGCCCAGTAACGGTCTTGAGCCATTAGACATTGACCGTTGAACATTGACCATTGAACAAACAGGATAAGCAAGAGGCGTTTCATGGCTTGTAGGGATTAAGGATTTTCTTACTGCTTTGAATGTAAATACCTCGAGGCAATTTGTGATTTGACAAATTCATGCCGTTGAGGTCATAGACATCATTGTCAATTTTCAATTTTCCATTATCAATTACTTCGATGCCCGTTTCTTTCTCTTTGACGTTGATAATGATGGCATCGGAGCAAGGACGAGTGGAGACGTTGACGGTCAGGCGACGTAGCGGCGCATCGTAGGTCCAGTCGGTTGTCTCCTCTCCATTGATGTAAATATTGCTTGGCTCTTCAATCGAGAAGAATACCGCCTGCCAGGCGCGCTCCTGAAGCATCCCTTCGTAGCTGCCTTCGCGAGAATTGATGGTGAGCATCGTGCCTTCTGCGGAGTGCGTTTGCGTGAAGAGGGTAGTGGCGAACTCACCATCCTTGTAGGCTTCGCTATCGCCTTGGTCCTCATAAAGCTTGCCTTTGCCGTCGGCACCAGGGATAACCCATAGCACGAGGGAAGACGGTTCGGCCTTCAGATGCGAAAGAGGAGGATTGCAGGGAATGATGCTGCCAAGGCGGATGAAGTAGGGGATCTCGTCCAGTCCGTATTGGTCCGTGATGGTCCGGCCTCCGGCGCATATCCTGTTGCGGCAGACATCAAACCAAAGACCTTGTGGCAGCCAAGTCTTGCGCTCGCTTGTGCCATCACTACAGGATGGGGTAGAGATGGGCGAAACGAGGATGTCGTCGCCAAAGAGGTACTCGTCCTCGACCGTATAGGCTTTGTTCTCTTCGGGCCATTCGTAGTAGAGCGGACGGCAAATGGAGACACCTGTGTCGTAGGCTTGCCGAGCCGCACTATATATATAAGGTACGAGGGTGTAGCGCAACTTGAATGCTTCCCTTTGGAGGTCGAGGTTCGAGAACTTCCAGATGCGACGCTCGCAACCGCTTTGGCTGGAGCCATGTGTGCGGAAGATGGGTTGGAAGACGCAGAACTGCATCCATCTCAACACGAGTTCAGGGTCGGTGCGGACATTATTTGGCTGCAGATAGCCGCCGCCGTCGTGCCCCCAATAGCCGAAGCAGACGTTGGCGGCCGTGGCTGTGACGTAGCTCTCGAACTGCAAAGTGCCGTAAGTGGCGAAGGTGTCGCCCGAGAAGCCGATAGGGTAGCGGTGGCTTCCCATTCCGCCCCAGCGATGGAAGATGACGGGGCGCCGGTCGGTTCGGTTGAGTCGCATGTCGTTGTAGAAGACGTGGTTGAGCCAAAATGTCTGCCCGAGTCCGGCGATGTAGCTGCTTGTGAGGTCTTGCTGCCAGTCGAGCCACCAAAAGTCGACGCCTTGCCGTTCCATGACGCGCATCAGGTTCTTGAAGAACGAGCGATAGAACGTGGAGTCCTCGAGCTGCCAGGGGATGGTCGTGACGCTTGCGTCGAGTCCCATTTCGTTTCGAATCTTGGCGAAGTTCTCGTCGCTGGAACCGATGCCGTCGGCAGGATGAAGGTTGAGTGCCGTCTTCGTGTTGTGGGTGTGCATCCAGCTTAGAAGATTGGCG
This sequence comes from uncultured Prevotellaceae bacterium, assembly GCA_946407485.1. Lineage (GTDB taxonomy): Bacteria > Bacteroidota > Bacteroidia > Bacteroidales > Bacteroidaceae > Physcousia. The sequence goes on along the minus strand of CAMJOE010000168.1, from coordinate 524 downwards.
GGGCTGGGGAAGAGCGTCTTGTTCCAAGTCCATCCCGTCCAGGAGTTCTGATGCCAGTCGCAGTCAATCATGAGGACGTCATGCGGAATGTCGTTGTCCTCCATGTCGCTAATCAACTGCTTGATGTCGTTCTGCGAATAAGCCTGATACTTGCTGTACCAGTAACCGAACATGTACTTTGGTGGAAGTGGCTGCCGGCCGGCAATGCGGACATAGTCGCCCAGGGCGTCCTTGTACTCGTGTCCATAGCCGAAGAAGTACCAGTCGATGGCGTTGGCATCAAGAGGCGTGCCGACCCAAGGAATGCCGTCCACCTCTTTGTCAAACGGGAAGGAATGGCTGCCGTCGCCTCGCTGCGTGCTGGGCGACTCGTCGAGAATGGCCCAGCCGTCGCGCGAGAGCAAGCCCTTTTCGAGTGAAACGCGATGTGTGTCGCCTATGTCGCCGTCGAGGGTTCGCTGGGTGCCAAGCAGATTGAGGGCGTCGTCTTTGCCCGGATACCAAAGGATTTGGCGTCCGTTCAT
>CAMJOE010000167.1:0-5192 GCA_946407485.1 uncultured Prevotellaceae bacterium | reverse complement strand
GTGTGTTCCTCTATATAGTATTGGCCAAATGGAAACCCGTCCCAAACCTCGCCATCGTATTCCGTTGTAGACACGCTGGGAGGCTCTGGAGCATAACAATATACATCTGTCAAACTGCGGCAATTCTGGAAAGCTCCATCTTCAATGTTGGTCACACTATTTGGAATCGTGACGGAAGCCAGACCACTGCAATCCATGAAAGCTTCGCATTCAATGCTGGTCACTCCGTTGGGAATGATGATGGTAGTAAGACTGCGGCAACCTTTAAAAGTATCGAAACCGATGCGTGTTATGCCTTCAGGAATTGTGATGGATTTCAAACTGCGACAACCATGGAAAGCGCCATTTTCTATGCTTGTCACGCCGTTTGGTATGGTGACAGAAGCTAAACTACCACAATCATTGAAAGCTCCACCTCCTATGCTTGTTACACACTCGGGGATATTGACAGATTTCAAGCTGGTGCAACTGGAGAAGACGCCTTGATCGATGATTGTTACACCATTGGGGATGTTTAGGGAGGTCAGACCGCGGCAACCTTGGAAAGCCCAGTGGCCTATGCTTGTCACACTCTCGGGAATGGTGATGGAGGTCAGGCTGCTGCAGCCCAAGAAAGCAGAACCGCCTATTTTGGTCACACTCTCAGGTATAGTGACAGAAATCATATTACTGCTTTTTGCAAAAGCACTGATGCCAATGCTTGTTACGCTGTAGGTCTTGCCACCATATGTGACTGATTCCGGAATAACCACAGAGCCCGAGTAATTGGTAGTGTTATCATTAGAGCTCGTCACTTCTGCCTCGTCTCCCGAGAAGTTGTAATAGATGCCGTCAAGCTTGACATTGTAGGCTGATGCTATTAATGGCAACAAAGTCAAAAAAGGGAAAAAAAGAATCTTTTTCATAGTAGTATAACTTTTTTATGTTTCTTGCTGCAAAATTATGTGTTTTTTGTGTTCCTTCCAAACAAAATCACTCCCAAGTGCTCCCATTTGGGAGTAGTTGGGAGTAAAAAAGCTTGTTTGTACCAAGAAAAAGGCTTAATTTTGCAACAGAAAAGCCAACGAAGTCAACTTTTTCATTTAAGAAGAACACATCATATATGAAAAAAACAGTTTTATTCTTTTGTCTGCTGACCTTGATTGCGTGCAAGGGGAAGCACGACGAATTGTTGTTGAACAATATCGAACAGGCTTGGCAGCTTTGCGAGACTTCGCTCAGAGATGCCGGGGCAAGGGCTGAGGCATTAAGGGATTCTGTACGACAATCTTCAGAATATACACGGCAGAAGTACGACTTGCTGACGATTCGCCTTCGCGACAAGCTCGACATTGTTCCCAGTTCGCCTGACTCCGCGAAGCAGACATTGTCCTACTTCGAAGGTTGCAAGAACGCTGCTGACAAGGAGCGTGCCTACTACTATCTTGGCAGCGCTTATCGTGACCTGAAGGATTATCCAAGAGCTGTGAGTCTGTTCTTGAAAACGGCTGACATTGCGGAGCAAAGCAAGGATGCAGACACACTCATCTGGCAGAACGCGCTGTCTCAATTGCGGAACCTCTATATGCTTCTGCTCAACTATGAGGAGGAGCTGAATGTAGCAAACAGGTCTGTCGCACTTGCCAGACAGTCGGGAAAGAATCTGGAATGTTATCTTACGGATGTGGCATCAGCATGTCAGCACCTTGGCGACACGATGCAAAGCCTCTCACATCTCGATGAAGCCTATAACATCATCAGGGGCAAGCAGTCCCCTGCAAAGTACGGACGCATCTTGGCTTCAATGCTGAAGGCCTATTCCGACTTCCATCATCATGATAAGGTTGACAGTTTATTGCTTATGGTTTGCAGCTTGCCTGCAGACCAGCGGCCTAAGAACTATGAGTTGTGTCTTGCAAAGTGCTATGAGGACAAAAATCTGACCGACTCTGCAATCGCCCACTACATTATATATAATAATATGGCGAAAGAGCCGACAGGAAGGTACGAAGCCCAAGCCGGCCTGCAGCGGTGCTTCCTGCAAAAGGGAGACTACAGGCAAGCGGCTCTATGGGGCCAACGTCTCTATGAAACGAACGACACGATTATTGCCCAACGGGCTTTCGAGCAGACACAGCGGGCAAGGGACGAGTATCGGTATCTTCGTGACAAGGAAACCGAGCGCATCATCATGCAGAGAGCCGAGCGCATCATCTTCTTATCAGTAATTGCAGGTCTCGCTCTGCTGATTGTCGTGATGAGCTGGGTGGCTTATTATTTCTTCAGGAAGAAAAAGTTCGTGGAAGCAATCGCCGACAAAGAAAGGCTGCTGGAGCAAAAGGCCAAACTGAACAAGGAGCTGACGCGCATCGCTCTAATGAACATCGCGACAGACAAAGCAGAAGGCGTTATTGCACATTTCCACAACATTGCCTCCGGTAAGGCTCAACTGACAGAGGGCTCGTGGGAAGGACTCGTCGCAGCAATAGAAACCTTGTACCCAGGGTTCCTTGAGGCGATTCAGGAGCGCGAAGACAAATCTGTACACGAACATTTGCTCCACACTATTTGCTTGCTGAAGATTGGCATGAAGCCTGCCCAAATTGCCAAAGTGATGGATGCGAAGATACAGACCGTGTGGAACCGAGTGAAGCGTGCAGAAGAGATTTGCGGCGACCTGATAACCAAAAGGTAACACGACGTGGAGCCTCGGCAAACTTAACGTGGTTAAATCGGAAATGCGACGTGCCGTATTTGCAATACTTTATTGATTACGATGGCAAAGGCACGCAATTATTTTGGATTTTGAATTAAAAGTCGTATCTTTGTCCCCAAATAGGCAAAAATATGGCAAATATCATCGTTGAAAGGGTCGAAGCGCTGCGCCAGTACCTGCGCAGGAACGGCCTGAGTGCCTTCATCTTCCCCAGCACCGACCCACATCAGGGCGAGTATGTCCCGGCTCATTGGCAGACGCGGCAATGGATCAGCGGCTTCGACGGAAGCGCCGGAACAGCCGTCGTGACGCTTTCAGACGCAGCACTTTGGACCGACAGCCGCTACTTCATCGCTGCCGCCCAGCAGCTTGAAGGCACGCCCTTCACGCTTATGAAGGAGGGACTGGCAGAAACACCGAGCATCACCACTTGGCTTACAGACCAAATTGAAAATGGAAAATTGAAAATTGAAAAGGAGGCGGAAGGCTGTGACCTCAATCTTCAATCTTCAATCTTCAATAATAACACGGTTGGCATCGATGGCGAAGTCTTTACGCCCGCCGAGATTGAGGAGTTGAGGTCTGCTTTAGACAAGGCCGGCATCCTGCTCCGTACGGACCTCGACCCTGCCGAAGAGCTCTGGACAGACCGCCCGCCCATCCCCAAGAACAAGGTGGAGATACAGCCCTTGGAGTTTGCCGGGGAGACGGCCGAAAGCAAGATAGAGCGCGTGCGGCAGGCACTTCGTGAGCAAAAGGCTGAGCATCTCATCATCTCCCAGCTGGACGACATCTCCTGGCTGCTCAACCTCCGCGGCTCCGACGTACATTGCAACCCCGTCTTCGTAAGCTATGTCCTGCTCACCCTCGACGAGGTGACGCTCTTCATCGACAGCGAGAAGCTCGATGAAACCGTGAAAAATTACCTAAAAACAATCGGCGTGAAGGTAAGGTCATACGAAGAAATCAAGACCCTCTCTATCTCTCCCTTAAAGGGAGAGGACAAGGCTCAGAAAGCCTCCCCTTTAAGGGGAGGTTTGGTAGGGTCTTTGAAATCTGTCAAGAACGCAGCCGAGATAGCAGGTTTCCGCAGGGCAATGGTGCGCGATGGCGTGGCGATGGTGAAGTTCCTGCGTTGGCTGAAGCCTGCCGTGGAAGTTGGCGGAGAGACGGAACTCAGCATCGACCGCAAGCTGACGGCTTTGAGGGCAGAGCAAGACCTGTACCGAGGCCTTTCGTTCGACACGATAGCTGCCTACGGACCGCATGGCGCCATCGTCCACTACGAAGCCACGCCCGAGACGGACGCCGTGCTCGAACCCAAAGGATTGCTGCTTCTGGACAGCGGCGCTCAGTATCAGGACGGCACGACGGACATCACGCGAACCATCGCGCTCGGTCCGCTGACGGACGAAGAACGACTCGACTACACCCTGGTTCTCAAGGGACACATCCGCTTGGCGCTCACTCGCTTCCCCGACGGCATCAGCGGCACGCAGATTGACGCACTGGCTCGCTATGCGATGTGGCAGCACGGCATCAACTACGGACACGGCACCGGTCACGGCGTCGGCTCGTACTTGTGCGTTCACGAAGGGCCTCATCAGATACGCCACACGTGGAAGCCTGCCCCGCTGCATGCCGGCATGACCGTCACGAACGAGCCCGGCATCTATCGTCAAGGCAAGCATGGCGTGCGCATCGAGAACACGATGCTCATCGTCGATGACGGCGAGACGGAGTTCGGCCGCTTCCTGCGTCTCGAGCCCCTCACGCTCTGCCCCATCGACCTCACACCCGTCATCTGGGACATGATGACGCAGGAAGAGGTGGCGTACATCAATCAATATCACAAGAAGGTATATGACGAGCTATCGCCTTACCTAAATGAGGAAGAGAGAAAAAGCCTCCCCCAACCCCTCCAAAGGAATAGCCTCCCCCGACCCCTCCAAAGGAGGGGAGAACAGCCCCAAGAACCATGTAAATAGTTAAATTACTAAATCGTAAATAAATCGTAAATAGTAAATCGTCAAATAGTAAATTACTCGATGGCACTAATCAAGACTCTCAAGGGGATGCCCGCTCCCCGATTCGGTAAGCACTGTTACTTCAGCGAGGGAGCAGTGATAGTGGGCGACGTAGAGATGGGCGACGACTGCACCGTCTGGTTCAATGCCGTCGTGCGAGGCGACGTGCATTTCGTCAAGATAGGCAACCGCACGAACATCCAGGACAATTCGTGCATCCATACGCTCAACGGCAAAGCATCTTGCGTCCTGGGCGACGACGTGACCATCGGCCACTGCGTCACCCTGCATGGATGCGAGATAAAGGACGGCGCGTTGATTGGGATGGGCGCCACCGTGCTCGACCATGCCGTAGTGGGCAAAGGCGCCATCGTGGCGGCAGGCGCTTTGGTGCTCAGCAACACGCAGATAGGCGACGGCGAGCTGTGGGGCGGCGTGCCTGCCAAGTTCATCAAGAAGGTTGACCCCGA
>CAMJOE010000166.1:0-5227 GCA_946407485.1 uncultured Prevotellaceae bacterium | reverse complement strand
TCGTCGCTCCGACGGCATTCGATACAGAAGACAAGTTTGTCCGCAAGAACTGGAAGGAGGGGACGGCAGACGAGATGAAGCAGCTCGCCGGCGTGCTCGCCACGGTTGAGGACTTCACAGTCGAAGGCATGAAACCCGTCGTGGATGCCTGGGCGGAACAGACCGGCATCAAGCCCTGGAACGCTTGGCGCATCTGCCTCGTGGGCGAAGGACAAGGTCCCGACATGTACGAGCTGGCTGCCTTCCTCGGCAAGGACGAAACCCTCAGCCGCATGCAGTTCGCCATCGAAAAACTAGGATAAGGTAAAAACAAAACGTAACGTGCCACGATTGGAAACGTAACATTATACGATTGCAATCATAACGTGTCACGATTGCAAACGTGACTGCGGACATAAAAAAGAGAGGCGCAAATGAGCGTCTCTCTTACTTTTTTCAATCTCTTTCTTCTCTTTAGCCGAGGTAGGAGCGGAGGAGGCTGTTGCGACTGCCGGCACGAAGCTTGCGAATGGCTTTCTCGCGGATTTGGCGGACGCGTTCGCGGGTGAGGCCGAACGTCTCGCCTATCTCTTCGAGGGTCATCTCGGGCTGGTTGTTGATGCCGAAGCTGCGTTCGATGATTTGCTTCTCGCGTTCGTTGAGGACACCCAGCGCACGGTCAATCTCCGTCGAAAGGCTTTCGCTGACCAGACCCTTGTCGGCCATGGGCGAGTCGGGATTGGTCATCACGTCGAGCAAGCTGTTTTCCTCGCCTTCGATGAAGGGGGCATCCACGCTGACGTGGCGGCCGCTGGCACGCAGGGAGTCGCTAATCTTCTCGGGCAGCTCGTTGACGAGCTCTGCCAATTCGTCGGCACTGGGCTTGCGCTCATACTCCTGCTCGAACTTCGTCATGGCCTTCGTTATCTTGTTGACGGCGCTGACCTGATTGAGGGGCAGGCGCACGATGCGGCTCTGCTCAGCGAGGGCCTGCAGGATGGTCTGGCGAATCCACCAAACGGCATAGGAGATGAACTTGAAGCCTCTGGTCTCGTCGAACTTCTCGGCTGCCTTTATCAGTCCCACGTTTCCCTCGTTGATAAGGTCGGGCAGGGAGAGTCCCTGGTTCTGATACTGCTTGGCGACGCTGACGACGAAGCGCAGGTTGGCCCGCACCAGCTTGTCGAGAGCACGGCGGTCGCCTTTTCGTATCCTTTGCGAGAGCTCTACTTCCTCCTCCACGGGAAGCAGTTGCTCACGTCCTATCTCTTGCAGATACTTGTCGAGCGATGCACTGTCGCGACTGGTGATGCTTTTTGTGATTTTAAGTTGCCTCATATACCTTATATATATTTAAAGACTTTTAGCCCGCAAATATAGAACTTTTTTATTAGAAATGCTATCTTGAAATGCTAAAAGATGTAAAAAAGACGTAAAAACGCACAATCTTTTCCAATTTAGCATCTAATTTTTCTCTTTTTGCTTTTCACTTTTCACTTTTTGTCGTACCTTTGCCTAAAATTATGACATTGCAGAGTGCAAAAGGTTTAACACAAAAAATAAAACAATTATGGCAACAACAACAATCATCATCCTGGCAGTCGTCGCACTGCTCGTCTTTGGGGTTATCGGCATCTACAACAACCTCGTAACCCTGCGTAACAATCGCGAGAATGCTTTCGCCAACATCGACGTCCAGCTGAAGCAGCGTCACGACCTCATTCCGCAGCTTGTGGCTACCGTGAAGGGCTATGCCACTCACGAGAAGGAGCTCTTCGAGAAGGTGACTGCTGCCCGCAATGCTGCCATGAGCGCAAGCACCATCAACGACAAGATTGCTGCCGAAAACCAGCTCACGAACGCTATGCTGAACCTGCGCGCCGTGGCCGAGGCTTATCCCGACCTGAAGGCCAACCAGAACTTCATGCAGCTGCAGACAGAGATCAGCGATATCGAGAACAAGCTCGCAGCCGTCCGTCGCTACTTCAACAGCGCCACGAAGGAGCTGAACAGCGCCGTACAGAGATTCCCCGCTGTCCTCTTCGCCAGCATGTTCGGCTTCCACAAAGAGCCTCTCTTCGACGTGGGCGAGATGGAGCGTGCTAACCTCGACAAAGCACCGGAAATCAAATTTTGAATTCATAATTCATAATTCATAATTCACGATTATCCTTTCGCTTGGTTCCAGAGCGTAGCTTAATTATGAATTATGTATTATGAATTGAGAATTGAACTATGAGTAATTCACGATTATTCCTTTCGCTTGGTTTCAGGGCGTAGCTTAATTATGAATTATGAATTGAGAATTATGAATTAAACTATGAATTACGTTGGCATTCATACGCAGCAGGTTCGCAACAACTTCAAGAGCCTGTTGCTTCTCATCCTCTTTCCCTGCATCATCCTGGCCATCGTGTATGCCTTCGTGGCGTTCATGAACATGCAGGAGGTGTACGACGGCTACGGAGGCACGTCGTTGGCTTTCGACGCGATGGCGACCAACGAAGCATTCCTCTACACCGTGCCCTGGGTGGTGGGAATCGTGGGCATCTGGTTCATGATTTCCTACTTCTCGAACGCCAGCATGGTGCGCAACGCCACGGGAGCAAAGCCCTTGGAGCGCCGTGAGAATCCCCGCATCTACAACATCGTGGAGAACCTCACCATGACTTGCGGTATGCCGATGCCGAAGATAAACATCATCGACGACCCGCAGCTCAACGCCTTTGCCAGCGGAATAGACGAGAAGAGCTACACCGTCACCGTCACCACAGGCATCTGCAACCGGCTGAACGACGACGAGCTGGCTGGCGTGATTGGTCACGAGCTGACACATATCCGCAATCGCGACACACGTCTGCTCATCATCAGCATCATCTTCGTGGGCATCATGAGCACAGCGCTCAGTCTGGCAGTCCGCATGCTTTGGAACACCTTCATCTACGGAGGAGGGAATCGTCGCACGAGCAAAGACGGGAAGAACGGAGGCACGGTGATTGCCGTCATCCTGGTCGCCATCGTGCTGGCTGCGATAGGTTACTTCTTCACGCTGCTGACAAGGTTTGCCATCAGCCGCAAGCGCGAGTACATGGCCGATGCAGGCGGTGCAGAGCTTTGCGGCAACCCGTTGGCCCTGGCTTCGGCTCTGCGCAAGATCAGCGGCGACCCGGGACTCGGAAACGTTGACCGCGAGGACGTAGCACAGCTCTTCATCGTGAAGCCCGTCGCCTTCAAGAGCGAGTTCACGAACATGATGAGCCGCCTCTTCAGCACGCACCCAAGCATAGAAAGCCGCATCGCATACTTGGAGCAATTCTAAGTTTCAGCTGAATTAGGAGCCAACGCTACCAAGCGTTGGGAAAATATACTGACCGTTGAGAATAAGCTGACGCTTTCAAGCGTCAGCTTTTATTATTTCCGGCTGTTGCTGTAGGCAATCATCTCCAGCACTTCGCAGACGTAGGCCGACTCCTCCTGCCATTTCTTTGGCTTATAGGTGAAGGCGTAGTGCTTGCCGTCCTCCATCGTCAACTCGATGGTGAGGGGTTGCTGGCTCTCAAACAACCGCTTGTAAACTTCGTTCGGGCAGTCGATGTGGACGCGTGTGTTGAAGCGGGAGCCGCTGCGCTCCTGGAAGAAAAGTTCGTACTGCGTGGTGGAGAAGCTTGCATCGGGCGATGAGAGTGCGATGCTCTTCACGCGCCCCTGCGGCGAGGTCAGCGTCATGTTGATGGTCGTGGAGTCGCGATACGTGAGCAGCGTCATATCGTACTGCAGCTTGCTACCGGCCTTCCCCTTCAACTTGTATGGCATGAAGAAATACATCTTGCCGAGGGGAAGTACCCTCACGTCGTATCGTTCCCCGCCGAATGCCGCCAGGCTGCAAGCCATCAGGAGCAGGAGGATAAGCTTTCTGGCTGATTGTCTCATATATTATATATAATGTATAGCCCTAATGAAACAAGTGTGGGATGCACCAGAGGAGGCACATCCCACATGATTCGTCAATTCATGAACGAAATATTATTCGCCATAAACGCGAGTGGTGGTCTTTGTGTAGAGATAGCCACAAATGTTGAACTTCTCAACGTCAACGTGAGAAATCTTCTTGATGCCACCATTCTTAGCAGCTGCGTCGATGCCGTGGTCGCCCTTGAAGGGGAAGAGACCGAGGATGCGGGTTTCAGTAGCTGTACCGCACTTTGCACCTACGTTGTTGGAAGTTGCAGCCAGGGGAACTACGCTTGAACAACTTGCTACAGACATCATACCGCATACCAATGCAGCCAGATAGAAGAACTTTTTCATAATGTTTTAGTTACGTCGTCTCAAGTTAGTATTTACAGCCATGCATACTGAGACGTTTCCATGCAGGCTGTGCTTAAAGTTTTTTTGTTTATCGACTGCAAATATACATCATTTTTAACATTTAATGCACGATAAGGCGTTAAATGATGTTAACACGGCACATTTTCGCTCACCTTTTTGTACCTTTGCACCCGAAAAAGGTTCTCTGCCCCCGTTAGGACGGCACTTTAACGCTGAAACATGAACATTAAAACCTGAACATAACAGTTTAGAATCTGAACTAAAGCCGTTTTGAATTTTGAATTTAACAATTTTGAATTAAACAAATATATGTTGAACTTTGTAGAAGAACTGAAATGGAGAGGCATGATCCACCAGATGATGCCCGGCACAGAAGAATTACTTATGAAGGAACAGGTATCGGCCTACGTGGGCATTGACCCGACAGCCGACAGCCTGCACATCGGCCACCTCTGCGGCGTCATGATGCTGCGCCATCTGCAACGCTGCGGCCACAAACCCATTGCACTCGTCGGCGGAGCAACCGGCATGATTGGCGACCCCAGCGGAAAGAGCCAGGAGCGCAACCTGCTGAACGAGGAGACGTTGCGCCACAACGTGGAGTGCATCAAGAAGCAGCTCGCCCACTTCCTCGACTTCGAGAGCGACGCGCCCAACCGCGCCGAGCTGGTCAACAACTACGACTGGATGAAGGACTTCACCTTCCTCGACTTCGCCCGCGACATCGGCAAGTGCATCACCGTCAACTACATGATGGCGAAGGACAGCGTGAAGCGTCGCCTCAACGGTGAGTTCCAGGACGGCATGTCGTTCACCGAGTTCACCTACCAGCTCCTGCAGGGCTACGACTTCCTGCACCTCTATCAGACCAAGAACTGCAAACTGCAGATGGGCGGCAGCGACCAGTGGGGCAACATCA
>CAMJOE010000165.1:0-5237 GCA_946407485.1 uncultured Prevotellaceae bacterium | reverse complement strand
AAAAAACAATAATTAAAATCTAAATATTATGCCTGAGAAATTAATTCGGCATAGTGGTAATTACCGCAAGTTGCTCTCTTATCAAAAGACGGAAGTCATCTACGAGATGACTTTCTTCTTCTGTCAGAACTTCTTGCAGAAAGGTGATCGTACGGTGGATCAGATGGTTCAGGCTGCTCGTTCTGGCAAACAGAACATCATCGAGGGCTGTGCGGCATCTGCTACTTCAGCCAAGACGGAGATAAAGCTGATTAATGTGGCGAAGGCCAGCTTGCAGGAGTTGCTGGAGGATTACATCGATTATCTTCGTACGCGTGGTCATCGCATGTGGGAAGAAGGCTCGAAGGAGTGGACTGCTATGCGCGAATTGGGCAGAGAGCATCGCAATGCTGATTTCTTCATGCAGCTATGCGCGACCCGTCCGCCAGAAACGATTGCCAACATGGCTATCGTTCTCATCTATCAGGCTGACTATCTATTGTTCAAGCAACTGGAACGCTTGGAGAAGGACTTTACCGAGTATGGCGGCTTCTCGGAGAAGATGAGCCGCATCCGCCGAGAACGGCGATAATGACCTTAAAGACCTTAAAGACCTTAAAGACCTTAGGGACCTTAAGGACCTTAAGGACCTTAAAGACCTTAAGGACCTTAAAGACCTTAGGGACCTTAAGGACCTTAGGGACCTTAAGGACCTTAGAGACCTTAGGGACCTTAAGGACCTCCTTTATTCTGACATAGCCTTATCTTCGTATGTTGCCTCAGCAAGCGTCGGCCGATGCCCACAGCAAGCGTCGGCCGATGCCCTCAGCAAGCGTCAGCCGATGCCACAGCAGGGGAGCCGCTACAGAAGCTTCTTCGCCAGCTTCTCGAGCATGTCCTTCGTCATGTCGTCGAGGTCGAACTGGTGCTTCCAATCCCATTCCCGGCGGGCGCAGCTGTCGTCCATGAGGTTGGGCCACGACTCGGCAATCGACTGCTTCAGCGGGTCAACGTCATAGACCATCTCGAAGTCGGGCTTGTACTTCTTGATGGCGCCGTAAATCATTTCGGGGTCGAAGCTCATCGCCGCGATGTTGAAGCCGTTGCGGTGCACGAGGCGCGAGGGGTCGGCCTCCATCAGCATTTGCGCGGCATGCAGGGCGTCGGGCATATACATCATGTCCATGTGCGTACCGGCCTTGATGGGGCAGGTGAAGCGCTCGCCGCGCACGGCGTAGTAGTAGATATCAACGGCGTAGTCGGTGGTGCCGCCGCCCGGAGGCGTGACGTAGGAGATGATGCCCGGGAAGCGGACGCTGCGCGTATCGACACCGTACTTGTGGAAGTACCAGTCGCTGAGCAGCTCGGTCGTCACCTTCGAGACGCCGTAGATGGTGCGGGGCCTCTGCACGGTGTCCTGCGGCGTCATGTCGTGCGGCGTCTCCAGGCCGAACGAGCCGATAGAGCTGGGCGTAAAGACTGCGCACTTGTTCTCGCGGGCTATCTCAAGGATGTTCCAGAGGCCGTCGATGCCGATGCTCCATGCCAGGCGGGGCTTAGACTCGGCCACCACGGACAAGAGGGCTGCGAGGTTGTAGATAGCGTCGATATTGTACTTCTTCACGGCATCGGCGATGCTTTCCGCCTTGATGACGTCGGCCAGGGCGCTCGGACCGCTCTCCAGCAGTTCGCCCTTAGGCTCGGCTCCGGGGATGTAGCCTGCCACAACGTGTTCGTTTCCGTAAATGCTTCTCAGGTGCATGGTCAGCTCAGAACCAATCTGTCCTGTTGAGCCGATAATAAGTATGTTCTTCATTTGATTTGGTGTTGTTTTTAGTCTTAGCGACCACAAAGTTACAAAGAAAATAAGAATTAAAAAAGAAGAATTAAAAAATATTTTGTATCTTTGCACAACAAAACGAAAACGACTAAACAACTAATCACCTAAACGACGAAATCATGTACGGAAAAATGAAACAGCATCTCAGCCAGACGCTCGCTGAGATTCGCGAAGCAGGACTCTACAAGGAGGAGCGTCTCATCGAAAGCCCGCAGCGGGCAGCCATCCAAGTGAAAGGCAAGGAAGTGCTCAACTTCTGCGCCAACAACTACCTCGGCCTCTCCGACCATCCGCGCCTCATCAAAGGTGCCACCGACATGATGCAGCAGCGGGGCTTCGGCATGTCGAGCGTGCGCTTCATCTGCGGCACACAGGACATCCACAAGCAGCTCGAGGCAGCCATCAGCGACTATTTCCACACGGAGGACACCATCCTCTATGCCGCCTGCTTCGACGCCAACGGCGGTGTGTTCGAGCCGCTCTTCACCGAGGAGGACGCCATCATCAGCGACGCCCTCAACCACGCCAGCATCATCGACGGCGTGCGCCTCTGCAAGGCAAAGCGCTACCGCTACGCCAACGCCAACATGGAGGAGCTGGAGAAGTGCCTCAAGGAGGCACAGGCGCAGCGCTTCCGCATCATCGTCACCGACGGCGTCTTCTCCATGGACGGCAATGTCGCTCCGATGGACAAGATTTGCGACCTCGCAGAGAAGTACGACGCGCTGGTGATGGTGGACGAGAGCCATTCGGCAGGCGTGGTAGGCAAGACGGGTCACGGCGTCAGCGAGCTGACCGACACCTACGGACGCGTCGACATCTACACAGGCACCCTGGGCAAAGCCTTTGGCGGCGCTCTCGGCGGCTTCACGACAGGTCGCAAGGAAATCATCGACCTGTTGCGGCAGCGCTCACGTCCTTATCTCTTCTCCAACTCACTTGCACCCTGCATCATCGGCGCCTCGCTCGAGGTCTTCAAGATGCTCAAGGAAAGCAACGAGCTGCACGACCGCCTCGTGGAGAACGTCAACTACTTCCGCGACAAGATGATGGCAGCCGGCTTCGACATCAAGCCCACACAGAGCGCCATCTGCGCCGTGATGCTCTACGACGCCAAGCTCTCGCAAGTCTTCGCTGCCAAGATGCAGGAAGAAGGCATCTACGTCACCGGCTTCTATTATCCCGTCGTGCCGAAGGGCGAGGCCCGCATCCGCGTACAGCTCTCCGCCGGCCACAAGCGCGAGCACCTCGACAAGTGCATCGCCGCCTTCATCAAGGTCGGCAAGGAGCTCGGCGTGCTGAAGTAAGAAATTCGGCACGCCAAGGTCTTCCTGCTGCGTGCTGAAGTAAGAAATTCGGCACGCCAAGGTCTTCCTCGCGGCGTGCTGAAGTAAACAACACCACATAACAAAACAAGAGGAGCCCTTCGAGATGAAGAGTTCCTCTTACTTTAATCTTTAACATATAATTGCCACGAATCGCCCATTAATCTCCATATAATAATATTCATGCTAATTCGTGGTAGAAAACAAGCACGCCCGACCTTGCGGCCAAGCGTGCTTTCTATTATTGTCCTCCCCCTAAAGGGGTCGGGGGGTCTGCTTTACCATTCTTCGTCCCAGACGTTAGTGCTACCCTTGGTGTCTGCTCCACCGGCATTGCCGCCACCTATTGTACCAGTATCAATCGTTATGTCAGGAGTATCAGTAATTGTATTATTTGATGCTGCAATGATACTTACACCCATAAGATTCACTATAAGCTGCGAGGGAGCAATATATTGTTTTTTCATTGTCGTATGTCTTTTATGTTGTTATACCTTATTATATATGTCACACTTTATTACTTCACGATGAACTTGCGACCGTTTTGGACATAGATGCCAGGAGTGAGGTTCTTGGCGTTGCCCAAGTTGCGGCCATCAATAGTATAAATGTTAGCGTTCTCCTCGAAGGGATCGTTCTCAACACAAATGATACCAGTTGCATCATCCTCGAAAGCAAAGTTCTTTACAGTAGCGCCATTTGCAAGATGGAAATATGCGCGCATGCCCTTAATCGTACCATTTTCTTGGCTTGAGGGATAATACAGATGATTATTGCTTACATAGTAATTGGAGTTGCTCGAATCATAGATGTTTGTTGAAGCAAGAGCTGCGACAAATGACAAGTCGCCGCTGGTTACAGTTTGAGGATTATAAGTTGCAGGAAGATCACCGTTAGAAACTTTAATTTCAGTAACAGTTTCATTCGGCTTTATTAAACAAGGTACACCAGCTTCGAGAATGGGTGAAAGGCCGTCAGTTGCCGTCGTGTTCACCATCTCCTTAAAGGTTATCGTATTTGATTCGAACTTATCCAATACATAAACTTTATCACATTTGAGGGCTTGTTTTATAGCACTTGTACCAAACTTAATGGGAGAGCAGAATGTGTTCCAGACACCTGCTTTGAGTGTTCTTTGCATCTTTACAATCGTTTTACCACTACCGATAGCAGCCTGCATCGCAGTAGCATTCATTTCTTCACTAATAGTTGCTACCTCCGAACTCTCGTACTTATTCACTCTGAGAAGATAATATTTACCGGTTGCCCGAATTTCATATTCATGATTAGCAACCACCTCAAACAAAAGAACATCACCATAGTTGTCTGATTGTACTCTAGCAGCAACAGTAACATTTATACTTGCTACATTTTCGCCAGCAGTGCTGTCGTATATGGTAAGTGTTGCAGGAGAATTCTCAGGACAAGCGAATCGGAGATTCATTTCGCCATCAGTGGTAGGCTTCAAATATAATTTGTTGGTAGTTGCCACAGGGATACCACAATAATTTTCCGGGCTACCCGAAAAAGACTTGTGAGAATAAGTGATTTGTACGTCGGCTTTTGCTTGTAATGTGGTTACAAACTTTTGTTGATAGGTAGTACCAATAGTAATAGAAACTTGCGTGCTTCCATTGTAACAAGCCCATTTTTCTACTGCCCAAGCATTTGCTCCCGCAAGCAAGAACATGCAAACAAGAGCCATCATTTTTGTGTAAAACTTTTTCATTGTCTGAATCTTTTAAAAGTTTATAATTTAATTGTTAATTCCCAAAATTGATTTTACCTTTATCTTTATATATATTTATATATACGTTAGTTCGTAATCCGGCTGCAAAGGTATGACAATTTTTTCAATACGATGCAACTTTCTATGAAAAAATTTATCCTAAATGCAAAAAAAACCTCCAAAAAACGCTATTCGTACACAAAAACGCATCAAATCGGCACTTTTTCCTGCACTTTTGCGCGTCCTTGCCACAGAATACATCTTTTATGGCCAATTCGTATGCTTTTCAACATGTAATTGCCACTAATCGCCCATTAATATCCATACAATATTATTCATGTTAATTCGCGGGTCATTCACGTTA
>CAMJOE010000164.1:0-5258 GCA_946407485.1 uncultured Prevotellaceae bacterium | reverse complement strand
ATCATCGAGCCGGGTACAGGCTTCCTTGCCTCCAAGCTCGAAGGGAAAGGCCGCATGGAAGAGCCGGAGAAGATTGTGGAGGCACTTGAGCAGTTCTTCGCCCAGCAACAGAAACTTGCGGGCAAGAAGGTGCTCATCACGGCTGGCCCCACTTACGAGAAGATAGACCCTGTTCGCTTCATCGGCAACTATAGCAGCGGGAAGATGGGCTTTGCGCTTGCCGAGGTATGTGCCGAGCAAGGCGCAGAGGTGACGCTCGTCAGCGGTCCTGTCGTGTTGCAGGCCAAGCATCCCGGCATCAAGCGCATTGACGTGGAGAGTGCGCGGGAGATGTACGAGGCAGCCACGAAGCACTTCCCCAAAGCCGACATCACCATCCTTTGTGCAGCTGTTGCGGACTTCACGCCCAAGACGACAGCCGACAAGAAGATAAAGCGGAAGGGCGACAACCTGAAGCTCGAGTTGCAGCCTACGCAGGACATAGCCGCAGCCCTTGGTGCCGTCAAGAAAAATAAACAAGTCCTCGTGGGCTTTGCTCTTGAGACGGACAACGAACTCCAGAATGCTCAGGACAAGATGGAGCGCAAGAACTTCGACCTCATCGTCTTGAACAGTCTTCAGGACAAAGGCGCAGGCTTCCGCGTCGATACAAACAAAGTGACCATCATCGACCGACATAATGGCCTTACCGCCTACGACACGAAGTCGAAACGCGAAGTGGCGGAAGACATAGTTGAGTTCATAATTCATAATTCATAGTTCATAATTCATAATTCATAATTGCTGCCGCCCCGTAAATAGTTAAATAATTAATTCGTAAATAAATCGTAAATCGTAAATCGTCAAATCGTAAATTACTTCTTTATTCATCGTTATGCGTCGGATTCTTCTTATTCTTTTCTTTTCACTTTTTCCCCTTTTCACCTTTTCTCAGGAGCTTGAGGCGCGTGTGACCATCAACTCCACGAAGATTGAAGGCACGCGGACCGAGGTGTTCGAGGCCTTGCAGACTAAGCTGGCGGACTTCCTCAACAACCATAAATGGACCGAGATACCTTTCCGTGAGAACGAGAAGATACAATGCAACTTCAACATCACGGTCAATACCTACAAGCAGGACGAGAACACCTTCGAGTGCACACTCCTCATGAACAGCATGCGTCCCGTCTATGGGAGCACGTACAACACGGTGGCTTATTCCGTGAACGACGGCGACTTCACCTTCGAGTTCGGCGAGTTTGACCAGCTCGAGTATCAGGCAAACCAGATAGACAACAACCTCGTGGCGCTCCTTGCTTATTATGCTTATATGATAATAGGTATGGACCTCGACACGATGGCTCCGATGGGTGGGACCGATTGCTTCCATATTGCCGAGGACATAGCGACGGCAGGCGAGAGCATGGGTTTCCCGGGATGGAAGGCTTTTGGCGACAGCGGCAATCGTTTCGCTTTGCTGAACGACTACATCGACGGCTCGATGGAATGCATGCGCGAGTTCAACTACATCTATCATCGCCAGGGTCTCGACCGCATGGCTGAGGTTCCCGATAGCGCCCGTGCCACCATTGCCGACGCACTCGACCTGCTCGAAGAAGCCAACAAAGCGAAGAACATGACAAAGGTGGCGCAGCTCTTCACCGAGTACAAGCGCGACGAGCTCGTCAACATCTTCTCAAAGAAAGGCACCAACGAAGAGAAAGAGAAAGCCTACGAAATCCTCTTCGCCATTGACGCCTCCCAGCAGAACACTTGGGACAAGATAAAGCAGTAGAGTCTGTACTTATACATTATATATAATATATAATTGAAGTTTCGGGAGTTAATGAAGTTAATGAAGTTAAAGAAGTTAAAGGACGATACCTTGGGATGCGGTGTACATTCAGCCCAGATTTGGCTACAAAAGCTATTGTCCTTTCTCCGCGCATTAAAAGCGCGCCTTACTGCTAGAGCATGTGAGAACTTCCCCAAGCGAGCATAGCGAGCTAACTTCTTTAACTTCTTTAACTCCCATAAAAATCACAACATCCGAAACTTAAATATATAATATAATCCTATGTTCAATAAAATAAAGCCTATGGCATAAACAACGGGACTAAGACATAATAGACAAAGAAGCGTCCGCTTGAATCTTGTTTCCGAAAATCTGCAAATTAAAGGAACAACCAAGAGTAAAAGTGAGGATGCTCACGTCGGTCTGCGTGGGCGAGGTCGTATATGGTTGCATAGGTGTTTGGCGATACCTCTGAAAGCGTAGACGAATGAAGTCTGCGATTAAGCGAGAAGGGGAGGTGGTCACTTACCGCAAGGGCGACCTGCTGGAGCGTGAGGGCGACCCGGCGCGATGGCTTGCCTCATAATACTGATATGTTTTTAGGGACGTGTTGTTAGCCTGCTAACGACGTGTTGCAGGACATTTAGGAACACGAAAAAGACCTTCCTCCCGTTGGTGGGAAGAAGGCCTTCTTTGTTGAGACAAGGAATCAATCCCTAATCCGAAATGGTGGGGACAGTTTCGCCTGAATCCTGCGGCATCTTTACGGGGCGTATGGTGTGACCGCCCTCACGGCCGAAATAGTTCGTCTTCATCATGCCGCTGCCGAAATACAGGGTCTCGGCATTGCGGTTGTTGTATTCGTAGCGTGTGGCCGACCAGTAGTAGCCGTAGGTGTTGCCGTTGTCGAGAATCGTGCTGGAGATTTCTTCCTTGGTCTTCTGATAGTAGCGTCCTGCAGCAGGAATGAAGATGCTATTGCCGTTGGAGCCGGTGAATCGCCTTCCGTTTGTTTCGTTCACTTGCTCCCATTCCACTGTGCAGCATGTCATCAGTTCCTCAAACTGTTCCTTGGTGGGCATCTGCCATCCGTTACCCCAATTGGCCGTAGCGGCATCGTATGCTTCCATGCCTGCGATATTTGTTGTGCCGATGTCGATGACATCCCAATTGTTACCATCTACGTAGTAGGCGTAGTTATTGGTCGTGAACAGCTCTTTTGTTTCAATCTCAGCCCATGCATAGTAATCGCCGTACTCCTCTTCTGTCTCGGCACCAAGGTTGACGGGTGACCAAAGTGTGCCCGAGGGCAGGCCGAGGTCAACAGGCTGCACCGTTTTTACTTCCTCAAAGTCGATGAATGACACCTCGCTGGTTTCATACTTCACAACTTCGCCGTTGACTTTATGAACTCTGACATAAGATTGTGCTGTGGCACTGAGTGCTGCAAGAAGCATGCAGACTGAAATTAGAACTTTCTTTTTCATATCCTGAAGTGATTAAATGTGTTTTTACCAGAAATAGATGTAGAATGCTATGGTGATGCAGATGATGACAAGCGTGTGGAAGACATCCCACTTGTTCCAGCTGGCACGTGTGGCAGCAATCTGCTCGGGAGTAGATGTGCCAAAGACGAGGCCTTGTATCTTCTCCCGGCTGGGTGCTTCGGTCAGAAGCGATACCACGATGACTACCAGGCTGCAGACAAGCAACATCACGCCGCAGAAGAACAGCCAGTTGAAGTCGTAGAACACGGCCTTGAACCAATTGTCGGCAGCATCGGTGACGTTGCTGTAATACACCTTAGCACCAAGTCGCGTCAGGCCGATGATGATGCCAGAGAGCAAGCCCCACTGTCCGCCCTTGGCCGAGGCACGTTTCCAGCACACACCCAGCAGGAAGGCTGCTGCAATGCCAGGAGCAAGCACACTCTGCACGTCCTGCAGGTAGTTGTAGAGCACGTTGCCGACACTGCGCATGATGGGAATCCACAGGATGCCGAGTATCACGATAACGACAGTCGCCATCTGTCCGATGCGAACAAGGCTCTTCTCAGACGTCTGAGGCTTCAGGCGCTTCCAGAAGTCGATGGTGAAGAGCATGGCCGAACTGTTGAACAGGGATGCGAGCGACGACATCAGGGCTGCAAGGATGCCGCAAACGACGAGACCCTTCACGCCTGCCGGCAGTATCTTAGCCACGAGGGTAGGGAAGGCAGCATCGGCATTGGGCGTGCCATCAGGGAGCAAAGGCAGGAACGTTGCACCTGCGCCGAGACTCTTCTGATGCAAAGCCAAGGCCACCATGCCGGGGATGAGGAACAGGAACACGGGCAGCAGCTTCAGGTAGGCTCCGAAGATGGTGCCACGACGGCTTTCCCTCTCGTTCTTGCCCGACAGCACACGTTGCACGATGTACTGGTCGGTACACCAATACCAGAAGCCGATGACGGAAGAACCTATCAGAACGCCCAGCCAGGGATACTGTGGGTCGTTGATGTCGCGCATCAGGTCGTTCATGTCGTCGCCGTAAGCGTTGACGGGCTTCAGGTCAGTAACAGCCATCATGACGTCCCAGCCGCCAAGGGCCTTCAGGCCAAGCACCAGGATGATGAGCGAACCAAGCAACAGGATAGGCGTCTGCAGCACAGAGGTGTAGAGCACGGACTTCATGCCACCCAAGATGGTATAGAGCGCCGTGATGAGCACCAGTCCGATGGCTGCAATCCAGAAGAAGTCGATGCCCCATAGTTCTTTGATGCCGAACACTTGCTGGAACACAAGGCCGCCGGCATAAACCGTCACGGCCACTTTTGTCAATACATAACTGATAAGAGAGATGACGCTGAGTATTGTGCGCGACTGCGTGTTGTAGCGTCGCTCCAGGAACTCAGGCATGGTGTAAACCATAGAGCGTGAGTAGAAGGGTACGAACACCCAACCAAGTATCAGTATCATCCAGCCCTGTATCTCCCAATGCGCCATCGCCATACCAGAGGAAGCACCTGCTCCGGCGAGGCCAATGAGGTGCTCGGAGCCGATGTTCGAGGCAAAGATGGATGCACCGATAGCTACCCATGTAGCATCCTTGCCACCGAGGAAATAGTCAGCCGAGTTGTCGTTCTTTTGATTGACGACCCATACAACAATGCCAATTAAGGCGCAGCAAAACACGCCAATGACAATCCAGTCTAATAATGCCATGTTAGTTTATAGTTTATAGTTCAGAGTTTAGAGTTTAGAGTCAGTTCAAAAGTTTAGAGTTTAGAGTCAGTATCTAAGTGCATGAGGAATCAACTCCGCCACAGGGCGGCACCATCCACTTGTCAACTATCTCTAAACCCTAAACTTTCAACTCTAAACTGTTCTTTAGCAGAGTTTCCTTGCTCCGTCGCCAATGACTACGTCGATGACGATGGGCTTCTTGCCATACTTCTTCTCGAACTTCTCTACGACAACCTTCTTGAAGTTGGGAGCCAACTCGT
>CAMJOE010000163.1:0-5285 GCA_946407485.1 uncultured Prevotellaceae bacterium | reverse complement strand
ACTATACAGGCATCGACAGTTTCCGTGTCTATATGTGTCTCAACGGCCAGTGCTGTTTCCTCAGCCCCTCCGGACAAGGCATCTTCCTGCATCAGGGCGAGTCGCTCGTCGTGCCGGCATCCATCCAGGAAGTCAACATCCTGCCCGACGAAAACGCCAAGCTCCTCGAAAGCTACGTGGACTGACAAATCATTGAAGATTGAAGATTGAGAATTGATAATTGGGATAGAATATTGAATATCATGGGTTGAACATTAATGATTAACCTTTCAATATTCAATCTACAATTTTCAATTATATGAAAAATCTTGTCGAAAAATTTGGCAGATAGGCAGAAAAACCGTACCTTTGCACCCGATTTATGCCGTAGAGGCCAGAAAAAGAGGGTCACGAGTTGGCTCCGCCCCGCGGTCAAACCCGTTATAAATAATTAATTAAACAAATGTACGCAATCGTAGAGATTAACGGTCAGCAGTTCCGTGTTGAGGAGGGTCAGAAGCTCTTCGTTCATCACATTGCCGATGCAGAAGCAGGCAAGACTGTTGAATTTGAGAATGTGTTGTTGGTCGATAACGGCACCATCACAGTGGGCACTCCCACCATTGACGGCGCTAAGGTTACGGCCGAAGTTGTTTCACCCCTGGTAAAGGGCGACAAGGTGCTCGTCTTCCACAAGAAGCGTCGCAAGGGCTATCGCAAGCTCAATGGCCATCGCCAGCAATTCACCGAGTTGTCTATCAAGGGTATTAACGCTTAATGTTTAACGCTAAAGACTAAACAAAATGGCACATAAAAAAGGTGTAGGTAGTTCGAAGAACGGACGTGAATCGCACGCTCAAAGACTGGGCGTCAAGATCTTTGGTGGTGAAAAGTGCGTTGCTGGCAATATCATCGTTCGCCAGCGCGGCACGCGTCACTATCCCGGCACTAACGTTGCTATGGGTAAGGACAACACGCTCTATGCTCTCGTTGATGGTACCGTACAGTTCAGGAAAGGTCGTCTCGACCGCAGTACTGTAAGTGTGGTCCCCGTCACTGCTGAGGCATAAGGGCGTCCCTGCTCATCTGAAACAGACAATCACAACTCAAATTAAGTCCCCTCATGCTATCAGCAGTGAGGGGACTATGCTTTTATGACAATTCATAGTAAATAATTCATAATTCTTAATTCATAATTCATAATTATTTCGTCGGCAAAACTCAAGATGTAGGCTTATTATGAATTAAGAATTATGAATTATGAATTAAGAATTATGAATTAAAAGAGATGAATTAATATGAAGGGACATACTCTCAAGGAATGGATGCTTGCCACTCGCCCCTGGTCGTTTCCGGCATCCACTATGCCTGTCTTCGTGTCGATGATGTTTCTCTGGAGCCAAGGCTACGAGGTCAAGTGGTGGCTCGGCATCATGGCGCTGGTGAACATCATACTTGTCCACGCCGCAGGCAACGTGTGGAGCGACTACCACGACTACAAGCGCGGCGTAGATGCTGACGACACATTCGGCGTCCGCATCCTTACCGACAAGCAGTTCACGCCGAAGGAGGTGCTGACGCTTTCTTTGAGTCTTCAGGTGGCTGCCGTCGCGATGGGCTTGCTCATGGTTTACCTGACGGGCATCACGCTATTGTGGTTCGGCCTCGCAGGCATCGCCCTCTCCCTTCTCTACCCGCCATTGAAGTACGCCGCACTTGGCGACCTCGTCATCATGGCTTGCTATGCACTTCTGCCAATGCTTGGGACGACATTCATTTGTAGTGGCGAAATCGTGCCGGCAGTCCTCTTGCTTGCCATTCCTGTAGGAAGCATTACAGTTGCCATCCTTCACGTCAACAATACTCGAGACATTGAGACTGACAAACGGGCAGGCATACGAACTTTCCCAATTCTTGCAGGACGCTCAGAATCCATCAAAATCTACATTTTCGAAATCATCATGCCATATTGCTGGCTCTTGATAATGGTGCTTCTGGGATGCGAAAGCCCTTGGACGTTGCTCGCCATTATCAGTCTCCCATTGGCAATAAAGAATAGTAAGAAGATGCTTTCCTGCAAGGCTGAAGGCATCAAGGCAATCGCCAAGCTCGACGAGGCGACGGCACAGCTGCAACTTGCTTTCAGCCTGACGCTCGCCATCGGACTCATCATCGAAGCACTGACATAGAAAAACCCCACAGCAAGCATTCACATTTCCCACAGCAAGCATTCACATTTCCCACAGCAAGCGTTTATGATTCCCACAGCAAGGAAAGACCGATACCTCTCGAGGCGTGAAAAGAGCCAGCTCGTCATGAGTTTGCTTGTGGCTGCTTTGCTGTGGTTTGTCATGTTCTCGCCCTGGACGTCGCCCCACATCAACTTCTGGGTTTGCATGACGGCCTCGGCGCTCATCCTCACCATCCTCGCCTTTGCCTTCGGCGGGCGCGAGAGCATTGGTCCGGACACATCTCCCGAGGAGACGCCTCCTGCCACCTTCACCCTCATCTTTGGCATCATCATCGCAGCAGTGCTTTGGTTCGTATTCCTTGTGGGGGACACCCTCTCGCAACTCCTTTTTTCTTTCGCGCGCACGCAGGTGAACCTTATATATAATATAAAGGGAGGCGTCTCGCCTACCCTGCTTGCTTTGCTCCTGTTGTTTGTCATCGGACCTGCCGAAGAGATATTCTGGCGAGGCTATGTGCAACGAACACTCGCGAAACGCCGTTCGCCGTTTGTCGCTTTCCTGCTGACGACGGCTTGCTATACCGCAGTCCATCTGCCATCCGGCAACTTCATGCTCATCATGGCAGCGCTGGTGTGCGGCATTGCATGGGGAGGACTCTACTGCCTCATGCCCAACCAACTGAGAGCCATCATCATCAGCCACGCACTTTGGGATGCAGCCGCGTTCGTCTGGCTACCGTTCTGAAGAAAAGGTAAAAAGGTGAAAAAGTGAAAAGGTAAAATATAAATCGTATATAAATAGTAAATAGTAAATAGCAAATAACATCAATGTTAACACTAAAACTCATCACAGAACAGACAGAGCGAGTCATTGCAGGACTCGAGAAGAAACATTTCGCCGACGCACGTCGAGCAATAGAAGAAGTCATTGCAGTCGATAAAGCTCGTCGCGGAGCACAAACAGAACTCGACCAGAACCTCTCTGCAGCCAAGAAGCTTGCTGCCGAAATCGGCATGCTCATGAAGCAAGGCAAACGAGATGAGGCTGAAGCCGTAAAGGCCAAAGTAGCTGCGCTGAAGGAGACGGGCAAAGACCTGGAGAACAAGAAAGAGTCGGCCGAGCAGGAGCTTACGCGTCTGCTTTGTCAGATTCCCAATATTCCATACGACGAGGTACCCGAAGGGACGTGTGCCGAAGACAATTGGGTCGTGAAGTCGAACCTCAAGGAATGTGTCGTCGGACAAGATACGGTTGGCAACTGGACCGCAAATCCCGTCGTAGAGACCGCCAAGCTTCCGCACTGGGAACTGGCGAAGAAGTACAATCTCATCGATTTCGACCTCGGCGTCAAGATATCAGGAGCAGGCTTCCCTGTCTATCGCGGCAAGGGTGCAAGGCTTCAGCGTGCCTTAATTGATTTCTTTCTCGATGAGGCGCAAAAGTCTGGCTACGAAGAGATTATGCCTCCGACTGTAGTGAATGCTGCTTCGGGTTATGGCACAGGACAGCTGCCAGATAAGGAGGGTCAGATGTACCATTGCGAAGTGGACGACTTGTATCTCATCCCGACAGCAGAGGTGCCCGTGACGAACATCTATCGCGACGTGATTCTCGACGAGAAAGACCTGCCCATCAAGAACTGCGCATATACCCAATGCTTCCGTCGCGAAGCTGGAAGTTATGGCAAGGATGTGCGCGGCCTAAACCGTCTGCACGAGTTCAGCAAGATAGAGATTGTGCGCATCGACACGCCGGAACACAGCGCCGAGAGCCACAAGGAGATGCTCGCACACGTGGAAGGCCTGTTGCAAAAGCTCGAACTCCCCTATCGCATTCTTCGCCTTTGCGGCGGCGACCAGAGCTTCACCAGCGCCATTTGCTACGACTTCGAGGTCTATAGCGAAGCCCAGAAGCGTTGGCTCGAGGTCAGCTCTGTCTCGAATTTCGATACCTATCAGGCCAACCGACTGAAGTGTCGCGTTCGCCGCACAGCAACTGGCAAGACGGAACTCTGCCACACCCTCAACGGCTCAGCCCTCGCCCTGCCCCGCATCGTCGCATCCATCCTGGAGAACAACCAGACGGACGAAGGCATCCGCGTTCCCAAAGTGCTCGTCCCCTACATGGGCTGCGAGATGATAACAATTGAAGATTGAAAATTGAAAATTGAAAGGGTGTGAAGGAAGATAACACTATACAAATTATATCGAAGGCTTTTGCTTTGCGAATAATTAAGTTATATCAATATCTACAAGACGAGAAACATGAATTTGTCATATCTAAACAGATACTGAAAAGTGGCACCAGCATTGGAGCAAACGCACGTGAAAGCATCAATGCAGAAAGCCCACAAGATTTCATTCATAAATTAGGAATAGCATTAAAAGAAGCAAACGAAACACAATATTGGCTTGAATTGCTATTCGAGTCTAACTACATAAGCGAAGCTCAGTTTAATTCAATCTACCCAGAATGTGGAAGAATAGTAGCGACACTCATCAGGATAATAAAAACAAAGAAAGAGAATATACAGTAATTTCAATATTCAATCTTCAATTATCAATAAAATAACTATGTTCAAGATTGTTAAGAAAATTCAGTTCAGCGAGAAGGTTTTCCGTCTGGACGTAGAAGCACCATTGATTGCAAAGGCACGCAAGGCCGGTCATTTTGTCATCGTTCGCGTTGACGAGAAGGGCGAGCGTGTGCCTCTTACCATAGCAGGCAGCGACCTCGAGAAGGGCACTATCACGCTGGTTATCCAGACGGTTGGTGCCAGCACGAGTCAGCTCTGCGCCCTCAATGAGGGAGACTGCATTGCCGACGTGGTCGGACCTCTTGGCCGCGCCACTCACATCGAGAACTACGGCACCGTGCTCTGCGCCGGTGGTGGCGTGGGAACGGCTCCCATGTTGCCCATCATCCAGGCACTCAAGGCTGCAGGCAACCGCGTCATCAGCGTGATTGCCGGTCGCAGCAAGGAGCTCATCATCCTGGAAGACGAGGTGCGTGCCGCAAGCGATGAGGTCATCATCATGACCGACGACGGTTCCTACGGTAAGCAAGGCGTGGTGACTGTCGGCATGGAAGAAGTCATACAGCGCGAGAAAGTCG
>CAMJOE010000162.1:0-5310 GCA_946407485.1 uncultured Prevotellaceae bacterium | reverse complement strand
CTGGACCGCATCGTGGGCTTCAAGCTCAGTCCCGTGCTCTGGCGCAAGGTGAAGCCGAGCCTCTCGGCTGGCCGCGTGCAGAGCGTCGCCGTGCGCCTGATTGTGGAGCGCGAGCGCGAGATAGAGAACTTCAAGTGCGAGGAGAACTACCGCGTGACGGCAAGCCTCACCCCAACCCTCTCCAAAGGAGAAGGGGCATTGTCGCAGCAATCCACTCCATTGGAGGGAAAGGGAGAGGTCGTGAAGGCTGTGCTCAGCCGCCGCTTTGCCACCATCGACGAGGCGAAGGCTTTCCTCGAGAGCGTGAAGGACTGCAAGTTCAGCGTGCAGGACATACAGACGAAACCCGTCAAGCGCACCCCCGCTCCTCCATTCACGACGAGCACCCTGCAGCAGGAAGCAGCTCACAAGCTGGGCTTCACCGTGGCACAGACCATGATGGTGGCTCAGCATCTCTACGAGAGCGGTCGCATCACCTACATGCGTACGGATAGCGTCAACCTCAGCTCTCTCTGCCTGGGCGCCAGCAAGAAGGTCATCGCCGAGCAGATGGGCGAGCAGTACGTCAAGACGCGCCAATACCATACCAGTTCGAAGGGCGCTCAGGAGGCTCACGAAGCCATCCGCCCCACCTACATGGACCAGCAGACGATTGAAGGCAACCAGCAGGAACGCCGCCTCTACGACCTCATCTGGAAGCGCACCATCGCCAGCCAGATGGCTGATGCTGAGCTGGAACACACGCAGGTGACCATCAGCATCAACGGTAAGGAAGAAACCTTCATCGCAGAAGGTGAGGTGGTGAAGTTCGACGGTTTCCTCCGTGTTTATAGTGACGAAGCACTCCCCCAAAGGGGAAGCGGGGAGGGGGCTTCCGAGAACGAGGACAACGACACCCTCAGCACGCTGCCCGCCATGCAGGTGGGCGAGATGTTGAGCCGCGAGCAGATTGTAGCCACGCAGCGCTTCTCACAGCGCCCTGTCCGCTACAACGAAGCCAGCCTCGTCCGCAAGCTCGAGGAGCTCGGCATCGGCCGCCCCAGCACCTACGCCACCACCATCACCACCATTCAGCAACGCGAATACGTGGAGAAGGGCGACAAGCCGGGCGAGGAGCGCACATATCAGACGCTCACGCTCAAGGGAAGCGACATCGTACAGGAGTCGCACACGACCGTCGTCGGGCAGGAACGCGGCAAGCTTCTCCCCACTGATACCGGCATCGTGGTGAACGACTACCTCATCGAGAACTTCCCCGAAATCATGGACTACAACTTCACGGCCGACATCGAAAAGGAGTTCGACGAGATAGCCGAAGGCAAGATGTCGTGGGAAGGCGTCGTCAAGAACTTCTATCAAGGCTTCGAACCGCTGGTGGAGAAGTCGGTCAACACACATACGGAACACAAGGTGGGCGAACGATTGCTGGGCAAAGACCCTGCTACGGGAGCCACCGTCACGGTCAAGATAGGCCGCTTCGGCCCCGTCGCTCAGATGGGTAGCAACGAAGAGGGGCAGAAGCCTCGCTTCGCCCAACTCAATGCCGGACAGAAACTCGAGACCATCACGCTGGAGGAAGCACTCGAGCTCTTCCAGCTGCCGCGCAAGCTCGGCACCTACGAGGGCGAACCCATCACGATTGGAGCCGGCAAGTTCGGTCCCTACGTCGCTCACAAGGGCTCCTACGTCTCTATTCCCAAAGGCACAGACCCGATGGAGATTACCTTCGAGCAGGCCGTCATCATGATGCATCGCAAGCATCAGGAAGAGGCTGAGCGTCACCTCAAGACCTTCGAGGAAGACGCCGAGCTGGAGGTGCTGAACGGACGCTACGGCCCCTACATCACCTATCAGGGCAACAACTACCGCCTGCCCAAGAACCTGCACGAGAGGGCCAAGGAACTGACCTACGAGGAGTGCATGGAAATCATCAACGGACAAAGCGAAAAGCCCGCATCGAGGCCTGCCCGCCGTCGCTTCACACGCAAATGAAAAGCATCATCCTGATTGGCTACATGGGCTCGGGCAAGACGACAGTCGGCCGCCAGCTCGCCCTCGCCTTGGGGCGCACCTTCTACGACCTCGACTGGTACATCGAGATGCGCTACCATCGCACCGTGGCCCAGCTCTTTGCTGAGAGAGGCGAGGAAGGCTTCCGCGAGATAGAGCGCAACATGCTCCACGAAGCTGCGGAGTTCGAGGACATCGTCCTGAGCTGCGGAGGCGGCACGCCCTGCTTCTTCGACAACATGGACTACATCCGCAGCGTGGGCGAAAGCGTCTATCTGAAAGCGACGCCGGAAGTGCTGGCTCAGCACCTCAAGATGCGCAAGGTGGAGCGACCCCTGCTCCAGGGAAAGAGCGAAGACGAACTGCTCGACTTCATCCGCACCTCGCTCGAGCAACGCGAACCATACTACCTAAAGGCAGAGCACGTGGTGGACGTGACCCTGCTCGACAACTACGACAAACTGCAAATCAGCGTCCAGCTCATCCGAAAGGAGCTGGGACTATGATACAATTCACAATTCATAATTCATAATGATACTACAACCTAAGCATTTGCAAAGGAAACAAATTATGAATTATGAATTAATAATTATGAATTAAATATGAAAAAGTGGCGTATTGAGGACTCTGAGGAGCTCTACAACATCAAAGGCTGGGGAGTAAACTACTTCGGCATCAACGAGAAAGGGCACGTCTATGTCACACCCAAGAAGAACAGCGTGCAGGTGGACCTCAAGGAGGTCGTGGACCAGTTGGCTACGCGCCATGTGACGGCTCCCGTCTTGCTCCGCTTCCCCGACATCCTCGACAACCGAATCGAGAAGACCGACGAGTGCTTCCGCAAGGCGACGAAGGAGTACGAGTACAAGGGCGAGCACTTCATCATCTTCCCCATCAAGGTCAACCAGATGCGGCCCGTCGTAGAGGAAATCATCAGCCACGGCAAGCGCTACAACCTGGGACTGGAAGCGGGCTCGAAGCCTGAGCTGCATGCCGTCCTCGCCACCAACATGGACAGCGACAGCCTCATCATCTGCAACGGTCACAAGGACCAGAACTTCATCGAGCTGGCGCTGCTGGCGCAGAAGATGGGCAAGCGTGTCTTCCTCGTCATCGAGAAGCTTCCCGAGCTGACCATCATCGCTGAGACGGCAAAGAAGCTCGGCGTGCACCCCAACCTGGGCATCCGCATCAAGCTGGCAAGCAACGGCAGCGGCAAGTGGAGCGAGAGCGGCGGCGACGCCTCGAAGTTCGGACTGAACTCTTCAGAGCTCCTGATGGCTCTGCAGAAGCTCGACGAGCTGGGACTGCGCGACTGCCTGCGCCTCATCCATTTCCACATCGGTAGCCAAATCAACAAGATACGCCGCATCAGCACGGCCCTTCGCGAAGCCGCGCAGTACTACGTGCAGCTCCATTCGATGGGCTTCGACATCAAGTTCGTCGATTGCGGTGGCGGCCTTGGTGTCGATTACGACGGCACCCGCAGCAGCAACAGCGAGAGCAGCGTGAACTACAGCATTCAGGAGTATGTCAACGACTGCATCTACACCTTCGTGGAGGCCGCCAACAAGAACGACATCCCCCACCCCGACCTCATCACGGAGGGCGGCCGCTCGTTGACCGCGCACCACAGCGTCCTCATCATCGACGTCTTGGAGAGCGTCACAGCTCCGCAGATGCCCGAGGACTTCGAGCCAGGGCCTGACGACCACAAACTCGTGCACGACCTGACGGAGATTTGGGACAAGCTCTCTTCGCGTTCCCTGCTCGAGGACTGGCACGATGCTGAGGACATCCGCGAGGAGGCGCTCGACCTCTTCCGTCACGGCATCATCGACCTCAAGACGCGCGCTCAGATTGAGTCGCTCTATTGGGCCATCAGTCATGAAGTGGCAGAGCTGGCGCACCATCAGAAGCATGTGCCGGACGAACTGCGCAACCTTGACAAGCAGATGGCCGACAAGTACTTCTGCAACTTCTCGCTTTTCCAGAGCATGCCCGACTCGTGGGGCATCGACCAGCTCTTCCCCATCATGCCGATTGCACGACTCGAGGAGCAGCCCACGAGAAGCGCGACCCTACAGGACATCACTTGCGACAGCGACGGCAAGATAACGGCTTACGTCAACGGCGGTCAGCAGACGAACTACATCCCTCTGCACCCCGTCCGCCAAGGCGAACATTATTATATAGGTGTCTTCCTCGTTGGCGCTTATCAGGAGATACTGGGCAACATGCACAACCTCTTTGGCGACACGAACGCCGTGCACATCAGCGTGGACAAGGACGACTACAGCATCGAGCAGTTCATTGACGGCGAGACCGTTGCCGACGTGCTCGAGTACGTGCAGTACGACCCCAAGAAACTCGTGCGTCGCCTCGAGATTTGGGTGAGCAAAGCCATCAAGGACGGCAAGATAACTCCGAACGAAGGCAAGGAGTTCATCAGCAACTACAGGGCAGGACTATACGGATACACGTATCTGGAATAATTCATAATTCTCAATTCATAATTCATAATAAGGCTTCGCCCACCGAATTGGCAACAGAACAATTATGAATTAAGAATTATGAATTAAGAATTATGAATTAAGAATTAAGAACAGATTATGAATTAATAATTATGAATTATGAATTATATTAAGTACATTGGTGTCGACGACCTCGACATCGACCTCTTTGAGAGCCAATACATTGTGCCAGAAGGCATGAGCTATAACTCGTACCTCATCGAGGACGAGAAGATTGCAATCATGGACACAGCCGACCGCCGCAAAGGCGACGAGTGGAAGGCAAACCTCACAGCAGCCCTCGCAGGCCGCAAGCCCGACTATCTCGTGGCGCATCACATGGAGCCCGACCACGCTTCGCTCATCGCCGACGTGCTCTCGGCTTATCCCGAGCTTAAACTCGTCTGCAGCGCACAGGCCCTGAAGATGCTGCCCAACTTCTTCGACGGCTTCAACTTCGACGGCCGCACCATCACGGTCAAGGAGGGCGACACGCTCTCCCTGGGCAGCCACACGCTCCACTTTATCGCCGCACCCATGGTGCATTGGCCCGAGGTGATAATGAGCTACGAGGACAAGGAGAAGGTGCTCTTCGCAGCCGACGGCTTCGGCAAGTTCGGAGCTTTGAAAATGGAAAATGGAAAATTGAACATTGAAAAGGGACGCGAAGCCTTCAATCTTCAATCTTCAATCTTCAATGAAATTGACGATTGGGCTTGCGAGGCTCGCCGCTACTACTTCAACATCTGCGGCAAGTATGGCGTGCAGGTGCAGAACGTGCTGAAGA
>CAMJOE010000161.1:0-5370 GCA_946407485.1 uncultured Prevotellaceae bacterium | reverse complement strand
GGCCAGATTGCACCAATCCGCCGCATCTCGTTAGAGGAAATCTTCGGCTACTAAAGTCGACTGATTAAACTGCGAATTGCACGAATTATTCTGTCTGACAACAAAAACGACAGGACAATTCGTGCAATTCGTGTATTCTGTGGTTATTCAAAAGCTTCTCGGCCGAAAGGCACCCCCATTCTTATTTCACCAGCACTTTGTGGCCGTCCTGAATGTAAATGCCCCTTGGCAATTTACCATTTAATGATTTGTGATTTATCATCTGACGGCCTTGCAAGTCGAATACCCTTCCTTCGCTTTCGGAGTGGGGTGGAGCGATGAGGCCCGTGTCGTCGTCCAAGTCCTCGAGAATGAACTCGCCAGGATTGGTCTTGTCGGCATAAATGTAGCTGCCGACGTTCCGCGAGTCGAAGCCCACCAGGCGGCTGTTCTGCCAGCCGCAACGCAGATAGGCATTCCCATCTTCGAGACGTTCGACTTGAATCCATCCGTGCTTGTCCGTCGGACTTGTCGTCGAGGAAATGATTCGCCATGCCGAACTGCTGTCATACGACATGTAGTGCCCGTCGGCTTTCAGCTTAAAGAATGCCGTGAAGCCCTGCACCTTCTCGAAAGTGAAGACGTAGCTCGGGTCGCTCTCATTGAACTGTCCAAGACAGAAATGACCTTCGTTGTTGTTTGTCTTGTAGTGCAGGCAAAGGCCAGATTGCTTTTCGCGAATGCGATAGCGATGCTCTGTATTGATGGCCGAAATCCACCACCAGTTTTTAGGTAACAAGGCTTCAGCCTCGACATAAAGTTCGGCTGCGGAAGCGTACTTCTTATCGTCAACGACGGTACGGACGAGGAACTTCATGTACCGTGCTTCGGGCTTGCTTGGGATGCCGACCGTCTGCTTGTCCGAAGAGTTGCTGAAAGTGCCGCTGGCAGCTGGTTCGCCCCATACATTTGGGTTAGGACTGAAATAGACTTCGTAGCGAAGCACGCGACCGTTGGAACCATCCTTTCTACCCTTGTAGGAGAAGGAAGTGATGCGATAGGTCTGCTTCATGTCAACCACCAGTTCGTGCGGACAATCGGGCGTCGATGGATTGTATTGTGTATGCCAAATCGTGTTCTCGTCATCGTCGATTGCATTTGCTGCTCTCTCGTTGTTGCCTTGCTGACTGTCAACGCTATATATTGTCCATTCGCTTTTGTCGACGAAGAAGCCGTATGCCTTCTCCACTATCATGCTCGGAGCTAAGCCATTGCCTTCCGCATAAGCCCTTAGCAGGCCGCCTCCGCGCATGTCAATGGGCTCGGTATAGGGCTCGTAGTTCTCGCCGTCGAGGCTATAATATATGGTAGTGCCGGCGGGATTGTCGGAGCTGAGAATGGCGAATCCGTGCCCATCGTCGCCAAAACGAACAGGCTGGCAGACGGGCAATTCGAGGCAGCCTCTTTGCGTCAAAATGGTGTCGGAACATGCTTCCGGAATCGGCATAATCATGAAGCAGAAGGGTGTTTGCTCGAGTTTCTTTTCGTATTTGTCGAGCACATCGGGTCCGCAACTTGCGTTTCCGAGAGCCCTGTTCCACGCGTCGAGCGATACAACCGTAGTGCGAGGGAATGTGACCTCGTAGGGATGCCCTTTGCGATTCCATGGCGCCGTGTAGATGTCTTCGGCACGCCAATGGCCCACGGTCGTTGCCATCCCCGATGGATTGGCGAACAGCAGGCCTTTGCCCGACTTGTTGGTTATGGCCAGCCATCTCACATCCTCCTTATTGCCAGTCTCTTGCGGACGGATGTGGTTCGTCCATTGCTCCGTCACGGTACTGTGCCAGATGCCAAGATGGGCGGCATAGTTGCGGTCGCGATAGCTGTCGAACGGTCCTCGGCCCAGCCAAGTAATGTCCTCAAAGGCATAGGGCATCTCGAAGCGGAAGCCGAGCTTCGGCAAAATGGCCCCTTCAATGTTCGGTGTCGTCACGGTACTTACGCTAATCGTCCCATCGGGATAGATGCGGAACTGCTTGCTGGTCGTGAACATGAGCGCTGATGTGCTGGTCTTGTAGGTATCTGTGATTGAGAGTTGGACATATTTATTGTTCTCGTCCTTCTCCACCTCCCAGTCGCCACTCGTCATGGTGAGCGAACGCACGCCCAGGCTTTCCCAATTGCCCTCTTGCGCCTTGTCGTTTTCCGTGGGAATGCGGAACGTGTTGAGCTTGATGGGTTGATTGATGAGTGTCGTGCCTGCGAGGACATATTTCGAGAGCGTTCCGCCCGAGAAAGTCACGGAGAAGTTGGCGCCCTTGACGGTACGAGATGCCCCTGTTCCGCTGATGGAAAGTGTGTCAGTGCCGTCGTAACTGTAGGGCAGAGGTGCTGTCGCTTCGCGGATGACGGCCTCCGATGCTGCCACTTCATAGCCGGCTTCGGCCCAAGGCGTTGCTTCGCGGAGAGTCGTGGAGAAGCGAATCGTGTAGCGGGAAGAGGGTTTGAAGGTGATGCCATCGTAGGGAACCGTAATCGTCGTGCTGTCCCACGGCGCGATGTCCAAGTCGGGAAGCGAGCCGTCGGCAATGCCTATTCCATCCTCGCTTATAACATACTGTACATCATATCCGTTGAAATTAATCTGCTGAAGTTTGTTCTTAACCTTGAACTTGCCCTGTTCTGCATCAAGAAGCAGGACGTCGAGCGGCTGATAGACGCCCTTCATGTTGAAGCTCTTGGCGGTCGGGGTGCAGTCGGCCAGCACAACTCCGTTGCAGCAGAAGCTGCCGTCGTTCGGGTTGTCGCCGAAGTCGCCGCCATAAGCCCAGTAGTATTGGTTTGCCTTGCCGGGTACGGGCATCTTGAGGCCCTGGTCTTTCCAGTCCCAAACGAACTCGCCCACCATGGCAGGATAGGGTTCGTAGATGTCGCGATAGTAGTCAATCTGGTTGCCCATCGAGTTGCCCATTGCATGTGTGTTCTCGCATTGAATATGAGGGCGTTGGTTCGTCTTGCCCATGCGGCTTTTGCCCGTTGAAAGCATGTTGTCGTAGCTGCCGTACATGGTGCTTGTCACGTCGCTCCATTGGCTGTTTCCCTCGTAGTGAGTGATGCGCGAGGTGTCGAGTGCCTTGATGGCCTGCATGACGCTCTGGAAGTTGTTGCCGCCGCCGCTCTCGTTGCCGCCGCTCCATCCGAAGATGCAGACGTGGTTGCGAAGGGTGCGGACCTGCCTCTCGTTGCGCTCCACCATTGGCTTGCGGAAGAGTTCAACGCTGCTGAGCCCCATGTTTCCGTGGCATTCCACGTCCGCTTCCGCGAGGACATAAAGACCGTATTGGTCGCAGAGCTCGTAGAAGTAGGGATTGTTGGGATAGTGGCTCGTGCGGACAGCGTTGACGTTGAGCCGCTTCATCGTCAGGACGTCCCTCAGCATCTCCTCGCGGCTGACGGTGCGACCCGTCTCTTCGCTAAAGTCGTGTCGGTCAACGCCGTGAACCACAAGACGTTTGCCATTGATGAGTAAAGCTCCGTCTGAACGGATTGTGACCGTCCTGAAGCCTATCTTGCAGGCTCGCATATCGACCACCGTGCCTTCGGAATCCAGCAGGCTGAGGGTCAGGTCGTAGAGTTTGGGACGCTCTGCGCTCCAGCATTCCACATCGGAAAACGCGAAGGACTGTTTGATGTTGCCCGAGGCGGTAACCGATTTGGTGGTTTCCTTCACGACGTTCGCCCCGTCGGTAATCGTCATCTGCAACTTCATGCCGCTCAACGACTCGCCTTCGATGCTGGTCTGCAGCTGCGCTTGTCCGGAGGTTCCATTCGCAGAGAGCTTTGTCGTCTGGAAGAAGAAGTCGCCGATGCGCTTTTCCGGAGCCGACCATAGGTACACGTCGCGCGTGATGCCCGTCAGCCGCCAATAGTCCTGACACTCTAAGAACGAGCCGCTTGTGAAGCGGTAAACCTGTACGGAGACGTTGTTCTCGCCCTCATGGACAAAGTCGGACACGTCGAATTCGCTCGGCAGATAGGAGTCCTCGGCATAGCCCGCGAACTGCCCGTTCACCCAGACATAGTAGCCGTGACCTGCTCCGTTGAAGCGCAGGAAAGTCTTTCTCCCCAGCCAGCCCTCGGGCAGCGTGAAGGTTCGGCGATAGCAACCCACCGGGTTCTTCATCTGTTCGTTGTAGGTGTAATCACCTGGCCTCGCAGCCATTACGGAGTAGCTGTCGGTGTAGGTGAAGGGGTAGCGCGTGTTGACGTAGAGCGGTTTGTCCCAACTCTTATTGTTGCGCACCCCATACATCTGCCAGGGCATCGGGACAGTAATGTTGTCCCACGAACTGGCGTCAAAGCCGTCAGCATAAAATCCTGCAGGCACTTTGCTTGGCAGGGCGCACCATCGGAACTTCCAGGTGCCGTTGAGGTCGAGGTAGTAGGGCGATTTCGACAAGTCCAGCGAGTGCGCCGCCTCGGCATTGTCGAAGGGGATGCTTAGGTCGTGGCTCTGAATGCGGTTCAGGCTCGTGACGCTTACGTCGTCCCATTCGGTCATCGTTTGCGAGAAGGCACCCAGCGACGCCAGGCAAATCAAAGGTAACAGATACTTCTTCATGACATAAAAATACTTAATTCCGGTGCAAAGATACGAAAAACAATTCATAATTCACAATCCTTAATTCTTATTTTTCAATTTTCATTTTTCATTTTTAATTCCATCAAACGATACCGACAGCGTTGAGTATAGCGGCGGATTGGCCTTTTTGCGTTACTCTTTTCTTGTTTCGGAGCCGAAGAACTTGCATTCGTTTCGGCAGTTTATTGCGAATGGATAGTGAGGCCAGAGTAAATAAGGAAAAAATAAATGGCCACGATGCTTGCACTATGAACTATTTTTTGTAACTTTGCAAAGCAAATACACTTTTTCATGCAAAACATCAGGAATTTCTGCATCATCGCCCACATCGACCACGGGAAAAGCACCCTGGCAGACCGTCTGCTGGAGTACACGAAGACCATCGCCGTGACCAAGGGGCAGATGCTCGACGATATGGACTTGGAGCAAGAGCGTGGTATCACCATCAAGAGCCACGCCATACAGATGGAGTGGACCCCCTCTAACTCCCCCTTAAAGGGGGAGAAAGCAGGCGAGTCTGCTTCGTCGAGCGATTGCCTCTCCACGAAAGACTCCCTCCCTTTAAGGGAGGGACGGGGTGGGTCTTATATCCTCAACCTCATCGACACTCCGGGACACGTGGACTTCAGCTACGAGGTGAGCCGAAGCATCGCAGCCTGCGAGGGCGCCCTGCTGGTGGTGGATGCCACGCAAGGCGTTCAGGCTCAGACCATCAGCAACCTCTACATGGCCATCGACCACGACCT
>CAMJOE010000160.1:0-5424 GCA_946407485.1 uncultured Prevotellaceae bacterium | reverse complement strand
ACATGAATATCCGTTCCGCAGAATACGTCGTCAGCTGCGCCCGCGTGGAGCAATGCCCGGCAGGAGACCAGCCGGAGTTCGCCTTCATCGGGCGAAGCAACGTCGGCAAGTCCAGCCTCATCAACATGCTGACGGGCCGAGCAGGTCTCGCCAAGACGTCTGCCACGCCGGGCAAGACGGTGCTGATAAATTATTTCAGCCTCGCCCTAACCCTCTCCAATGGAGAGGGGAAAAAGAGCGGCTCGATTCCCCCTTCCCTCGGAGGGGATGGAGGAAGCATCTATTTCGTCGACCTTCCCGGCTACGGCTATGCCAAGCGAGGACAGCAGCAGAGGGACGAGCTGCAGCGCATGATATCGGGCTACATCCTGCGCCGCGAGCAGATGCTGAACCTTTTCCTGCTTATCGACTCGCGCCATGAGCCTCAGCGCATCGACCTCGAGTTCATCGAATGGCTCGGCGAGAACGGCATCCCCTTCAGCATCGTCTTCACCAAGGCCGACAAGCTCTCGAAGGGAAAACTCGCGGCAAACGTCAAGCACTACCTCGCCGAGCTCTCGAAGCAATGGGAAGAACTGCCGCCGCATTTCATCACGAGCAGCGAGACAAAGCAGGGCAAGGACGAACTCCTCGACTACATCGAAAGCATCATCACCGCCTGACCCTCAACCTCCCCAAAACTACCTGCATACCAACATAAACGTATGTAGCACCTTATTATTCAAAGGTTTGCACTATGTAGGTAACCTATATAATTGACATCATTCTGCCATTTCACCGATTTTATTCAAATACTCCACATTTTTTGTGTAGTCTAAAACCCTAAGAAATGTGAAGTAATATCTCGCGACCTGTCAAAACGATTTGTTTCCAATGCGAAACTTTTTGTTACGTGTGCGAAACAAAAAGTTTCACATTGGTAACTTTAAAATTATTTATTGCTGTCCGGTGCATTTTACCGGACGCCAATGGAAAAATTTGTTGTTAAAGTTGTTAATTTGTTTAAGACTTTTCGTAACTTTGTCGTCGAAAACAAACATTTCCGCTTTATGCTATTCCAGAAGAACATCCTCAGGAAGTACCTCTCCACGCTGTCTGCCGAACGGATAGACGCGGCGTGGAGCACGTTCCAAAGCTATTTCCTCAATGCCGACATACAGCAGAACATCCTCCAGTCGAAGGAGGAGCAGTTTCAAGAGGGCTTCCTCCGCGAGCTCTTTGTCAAGGTGCTGGGCTATACACTCAACCCTTCGCCCGACTTCAACCTCATCACGGAGCAGAAGAACGAGACAAACTCCAAGAAAGCCGACGGAGCCATACTGATAGGCGGAAAGGTGGTTGGCATCATCGAGCTGAAAGACCACAAGACGCCCGACCTCTCGAAAGTGGAGGCGCAGGCCTTTGGCTACAAGAACCAGCATCCCGATGCCCGCCTCGTCATCATCAGCAACTTCGAGAAGCTGCGCCTCTACATAGACAATACAGTGGAGCATCGCGAATGGAACCTCTTCACCCTCACAGAGCAAGATTTCCGCGAACTCTACCTCTGCCTCGCCTTTGAGCAGGTAAAGCAGGAAGTCGCCCTGAAGATGAAGCAGGAATCCGTCTCCAGCGAAGACCAAATTACGAAAGCGCTCTATCGCGATTACTCGCAATTCAAGCGAGCCCTCTTTGCCGACATACTGAAGAACAACCCAACTCCTGAGGGCAAGGACGAGCGAGATTGGACTTTGCTCCTCTTCAAGAAGACACAGAAGCTGCTCGACCGCCTGCTCTTCATCTTCTTTGCTGAAGACTGCGGACTATTGCCCCCAAACTCAATGATGCAAATCATCAACTGGTGGGAGGAAATGAACGATCATGGCGACTACTTCCCCTTCTACGATCGCATCAAGAAGTATTTCGGCTATATGAATACAGGCTTCCAAGGCAAGAAGTACGAAATCTTCGCCTACAACGGAGGTCTGTTCAAGCCCGACGAGGTGCTCGACAATATCCAAATCAGCGACGAAGTGCTTGTGGAGCACACCAAGCGCCTCTCCACCTACGATTTCGAGAGCGAGGTAGATGTCAACATTCTCGGCCATATCTTCGAGAACTCGCTCAGCGAAATAGAGGAAGTCACCCAGCAAATCGAGGCAGGTCTCGGCTCTTCCCCGGTTGAGGCAGGAAGAGCGCTCGTTTCCAAGCGCAAGCAGGATGGTGTCTTCTACACGCCCCAGTACATTACTAAATATATAGTGGAGAACACCATAGGCCGTCTCTGCACGGAGAAGAAGCAAGAGCTGGGCATTGATGAAGCGGAGTTTTTTGCCGACAAGAACAGACAGCTACAGACAAGGCGGCACATGGACAGTCAGTTGACGCAGTATCGCGAATGGCTCTTGGGCATCACGATACTCGACCCAGCCTGCGGCTCAGGAGCCTTCCTCAATGCCGCCTTCAAGTTCCTGAAGAGCGAGCATGAGAAAGTCTTCGAGATGATGAAGCGGATAACAGGCTACGAGCTGCCCTTAGACCAGATAGACAACGAGATACTGGAGCACAACCTCTATGGAGTCGATATCAACGAAGAGAGCGTAGAGATAGCGCAGCTTGCCCTGTGGCTTCGGACAGCCAAGCCTCGCCGTAAGCTCAACACCCTCAGCGAAAACATCAAGTGCGGCAACTCGCTCATCAGTGACCCAGCCATCGCAGGCGACAAAGCCTTCGACTGGCAGAAAGAGTTCCCGCAAGTCTTCGAGAAAGGTGGATTTGATGTCGTAATAGGTAATCCACCGTATGTGAGTGTTGCAACGCAAGTTGAATCTCCTGAAATGTTTAGACAAAGACAGGGGATTATCAGTTGTGGCAACTACAAGTCTCTTTTCCAGAAATGGGACTTGTACATACCGTTTATCGAATTAGGAATAAGGCATCTTTGTAAAGATGGTGGGCTTTGTTCAATGATTGTACCCTACCCACTGACAAATCAGCTCTATGCTCAAAAAGCAAGGGAGATGTTGCTTGATGAGTTTTCTTTATATGAAGTTTCTGACCTTAAGGGAACGAAAGTCTTCGAAGATGCAATGGTAACAAGCACCATTTTCTTCGTTCAAAAGACACACAATAAGCAAGCCATATCCATTTCTAAGTTAACGGATGGTTCGTTGCAAATTGCTTATCAAAAGGACCGAAATTCGCTCCTTCAAGATGAGAAAAGTTTTGTATGGAATCTCGACGATACCACAAAGAAGGCAAACCGCCACGAAGGCATGAATGTTCTGGGGGACTTCTGCTACATTAGCAAAGGAATGGTACTTAATGCCGATGAAAAGACAGCTAAAGGCGCATTCAAGAAAGAAGACCTTGTCAGCCTAACAAAAGATGAAATCCACTGTAGAGAATATGTTGAAGCAAAAGATATTGACAGATATGTATTTAATAGAATACGTTATTTGGAATATGAAACAGAACGTAGCCCATATCAATTAAGTCGTCCCACATTTAGAGAGCTTTATGACTGCCCTAAGTTGTTGACAAACAAGATAGGTGCACTTAAAGTAGTTCTTGACACTAACAAATTGCTTTGCGACCAAACAAATAGAATCTGTGTTTTATGGAAAGACTTAATTGGAGTAGAGAATGCCAGCATAAATAATAGTGTAAAGAAGTTTTCTACCATTTCACGTTCTGAATTAGAAGGATTATCATCATCGATTGATATAAGATTCCTTTTGGTTATACTTAATTCAAAATATGCGAACCATCTTCTTAACTCAATAAGAGGAAGCGGCAACATTGATGTAAACCCCGAATACAT
Source organism: uncultured Prevotellaceae bacterium (assembly GCA_946407485.1). GTDB lineage: Bacteria > Bacteroidota > Bacteroidia > Bacteroidales > Bacteroidaceae > Physcousia. The sequence goes on along the minus strand of CAMJOE010000160.1, from coordinate 1,622 downwards.
TCGAAATATCCCCATTCCAGCCATTTCTCTCGATGCCCAGCAGCCCTTTATCGCCCTTGCCGACAAGATGCTCTCCCTCAACAAGGAGTTGCAAGAGAAGCGAAGCCAATTCCTGCGAAGTTTGACAAGAAACCTCGAGGGCGTGAAGATAACCACCGCTTTACAAACCTTTGACGAGCTGGACTTCGCGGGCTTCGTGGCAGAACTGAAGAAACAGAAGATACGCCTTTCCCTCTCGCAGCAAGACGAATGGGAGCCATATTTCAACGACTACAACGCAGCCTGCAACACACTGAAAGAGCAAATCAGCGAGACAGACAGAGAGATAGACACCCGCGTCTTCGACCTCTACGGCCTCACCCCAGAAGAACGCGAAATCGTGATGAAGGGATAATAATCATTGGCGTCTGGTGCTTTTACCGGACGCCAATGATTATTAACTCAATCAGTAGTTGAACTATTCGTGCAATTGACTTTCCCTACGGCCGTCGACCTCAGTTCGTGGTTAAAACATAAAAGAGAGTATGTCCGATTATTCTGACACGCCCCTATCACTTAATTCCTAAGTTATCGTTCTCTCTATTCTGCGCCGCCGCCAAGGGCCTGATAGAGGTTGATGGTGGCGGTGATGGCATCCATGCGGTTGCTGATCTGGCTCATCTGGGCAGAGAGCAACGAGTTCTGTGCGGTGATGACATTCAGGTAGTTCGTGCCAGTGTTCTGATAGAGCTTCTGCGTGGCGTCGAGTGCCTTAGTCAGAGATTCCACTTGCTTGTCGATGAGTTCCTGCATTAAGCGGGAGACGTAGATGTCGTCCATTGCCAGATTCACCTCGTTGCCAGCCTTGATGACGGCCTGCTGGAAGTTGTTGGCGGCTATCTCATACTCGGCCTTCGATATCTTGTACTGAGCACGGATGCGTCCGTTGTCGAAGAGGGGCTGAGCGAGTGTTGCCACTGCCGCTCCGATGAAGACGCCCGGATTGACTACGGCACCTGCGGCGTTGGTGAACTGACCGTTGGCCGTGATGTTGAGCTGCGGGAAGAAACTGCTGTAGGCAATGTTCTTGTCGTAGAAGGCAGCTGCCAGTTTGTACTCGGCGTCGCGGACGTCGGGGCGTCGGTCGAGGATGCTGATAGGCATGCCTGTGCTGCAAACGGCAGGTGTCTGGAAGGAGGCCAGGGGGTTCCTATCGATGTGGCTTTGCGTCTCTCCAAGCAACGTGGCAAGTGCATTCTCGAAGGCATGTATGCTGTTGTCGATGGAGACGACAGACGTCTGTATGCTATAGTAGGTGGCTTCTATGCTGGCTACGGCTGCCATGTTGCTTTGTCCGGCATTCATCAGCTGCTTCTGCATCTTCAGGTACTTGTCCCAGTTCTCTTCCGTCTGCTTCGTCAAGAGCCGTTGCTCGTCGAGCATCGAGAGGTTGTAGTACATCGAGGCGATGCTTGCCACGAGCTGAGCCTGAATGGCCTGCTTGGCGTTGCGGAGCTGTTCGCGCGTCACCTCTGCCTTCTTCTTGTTGTTGCGCAGCGAACCGATGCTGCCCACCTGCCAGCTCATCGAGACGGGCAGGGAGTAGGTCTTGCTGGCCGTGTAGTCGTTACGGTTCCAGGGGT
>CAMJOE010000159.1:0-5459 GCA_946407485.1 uncultured Prevotellaceae bacterium | reverse complement strand
CAGTGCTACCTCTTCTTCTACGACCAGCTCGAGAAGAGCAACCTCTTCCTGCAGGGCATCATCGACACTCGCAAGCAGCCCATCGACAGCGAGATGGTGCGCTGGCTCTTCCAGCATCCGCTCTCCGACGGCGGCACCTACACCGGCGTGGCTGACCTTGCCACAAAGTACGGCGTCATTCCTGCCGACATTATGCCCGAGACCTACGTCAGCAACAGCACCAGCGAGTTCTGTGGCCACCTGAAGAGGAAGCTGCGCGAGTTCGGCATCACCCTGCGCGAGAACAGCGAGGCAGGCATGAGCGAGAAGCAGTTGCAGGCGCTCAAGGTGGAACAGCTCGGCACAGTCTATCGCATGCTCGTGATGGCCTACGGCGTGCCTCCCACTGAGTTTACTTGGAAGGACAGGACATACACTCCGCAGGAGTTCTTCAAGGCCTACTGCATCAGCGATGGCGAGGACCTCAACAAGGACTATGTGATGCTGATGAACGACCCCAGCCGGCCCTTCGGTAAAGTCTATGAGATTGACTACGACCGCCATGTCTACGACGGACACAACTGGCTCTATGTCAACCTGCCCATCGAGGAGCTGGAGAGCATCGCCATCGCCTCCCTCAAGGACAGCTGCCAGATGTATTTCAGCTGCGACGTGAACAAGTGCCTCGACCGCACCACTGGCATTGCCGACTTGGCCAACTTCGACTACGGAAGCCTCCTCGGCACCACCTTCGGCATGAACAAGAAGCAGCGCATCGAGACCTTCGACAGCGGCAGCACGCATGCCATGACCTTGATGGCTGTTGACCTCGACGGCGCAGGCAAGCCGAAGAAGTGGAAGGTGGAGAACAGCTGGGGCTCGGCCAGCGGCGCAAACGGCTACATCATCATGACCGACGAGTGGTTCCGCGAGTACATGTTCCGCGTGGTGGTCAACCGCAAGTACTGCCCCGCCTCCGTGCTCGAAACCCTCAAGCAGAAGCCAGTCCGCTTGCCGGCATGGGACCCCATGTTTCAAAATGAAGAATGAAGAGTGAAGAATGAAGAATTTGCTACCGCGCAGAACAGCTCGGGACAGAGTCTTCATTCATCATTCTTTGTCATTGTAAAAAAAATTATTACGGCGGTAGATAATTCCTCATTCCCCATTCTTCATCAATAAATTATGGAAACGACAAGACAGAACAAGATAGCGCGACTCATTCAGAAGGAGTTGAGCGACATCTTCCAGAAGCAGACAAGTGCGATGCGAGGGGTGCTGGTGAGCGTGAGTGCTTGCCGCATCAGTCCCGACATGAGCGTGTGCCGCTGCTACCTCAGCGTCTTCCCAAGCGAGAGGGCCGAGGAGATAGTGCAAAACGTCAACACCAATGTGCGGCAGGTCCGCTATGAGCTCGGCACCCGCGTCGGCAAACAGCTCCGCATCATCCCCGAGCTCAAGTTCTTCGTGGACGACAGCCTGGACTATGTGGAGCACATCGACGAACTCCTTCGCAATTCATAATTCATAATTCACAATTCACTATTCATAATTGGGAAGTGTAATAAGTGAAATGGACAGCTACAAAGGATTATTTTGAATTATTCACTATTCATAATTGGGAAATGTAATAAGTGAAAAGGTCGGCTATAAAGAATTATCATGAATTATGAATTATGAATTGTTCATAGCTCGCCGTTACCTCTTTGCCAAGAAGAGCCACCATGCCATTAACATCATCAGCGGCATTTCGGTGCTTGGTGTGGCTGTGGCCACGATGGCGATGGTGGTCACGCTGAGCGTCTTCAACGGCTTCCAAGATCTTGTGGCCGACCTCTTTACGGCGTTCGACCCCGAACTGCTTGTCACCCCCAAGGACGGGCAGACCGTCAGCGCCAACGATGCTGCCCTGCAGGCACTCAGGAAGAGTGATGCGGTGGCTGTCTATACGCCTGTCCTCGAAGGGCAGGCGCTTGTCGTTCGCGAGGGCAGGCAGCAGGTGGTGACCCTCAAGGGCGTGGCCGACAATGTTACAGAGCAAGGCCACATCGAGGACATCCTTTATGGCGACGGACACTTCTGCCTGCATGCCGATGTCCTGGAGTACGGCATCCTCGGCATCCAGCTTGCCCAGCAGCTCGGCCTGCCCGCGAACTTCGAGGAGCCGCTGCAGGTCTATGCCCCCAAGCCCGGTGAGCGCGTCAATATCGGCAACCCGCTGTCCTCCTTCAACCACGATGAACTGCAGAGCCCGGGCGTGGTCTTCATGGTCCGCCAAGCCAAGTACGACGCCAACTACATCCTCACCAGCCTGCCGTTTGCCCAGAGGATTTTCGACCGCGAGGTCAGGGTGTCGGCCATCGAACTGAGGCTCAAGGACGGCCTCAAGGCAGACAAGGTCAAGGAGCAGCTGAGGGCACAGCTTGGCGACCGCTTCAAGGTGGAGGACCGCTATGAGCAGCAGAACGATGTCTTTCGCGTGATGCGCATCGAGAAGCTCATCTCCTACCTCTTCCTTTCCTTTATATTATTAGTGGCCTGCTTCAACATCATCGGTTCGCTCTCGATGCTGATGATAGACAAGCGGCAGGACATCCAGACCCTCCGCAGCCTCGGCGCCAACGACTCGCAGATATGCACCATCTTCCGTCTCGAGGGCCACATCATCAGCCTGGCAGGCGCCTTGCTCGGCCTGGTCTTGGGCGGCGTGCTCTGTTGGATTCAGCAGAGGTACGGCCTTGTTTCGATGGGCGACAGCGAGGGCAGCTTCATCATCGAGACTTACCCCGTGAGCGTCTATTGGACGGATATCCTGCTTGTCCTCGTCACTGTGCTCGTCGTCGGCTGGCTCGCGATATGGTATCCGGTGAAGTATCTGACTAATAAGTTCATAGTTCAGAGCTCATAATTCAAAGCTGTGAATGCAGGTTTGCGCTGATAACAACCAGGGACAAGAACGATGAACTCATAACTATGAATTAAGCACCCCAAAGCCATGTCCACCGCTTATCCTTTCGCTCGTCCGCTTTATGTGATGGCCAAGCCTGCAGGGCCGAAGTGCAACCTGCGCTGCCAGTATTGCTATTATTTAGAGAAGCAACACCTCTCTAATTCCCTCCCTTCAGGGGAGGGCAGAGGTGGGTCTTGGGGGATGAACTCTTCTCTCTTGGAGCAGTATATCCGTGACTACATCCAAGTCCAGCAGATGCCTGATGTGCTCTTCACCTGGCACGGAGGCGAGCCCATGCTCAAGCCCCTCAGCTTCTACCAGCAGGCGGTCCGTCTGCAGCGCTTCTATGGGCGTGGCAAACGCATCAGCAACAGCATTCAGACCAACGGCATCTACCTCACCCCCGAGTGGTGCCAGTTCCTTCACGACGAAGGCTGGCTCGTGGGCATCAGCATCGACGGCACACAGGAGCAGCACGATGCCTATCGCCTTGATGCTCAGGGCAGAGGCACGTGGCAAAGGGTGATGGACGGCATCCGCTTGCTGGATGAGTACGGCGTGGAGTGGAACGCGATGGCAACGGCCAATCACCATAATGCTCAAGACCCGCTGGCCTTCTACCGTTTCTTTCGCGACGAGTTGCATTGCAAGTATCTGCAAATCAGTCCTGTGGTGGAGCGCATCAAGGAGCACGCCGACGGCCGCCATCTCGCCCAGCTCTTCGACGAGGACTGTCCCGTCGCCCCTTTCAGCATCCGTCCGGAGGAGTGGGGGCGCTTCATGTGTGCCATCTTCGACGAATGGGTGAAGAGCGATGTGGGCGAGGTTTTCGTGCAGCTTTTCGATGCCACCCTCGCTGGCTGGATGGGCATGGAGCCCGGCGTTTGCGTCTATGCCGAGGAGTGCGGCCACGCGGCAGTCATGGAGCACAATGGCGATGTCTATTCCTGCGACCACTTTGTCTTTCCCGAGTACAAGCTTGGCAACATCCGCACTCATGGCCTTCCGCAGATGCTTTATGGCACGAAGCAGAACCGCTTCAGCCGCATGAAGAAGGAGGCCCTTCCCCGCCAATGCCGCGAGTGCCCGTGGCTCAAGGCCTGCCACGGCGAGTGCCCCCGCCTGCGTTTCCTCAAGACAGCCGACGGCGAGTCCGGTCTCAACTACCTCTGCGCCGGCTACAAAATCTTCTTCCAACACGTCGCACCCTATATGGACTACATGAAGCAGGAACTCCTCGCAGGTCGCCCCGCCAGCGGAGTGATGCAGCTCTTCTAAAAGCAACAGCGCATCATTTGCAAAGAAATTAACCGAATCGCTTGGCGGTTCGAATTATTTGTCCTACCTTTGCACCATATATAAATATAATAGTGTATGGATAAGAACCAAGTCATCGACAGTATTCGGCAGGTGGCCAAGACGGCATTACCTAAGGGGAGTTCACTTCTTCTGTACGGTTCGCAGGCACGTGGCGATGCCCATAAAAGTAGTGACTGGGATTTGCTTATTCTGCTTGATAAGCCCGAATTGACCGACGACGACTACGATAACGTGTCGTTTCCTTTCACCATGTTAGGCTGGAATTTGGGCGAGCTTATCAGTCCGCAAATGTACACAAAGAAGGAATGGGATTCTCTTTCTTTTCTTCCTTTCTACAAGAATGTTGAACAAGAAAAGATTGTATTAGTATGAGTCTTAATGATGAGGAGCGCCGGGCTGTGGTTCGCTTGCAGATAGAGAAAGCTCATGCCATTTTCGACCAAATTCCCTTGTTGTGCGAGGCAGGGTATTGGGATAATGTTGTAAACCGCCTTTATTATTCCTTGTTTCACGCCGTATCTGCCCTGCTCATTAACGATGGTTATAATGTAGGTTCGCATCGTGGAGCAGTAGGTGCCTTCGGTCAGTACTATGTCACTAAGGGCATTTTTACTATCGAAGATGGAAGGCACTACTCTCGTCTGCAAGGATTGCGTGAGAAGGCTGACTATAATTGCTCCTTCAATGCCCAGGAGAAAGACGCAGCTCCAAAGATAGAGCCCACACGTCAACTCATAGCGAAGATAGAAAAGTATATTTTGGATAATAGCATCTGATAAGAAGAGGCGGCTTTTGTGTTTTAAGTTAAAGAATTGACGCGAATAGTTTATTCTGCCGCCCTTTCAGGGCTTGGAGATTGCCGATGATGCTGTCCCGGGGGTTAACACCCCCGTCTGTGTTCTGTCGCACCTACGGTGCTGTTTTGCGGGACAACAATATAATTCATTCGAACTTTGATTTCAGCTGACCTTTGGCTCGGTGTGCTTTTTGTCCTACAAAATCAACCAATCTTGTCAATATTTTTGAAACAAAGCCGTTTCTGACGGCTTGTTTTTGGCTTTGTGGCGCTTTGGAGTCCAGGAGGCGAGAAAATGGCTCAAATTTAATCTGCATTGATAATCAATCGGTTGCGATGTCAGAAAATTCAACTTTATGTTAGGGATTGTCGTTTAAATTTTCCAATCGCAGTCGTTTAGTGTGCATCCAAGGT
>CAMJOE010000158.1:0-5468 GCA_946407485.1 uncultured Prevotellaceae bacterium | reverse complement strand
TGCTTCTCCAAAAACTAAAACTAACAACTATTATTAACCTTCAAACAAATCTTTTACCTAAAACTATCGAATTTTATGATGTCGAATACTCTTACTTTCTTTTTGCACTGCAAAGGTACGGCAAATATTTCAATGTGCAATGAAAAATGAGGAAAAAAGTGCCAAAACACCATATTTGTTGATATATATCAAGGCACATACACTATTTTGATGCTAAACGACACTATTTTTGCTATTTTATCAGTATAAAAGATTCGTCGTTCAGGGAGCAATGCTTTCTTGCGTTAGCAGTCGTCCTAAACGACGAAATGGTATGAGCGACCTGAAGAAAAAGCTTGTTTCTGCTATTCCTCGAAAACATTCCCGATGTCGAAGCCCGACTCTTCTTCGATTTCCTCTTCCGGGATGTCGCTTGAGGCAGCCACGCCGCAGGGGTCGTAGCCGGGCGGGATATCAAAGTCCTCCTCTTCGCTGTAGCCAAGGCGTTTGTCGGCAAAGACCTTTTGCAGGAAGTAGGCAGCGATGGGCAGAGCGGCATTCGCGCCCTGGCCGAGGGCCATGCTTGCGAAATGGACGTCGTGCTCGTCACCACCTACCCAGGCACCGAAGCTGAGGCGCGGCGTGTAGCCTACGAACCAGCCGTCGCTGTTGTCGTTGGTCGTACCCGTCTTGCCTGCCATAGGAGCTGTGATGTTGTAACGACGCCGCATGCGAGAGCCCGTGCCGCCGTCGATGACGCCTTTCATCATGATGATCATCTTGTAGGCAGTCTCCTCGGAAATCACCTCCTTGACTCTCGACTGGAATTGCGTCAGGACGTTGCCGTCGCTGTCTTCGATGCGCGTCACGAAGAGCGGGGTGCGGCGCACGCCTTTCTGCGGGAAGGCCGAGTAGGCGCCTACCATCTCGGCAATCGAGATGTCGCAGGGGCCGAGGCAAAGCGCGAGGGAGGGGTGGATGTCCTGATTCTGGATGCCGAAGTCGTGCAGGAGCTTGACGAAGAGAGCAGGGCTGAGCTGGTTGAGCACCCAAGCCGAGATCCAGTTGTTACTGGTGGCCAGGCCCCACTTCAGCGTCACCATCTCTCCGTAGCGCGCACGGCTGCCGTTGCGCGGCGTCCAGGCTCCGCTGCCCTTAATGTAATAAGTCTGCTGGACATTAGGTGCGACGTCGCAGGGCGACCAGCCGTTCTCCATGGCCAGTGAGTAGAGGTAGGGCTTTATCGTAGAACCGACTTGCCGCTTGCCTAACGTCACCATGTCGTATTGGAAGTGACTGTAATCGACACCCCCGACGTAGGCCTTCACGTGGCCTGTCTCGGTATCCATGCACATAAAGCCGGCGCGCAGGAACGACTTGTAGTAGCGGATGCTGTCGAGCGGCGTCATCATCGTGTCCTTGTCGCCTTTCAGGGTATAGACCGTCATCTCGATAGGCTTGTTGAATGCTGCTTCGATCTCGGCATCCGAGTGCCCGGCCTTCTTCATCTCTAAGTATCGGGGGCTCTGCCGCTTGGCACGCGCCAGGTCGGCCTTCGCCTTCTCGGCGGTGATGGCAGAGGCGTAGGGCGCGTTCTTGTTGCTACGCTGCTCCTTGTCGAACTGCGGCTGAAGCTCGCCCGTAACGTGGCGGGCGACGGCTTGCTCTGCATACTCCTGCATGCGGCTGTCGAGGGTCGTGAAGACCTTAAGGCCGTCGGTGTAGATGTTGTAAGGTCGGCCGTCGCGATTGAAGTTCTTGTTGCACCAGCCGTAAAGCGGGTCGCGCTCCCACGAGATGGAATCCTCGTAGTATTTCTGCTGCTGCCAGGCGGGGTAGTCGCTGCGATTGGGCTTCTTCGCCATCAGTACCTGGCGCAGGTAGTCGCGCAGATAAGTGGCATGTCCTTCCTTATGGCTGACGCGATGGAAAGCGAGACCCAACGGGCGCTCACGCAACTCCTCGCGCTGCTCCTCGGTGAGGAAGCCCGCCTTCTCCATCTGCATCAGCACCGTGTTACGGCGGTCGATGCATCGCTCGGGGCGACGGACGGGGTTGAAGTAGCTGGGGTTCTTGCACATGCCTACCAGGAGGGCGCACTGGCACGTGTCAAGCGCCATCGGCTCCTTGCCGAAGTAGGTCTGCGCGGCAGTCTTGATGCCGACGGCGTTGTGCAGGAAGTCGAAGTAATTGAAGTACATGACGATGATTTCCTCCTTCGTGTAGAAACGCTCCAGCTTGAGTGCAATCACCCATTCTATCGGCTTCTGCAGGGCGCGCTCCATCGTCGTGGCGGCCTTCTCCGAGTAAAGCTGCTTGGCAAGCTGCTGCGTGATGGTGCTGCCGCCGCCCGCGCTCTTCTGTTGCAGCACGCCTCGCTTCACGATGGCTCGCATCAGGGCCATGAAGTCGATACCGTTGTGCTCGTAGAAGCGCACGTCTTCCGTCGCGATAAGTGCCTGCACGAGAGCAGGAGGCAATTCGTTGAAGTCGGCAAAGACACGGTTAGCGCTGCTGTAGCTCCACGTGCCGAGCTGCTTGCCGTCGGCAGAGAAGACCTGCGTGGCGAACTTATTGACGGGGTTCTGCAACTGCTTGATGTCGGGCATGTAACCTATGATGCCCGTAAAGATGCAGTAAAACGTGACACTTATTGCGAGCACGCCCAGTATGAAGCATGTCCAAAGGACGCGGAAGAATTTCTTTCTCATCAGAAATTGCATTTTAAGACTACAAAGGTACGATAATTAATTCATAATTCATAGCTCATAATTCATAATTTTTTGTTTCAGCATAATAATTCTTCATTATTATCTTATCATTCTTCATTTTTGTGTATCTTTGCACAGAAAAAACGTGAAGCAATGCAAACCAGAAGTCTTGTAACCATAGCCTACCATACGAGGGAGAAGATAGAGTATCTCATTCGGATGGCGCAGGAGTTTGAAAAGCATCCCAATCGCCGCCTTTTGGAGGGGCGCATCGTTGCTACGCTGTTCTTCGAGCCCAGCACTCGCACGCGTCTCAGCTTTGAAACCGCGGCCAATCGCCTCGGCGCGAAAGTCATCGGCTTTGCTGACCCGAAGGTGACGAGCGGCACAAAGGGCGAGACGCTCAAGGACACGATCATGATGGTGTCAAACTATGCCGACATCATCGTCATGCGTCACTACCTGGAAGGCGCCGCGCAGTATGCGAGCGAGGTATCGCCTGTGCCCATCGTCAATGCAGGTGACGGCGCCAATCAGCACCCGAGCCAGACGATGCTCGATCTCTATACAATCTATCAGACACAAGGTAAGCTCGAGGATTTGAACATCTATCTGGTGGGCGACTTGAAGTATGGGCGCACCGTTCACAGCCTGTTGACGGCGATGCGGCATTTCAATCCGACGTTCCACTTCATAGCACCCGACGAGCTCGCCATGCCCGAGCATTACAAGATGTATTGTCGGGAGAAGGGTATCCGCTTCGTGGAGCATCAGGACTTCGATGCCGACACGATAGCCGGCGCCGACATATTATATATGACGCGCGTGCAAAGGGAGCGCTTCACGGACCTCGACGAGTACGAGCGCGTCAAGGATCGCTACCTGCTGACCCTGCCCATGCTCGCGAAGGCGAAACCTAACATGAAGATTCTTCATCCACTACCCCGCGTCAACGAGATAGAGTACCGCATCGACGACACACCTTATGCGTACTACTTCCAGCAAGCACGCAACGGCCTCTATGCACGCCAGGCAATCCTTTGCGACACACTTGGCATCACCCTCGAAGACATCATCAACGACACAACAATTATAAAATAAGAAATTAAGATAATAAGAGAGGCGGCCCCGAGTTTGCTATTTTCTTCATTTCACATTTTCTAATTATCAACAACATGAAACGCCAGGAACTTCAGGTGGCTGCTCTCGAGAACGGCACCGTCATCGATCACATACCGTCGGCCAAGCTGTTCGACGTCATCAGCCTGCTGCACCTCGAGACCGTGCACACGGCAGTCACTGTGGGCTACAACCTCAAGAGCAAGAAGATGCGACACAAGAGCATCATCAAGATAGCGGGTAAGTTCTTCTCCGACGACGAGATAAACCAGCTCAGCGTAGTGGCACCGAACGTGACGCTCAGCGTGATACGTGACTACGAGGTAGTGGAGAAGAAGGAGGTGAAGATGCCTGAGGAGCTCATCGGCATCGTCAAGTGCGACAACCACAAATGCATCACGAACAACGAGCCGATGCCGACGCGCTTCCACTTCCTCGGCAAGGAGCGCGGCACCCTCCAGTGTCACTACTGCAACCGCGAAATCAGTCTGTCGGACGTCAAACTCGTATAGCGGGGCCCCCTCCCGTCCTTCTCGAGGGGAGGAGATATTTAGCAAACAAGTATTTAATTGTAAATAGAGTAATCGTAAATGAATCAGGATTCAATCATCTTCTCCCTCATTGAGAAGGAGAGTCAGCGACAACGCAGAGGCATGGAACTAATCGCCTCGGAGAATTACGTAAGTGACCAGGTCATGGCAGCCATGGGCTCGTGCCTGACGAACAAATACGCCGAGGGCTATCCCGGCAAGCGCTATTATGGCGGATGCCAGGTGGTGGACGAGGTGGAACAACTCGCCATCGACCGTGTCTGCAAGCTTTTCGGCGCGGAATACGCCAACGTGCAGCCCCACTCGGGAGCGCAGGCCAATGCCGCCGTGTTCCTGGCTTGCCTCAATCCCGGAGACACCTTCATGGGATTGAATCTCGACCACGGCGGCCACCTCAGCCATGGGTCACCGGTCAACACAAGCGGCATCATCTACAGGCCAGTGGGTTACAACCTGAAAAAGGAGACGGGCCGTGTGGACTACGATGAGATGGAGCAGCTTGCCCTCGAGCACAAGCCCAAGCTCATCATCGGCGGCGGCTCGGCCTACAGCCGCGAGTGGGACTATGCCCGCATGCGTCAGATTGCCGACAAGGTGGGCGCCCTGCTGATGATTGATATGGCGCACCCCGCCGGCCTCATCGCAGCCGGCCTGCTCGACAATCCCGTGAAGTACGCCCACATAGTGACCAGCACGACGCACAAGACGCTGCGCGGTCCCCGTGGCGGCATCATCCTCATGGGCAAAGATTTCGACAATCCTTGGGGCAAGAAGACTCCGAAGGGCGAAATCAAGAAGATGTCGGCCCTGTTGAATAGCGCCGTCTTCCCCGGCATCCAGGGCGGACCGCTGGAGCACGTCATCGCAGCCAAGGCCGTGGCTTTCGGCGAGGCTCTCCAGCCCGAGTTCAAGGACTGGGCAAAGCAGGTGAAGAAGAACGCCGCAGTACTCGCCGAGGAGCTTATCAAGAGGGGCTTCGACATCGTAAGCGGCGGCACGGACAACCACTCGATGCTCGTCGACCTGCGCAGCAAGTACCCCGACCTCACGGGTAAGGTGGCCGAGAAGGCGCTCGTGGCAGCCGACCTGACCGTCAACAAGAACATGG
>CAMJOE010000157.1:0-5543 GCA_946407485.1 uncultured Prevotellaceae bacterium | reverse complement strand
ACCGTACGGCCTTTTCTGACCAATTGTTGAATTGTAGGCATTGTTTTGTTGTTTTGTTATTTATATATTATGTATTATTATCTATAATGTATAGGAACGAGCCCATTGAGGCCATTCGGGGTGCAAAGGTACGACTTTTTATTGAAACGGCAATCATACCTCCACCAAAAAAGCGCTCAAAAGTGGCAAAAAAGCTCACTTTTAAGTTTATTTAACAGAAAGATGGCTGTAATTAGGACAATTTAAACCTCATAAACGTGCAAATCGGACGCGACGGATTTACTGTTTTTGCCTGTATTGTTGCAATCCCTTTTCGAGGAAGTTGCGATACGCCACGATATCCTCGTTGTAGGAATAGGAGCCGGCGAGGGGATGCCCGGCGTTGTCGAGCAGGACATAGAAGGGCTGGGCGTTGGCGCCGAACTTGCTGCGCTGCAGGTAGCTCCAGCGATCGCCGACGGTGCGGAGCGTGACGTCTGCGCCGTTCTCCTTGACGACAAGCTTCTCGGGCAGTGGTGTCTTCTCATCGACATAGAGGGTGATGAGGACGTACTTTTCCTTCATGAGGCTTGCCACCTGCGGGTCGGTCCAGACAGCCGCCTCCATCTTGCGGCAGTTCACACAGCCGTAGCCGGTGAAGTCTATCATGACGGGCATCCCGTGGGCCGCGGCATATCGCATGCCTTCATCGTAGTCGTTGAAGCGCGCCTCGACCGACGCGTCTCCGAGGCGGAAGTCCTGCGTCTGCATTGGTGGTGAGAAAGCGCTGACCGCCTTGCATGGAGCGCCCCAGAGCCCCGGCACCATGTAGAGGGCGAAGGCAAAGGCGGCGAGGGCCATGAAGAAACGCGTCACGCTGGTGCGCGGCCTCTGGACGACCTCGCCCATCTCGTCGTACTCGTCCTCGTCGTGCGGGAAACGTATCCAGCCGATGAGGTAAGCGCCCATCAGGGCAAAGATGACAATCCACAGACTGAGGAACACCTCCCTGTCCATCAGGTGCCAGCCGTAGGCGAGATCGGCCACGCTGAAGAACTTCAGGGCAAAGGCAATCTCCAGCAAGCCGAGGCATACCTTGATGCAATTCATCCAGTTGCCGCTCTTGGGCATAGTCTTGAGCCAAGCCGGGAACATGGCGAAGAGGGTGAAGGGCAGGGCGAGCGCCAGGGCGAAGCCCAGCATGCCGATGGTCGGCGCGAGGAGGGAGCCCATGGTGCTCACTTCGACGAGCAGGAACCCGATAATGGGGCCCGTGCACGAGAAGCTGACGAGGCTCAGGGTAAATGCCATGAGGAAGATGCTCAGCAGGCCCGTCGTGCTGCTCGACTTCTTGTCCACGGCGTTCGTCCAGCTGCTGGGGAGCGTTATCTCGAAACCGCCGAGGAAGCTTGCGCCGAAGACGAGGAGCATGAGGCAGAAGAAGATGTTGAAGACGGCGTTTGTGCTGAGGGCATTCAACGCGCTGGCGCCGAAGATGAGTGTCACGAGGAGGCCCAGCAGGACGTAGATGACGACGATGCTGATGCCGTAGGTGATGGCGTCGCGAAGGCCTTTCTTCTTGTCCTCAGCACGTTTCAGGAAGAAGCTCACCGTCATGGGGATGATGGGCCAGACGCAGGGCGTGAGCAGGGCGATAAGTCCGCCGAGCACGCCCAAGAGGAAGATGCTCCAGAGGCCACGTACAGACCCACCCCTACCCTCCCTTAAAGGGAGGGAGGAATTACCTTCCTCGAATGCTTTCAGTTCAGAAATGACAGGAGACCACAAAGAGCCCTTTAAATCTTCCCCCATAGAAGAGATTTCCTTCGTTGAGTCCTCATCTAAAGGAGAGATTGCGATGGATGTCGAATCAGAAGGGAGAGCAGGTTCAGGAGCAACTTTGTTCTCCCCCTTTAAGGGGGAGTTAGAGAGGGTCTTTGAGTTTTGGGTGGAGCCCTTCTCTCCCTTGAAGCTGAACTCCACGTTGGTTGGCGGGATGCAGTTCTCGTCGTTGCAGGCGCCGTAGGTCAGGTAGCCGGCGACCTCGTACTCGGGTTCCGTGATGGTGAAGCGCTGCACGAACGAGGCCGTGCCCTCCATGTAGCTGACTTCGATGCCGAATATCTCGTCCATCGCCTTCTGCACCTTGCCCGTCGCACGCAGTTTGCCGTCGGGCTTCACGCCCTTTTGCGTCTCCAGCGTCAACTCGGCGCGCGTGGGGCCGCCATCGGCAATGTCCGTCCCATAAACGTGCCAGCCGGCATCGACCGAGCCCTGGAAGACGACCTCCAGAACGTCGTCCGAGACCTTCTTCTGCGTGGCCTGGATGTTGACGGGATTGTGGAACTGTGCCAGCGCCGCAGCACTTATATATATAAATAATGTAAGGAGGGATGTGATGCGTTTCATCGTACTGTATGTTTTATTTCGGGGGACAAAGGTACGAAAAAGGTAGCATTTGGGCAAACAAAACGCATCAAAAATGAATCCTCCGCGTGAAGTTTGGATATCCTACACGTGGCGTCGGCTTTTCCTACACGTGGGAATCCGTTTTCCTTCACGTGGGAATCCGCTTTCCTTCACGTAGCGTCGGGCGATCCTACACGTAGGGTTTTATCTCTTTTCTGCCCGGATACGCATCTCCTTTATTTTCAGACGCATATCCATTATGTCGAGAATATTGTTCACGAAAGCGATTGTGCAGAAAACCATCAGGGTGGAAAGGCAGACGCAGGCAAGGATGCGGCTGTTCCTGACAATCCAAAGCAGGAGGCCCGTCGGGGCTTGAATATCGAAGAGACTCGTATCGATGGGCGACGAGAGCAGCCAGGCCGTGCTGACTGCGCCGCTGAGGATGCCGACCACAAAGGCGGCAACCATCACAATCCTGTTTCGGCGGAGGACTCGCTCCTGGTATTGTTTGAAGTACTCAACTGCGTCGAGCCGCTTCGTCAGCTTTGCCATGAACTCGGCTCCGTCGTCGAACGTCGGCTTCTGAGCGAGGAAAAGCTCCTCCAGTGCTTTATCTTTTGTCATAGTTTCAACCTTTCTCTAAGTTTGTCGCGACCCCGCGAGAGTTGTTGCTTCACGGCATCCTGCGAGGTTTCAGTAATCGCAGCTATCTCCTTGACGCTGTAACCGTTAAGGTAGAACAGCGTGATGGCGGAGCGTTCTTTTGGCGGAAGCGTTCGAAGAGCGAGATAGAGGCTCTGATGCTCGAAGTCGGAGTCGGTAGCAGAACTACTGACAAGCATTCTCGCCTCATCGATACTTTCCGTAGTTTGCAGGCTTCGTTTGTGACTGAGGAACGTGTTGTGGGCAATCTTGAAGAGCCACGAACGGAACTTCCCTCCGTCGCGAAAGCCAGAGCAGGCAAGGTAGGCCTTCACCAAAGCGTCTTGCGCCAGGTCGTCCGCCTCGTCCCTGTTGCCGCAGCAAAGGGCGAGCAAGAAGCCGCGAAGTGCCTCCTGCTCGCGCTCAACACATTCTATGAAAGTCTCTCGATTCACAATTCCTTCAACATATGAATTATGAATTAAGAATCATGAATTAGCCATTTCCTCTGCCTCAATCTCCTTGGCCAGCATCTTCTTGCTTATCACATAGTTGATGAAGAAAGCAACGCCGATGGCAAATAGGATAAAGCCCGTGAAGTAAGTCGCATTAAGACTGTCAACACTGCATCCACCCTTACAATCCATAAGGAAGGCTAAGCCAAAGAAACTAATGCCGGCGAAAGAAAGAATGCTTCCCACAAGCAGCTTTTCCAGCAGCTTCTCCTTCAGCAGTTTCTGTTTGGGAGCCATCTTCTTGAGTAGTTCCTCCACGTCCGTCTCTTTGTTCTTCTCGATTGCAGCCAGCACAATCTGCTTGCGCACGTCGGCCTCGTTCATCTTCCTACGAGTTTTCAGCGAGGACAGAACAATAGGAAGCACACATCCACAGGCAATTACAAATATTATACCTGCAATAGTATCAGAATCCATAATCTTTTTGTTTTAATCGTTTAACTTATGTTTCTTTTGTTTCTCTCGACCCTGGTCACTAACATAACGCAACAGGAAGGCAAAAGGTGACATCAGCAATGAAATTTATTTTGCAAAGGTACGCATTTCCTTCCTATTATTTCTCGTTTTTATCAAAAAGTTGTACCTTTGCATCCGTTCCGTATGTTGCGTTGCCAACGCAACATCCAAACCCAAAGAGGAAACGCCAATGAAGAAGGAAACCTTCGAAGCCCAGAAAGCCTTTGCCGGAGAGAAGAAGCCCTCCATGCTTCGCCGCTGTGTGGGGCACGACTACACAGGCCGCCAAATCTACATGATTACGATGGTGACCGAGGGCCGCCGTCCGCTCTTTGGGCAAGTCGTAGGCAAAAGCGATGCCCAGGAAGGCAATGCCGACGAGCCACGCATCGAGCTCACCGAACTGGGGCAGCGTGTGGCCGACGAGTGGTGGGCTGCATCGCAGCACCATCCCGAGATAGAAGTCGTTGCCCTTCAGATGATGCCCGACCACCTGCACGGCATCCTCTTCGTCAGGGATAAGATGGAAGCGCCCCTCGGCATGGCCCTGCGCGGCTTCAAGCAAAGCTGCAACCGCCACTACCGCTCCCTCGTCCCCTCCCTCGTCCCGTATGTTGCGTTGCCAACGCAACATACAAAGCCCCGCGACCGCCGAGGCGAGGACCGCAGCCACGGCCTGCTCTTTGCCCGCGGCTATAACGACCGCCTCCTGCTCCGTTCCGGCCAGTTCGACACATGGCTTCACTATCTTGCCGACAACCCCCGCCGCCTCTTGATGAAGCGCGAGCACCCCGACTTGTTCCGCGTACAGCGCAACCTGCAAGCCGCCGGCTTCACCTTCTCAGCCATCGGCAACCGCTTCCTGCTCGACCGCCCCTTCCGCTTGCAGGTGCAATGCTCGCGCAGCCTTACTGAAGAAGAGATACAAGCCCAGGTGCAGGAGTTCCTCTCCGCCGCACGGCAGGGTGCAGTGCTCATCTCTCCCTCCATCTCTCCTGGCGAGAAAGCCGTCATGCGCGCTGCCTTCGAAGCAGGCTTGCCCTTGATATATTTACAGGAGAACGGCTTCACCGACCTTGCCAAGCCCGGCGGCAGCCGCATGGAAGCCTGTGCCAGAGGTCAGCTCCTCATCCTTGCCCCTTGGGAGCATCACAACGAGCAGCTCGCCATCCGCCGCGGCCAATGCCTTGCCCTGAACGACATCGCCCGCAAGCTTTGCGAGGGCAGGTAGCACAGTTCCGTATGTTGCGTTGGCAACGCAACAAACAGGACGGGCAACGCAACAAACAGGACGGGCAACTTAGCGCAGCTGCTCTATCTCCCTTTGCAATTCATTAAGGAAGCGGGCGGCATGGGCACCGTCCATCTGAGTGTGATGGAACTGGAAAGAGACCTTGAGGGTCGTCCTGAAGAAACCGCGTTTGTAGCGCGCCCAAATGAGAAAAGGATTGTTGTAGATGCCGCTGTACATGCCGACTGCGCCATCGATGTCGTACTGCGCCAAAGCCGAAGTGCCTATCACCATCGAGTCGGGAAGGT
>CAMJOE010000156.1:0-5548 GCA_946407485.1 uncultured Prevotellaceae bacterium | reverse complement strand
TTGAGTCCTTCCGCTATGTTTCCGACGGAAAAGAGCTGAAGATTTGCAACTTCGAAATGGAGTCGTCCGCCCTTGCCGGCCTTGCCGCCCTGCTCGGCCACCGCGCCATGACCTGCTGCATGGTGATTGCCAACCGCTATGCAAAGGAGATGAACACCGACTACAAAGGCAGCATCGACAACCTCATAAAGCTTGTCCTCGACCGTATCTGATAAGGAATGACAACAATAACACTGTTTAGCCTCCCCCAACCCCTCCAAAGGAATAGCCACAAACAACAGCCTCCCCCAACCCCTCCAAAGGAGGGGAGAATAGTGAGGGGGAATAAATTACTAAATAGCTAAATAGTAAATAAATAGTAAATCGTAAATCGTCAAATCGTAAATTAATTAGAATCGTAAATCGTCAAATCGTAAATTAATTAGAATCGTAAATGTAATGGTTTCTTTCGAAAGCGATTATAACAACGGCGCACATCCTGAAGTGATTTGCCACTTGTTCGAGACGAACGGCAAGCAAAGCCAGTCGTATGGCTTCGACGAATGGAGCGAGCAGGCGCGAAACAAGATACGGACAGCCTGCAAGTGCCCCGAGGCCGACATTTTCTTCCTTGTAGGTGGCACGCAGGCTAATGCAACAGTCATCGACGGCATGCTCCAGACTTACGAAGGCGTGATTGCCGTGCAGACGGCCCACATCAACGTCCACGAGTCGGGAGCCGTCGAAGCCAGCGGACACAAGGTCATCGCCCTACCCTCTCATGCAGGCAAGATGGATGCAGGCGAACTGGAAGCCTGGCTGAAAGCCTTCCATGCCGACCCCACACTCGAGCACATGGTCATCCCGGGCATGGTCTATATCACCTTCCCCACAGAGCTCGGCAGCGTCTATACGGCCAAGGAGATAGAAGAGATACTTTCCGTTTGCCAAAGCTATGAGCTGAAACTCTTCATCGACGGAGCTCGTCTGGGCTACGGACTTGCTTCTTCCGAGTGCGACTTCGACCTGCCTTGGCTGGCGCATCACTGCGACGCCTTCTACATCGGCGGCACGAAAGTGGGCGCACTCTGCGGTGAAGCTGTCGTCTTCCCTCAAGGCAATGCTCCTCGCCACTTCATGAACATCGTGAAGCGTCATGGAGCTCTGCTCGCAAAGAGCCGACTCGCTGGCGTTCAGTTCGATGCATTATTTACGGACAACCTTTACTTCAACATCGCCAAGCACGCCATCGACATGGCGATGAAGATGCGAAAGCTCTTCCTCGATGCCAACATCCCCATGAATCCTTCCAGCACCAACCAGCAGTTTGTCGAGCTGAGCAACACGCAGATGGAGCAACTCATGAAGCATGTCCTTTTCGAGACCTGGGAGCCAATCGACGCAGACCACACCCTCTGCCGTTTCGTAACAAGCTGGGCCACGACGGAAAGAGACCTGCAAGACCTTGAATTTGCTTTGGAAACGCTTTGACCTCATTGAGCCTAAGCGTGGCTGAACAGCCAATGACACGTGATTAGCTTGCCAACGACACGTTGCCAGACTTCCAGCGACACGTGGGTAAATTGCAAACTACTAGTGTGTCGTTCGCAGTCCACTAGTGTAAGGACTGCAGTCCACTCATGTATGGACTGTAGTCCACTCGTGTGTGGACTGCAGTTTACTAATGTATGGATTGCTATTTACTAGCGTGTGTCGTTTGCTGGCGACACGTGGATAGTCTGTCTGCGATGCGTGGAATGTTCCTTTGGGCCAGTTTCCTCTGATAGCCTTCACTTTTTCAATCTTCAATTTTAGCCTTCACTTTTTCAATCTTCAAGCTTCAATTTTCAATTATTTTTCGTCTCTTTGCACTCGGAAAGTGCGCTTTGATGCCTTTCCGCACCTCTGAAACTAACTTTAAATCCATATTATTATGAAGAAAATCTTTACCCTTATCCTTGCGCTCATAGCATTCGTCGTGGGTTCGCAGACTGCACGAGCAGAAGCAACAGAGGACCTTGAAGTCGTCCTAAAGAATGGAATGGCGTTGAATGACCCAGATTATAACAATGAGTATATGGGTATTATGTCATTGCTGTTTATGGGGCAACTGAGCACCGCCTATTCAGAAAACGGTCAGTCTTTTCAATCTACTGCAACCGGTCGCACATTGTTTTACTTGGACGGAAACAACGTCGTCACTATCGCTCAAGACGTAACAAAAGCAGACGAGTTCACCTACACCGTCACCGATGCCAACCGAATGAAGCTAAGTGGAACGTTCAAACAGTTCATGGAACCCTATCAGACGATATCCCTCTACTTCGCTCTCTTTCCCTACAATCCTTTCGAGGTCACGATAGAATCGGGAATGGACTACTTTGAAAAGGAAGAAGTTGGCTGGGCAATTAATGCATTGGTTTTTCTCAATCAATTACAGAAAAATGATGACGGGGCATTCTATTCCGTTGAAACCGGCAAGGTTCTGTTTACGGTAAAGAATGGTGGCATCGTCACCGTGTCTGAAGATGTGACTCCATACGATAACATTTGCTATATCATTACCGATGAAGACAGAGAGGCTCTAAGCAATCCGTTCTTTCTGGAGGATTGTGATGCGATAGTCGTAAACTTCGTACCAGGCAGCGGCAGCGGAGGCAACACAGACTTGCTGACCTACGAGGGCACTTTGAAATCAGGAATGAACCTTTATGCACAGGAAAACAATCAGCTTAATCTGGCAATTAATGCTTTGGTGGCGACTGACTATCTAACTGAATTCTTCTACAGCGGACATAGCGGCCCACACCATGATGAAGAAATGTCATTAATAATGTCATTAATGTATTTCCTCACAGAGACAAACAAGCATTTGTTCTCGGTATCGCCTGAAGGCATCGTCACGCTCTCCGACGAACTTTCTGCCGCCGACGACATCTCCTACGTCATCACCGAAGCCGACAGAACGATTTTCGAAGAAAAAGGATACGCCGAAGACCTGGCACCATACGGTACAATAAAGATTCACTTCGGAGCAGGCGGCGATGGCATACAGCCGACCGGCATAGAGCTGAACAAGAGCACCTTGAGGTATACCTCCGTTGGACAAGCCCACCACCTGATTGCCACCGTCTATCCCTCCGATGCTACCCAAAGCGTAACATGGAAGAGCGACAACACACAAGTGGCAACCGTCGACGACAAAGGACTCATCACAGTCACGGGCTTTGGCGAAACAACCATTCATGCCAGCACAGCAAACAACCTCGTGGCAGACTGTCAGGTGAGCGTCAAGCAATTCATTGGCGGCGACCTCGGCACTCAGGGCACTTGGCGCTTCGAGGACGGCGTGCTGACCGTCGACTACAACGGACAGATGCCATGGAACTGCACAAGCAAGACGACCGACCCGGAGGTGGCTTACCGCCTGAAGTGGATTGACCTGCTCAGCCAAATCAAGGAGATTGTCATCACAGGCAAGGACGTCGAGATACAGCCCTACTTCCTCTTCTACTCGGGCGATGGCGACCTTGGCCAGCATCCCGACGACCATGTCAGGACGCTCACCCTCGGCTCCGGCGTGAAGAAGGTCGGCAAGCAAGCCCTCACGCTCTACGACCTCAAGCGCGTGAACGTCTATAGCATCGACCCGCCCGTGCTTGCATCCGACTTGGGCGAAAGCAATTGCTTCTGGAAGAGGCGCATACAGGACAACTTGGCCTTCCTCTATCTGCCGGCAAACGCAGGCATCGGCTATGCCATGATGAGCAGCGAATGGGCCTTCTTCAACCACTCGACCAACCACCTCGACATGGCAGACAACCCCGTCGGCATCGATGAAATGAAGAGTGAAGAATTAAGAATGAAGAATGAAGGCGCCTGGTACACCCTCGATGGCCGACAAGTCGTGAATGGCAAATTGCCTCGGGGCATCTACATCAATAACGGCAAAAAAGTCGTGGTGAAGTGAAAGACGACACCCTAAAATGACACAAGGAAGTCTGTTCTATGCGAGCAGGCTTCCTTTGTCTTTCTCTATTGTACTTGCCTTCTCATGAAAACTCGTACATTTTTTCATCATTCGCAATAATTTTTCAATGTGCGATGTTCATTGTTCGATGATTTTTCGTATCTTTGCAGTATGAAACAAGATACCATTTGCGCCCTTGCCACGCCCCCAGGTGGAGCCATCGCCATCGTTCGAGTCAGCGGTCCTGATGCCATTGCCATCACCGACAACATCTTCTCGAAAGCAATCAAAGATGCAGAAGGCTTCACCCTCCACTTTGGCCAGATAGTGGATATGGACAGCAAAGAACTCGACGAAGTACTCGTCTCCGTCTTTCGTGCACCCCATTCCTATACAGGCGAGGACAGCACGGAGATAAGCTGTCACGGCAGCCCATACATCGTGAAGAACCTTCTGGAGTCGCTCATCTGGGCAGGTGCCCGTCAAGCCGAGCCAGGCGAATTTACCATGCGCGCCTTCATGAACGGCAAGCTCGACCTCAGCCAGGCAGAAGCTGTGGCCGACCTCATCGCCTCCTCCACACAGGCAACGCATCAGATGGCACTGAGCCAGATGCGCGGACAGTTCAGCAACGAGCTGAAGGACCTGCAAGAACAACTCCTGCACCTAACCTCCCTGCTCGAACTCGAACTCGACTTCAACGACCAAGATGTTGAGTTTGCCAACCGTCAGCAACTTTCAGAACTGATGGACAAGGTAGAAGCACACATTAAGGACTTGGCAGACTCTTTCCAGACAGGCAATGCCATCAAGAATGGCATACCCGTCGCCATCATCGGAGCACCAAACGTCGGCAAGTCCACCCTCCTTAACGCCCTCCTGGGAGAAGAACGCGCAATCGTCTCGAACATACAGGGCACGACGCGCGACCTCATCGAGGACACGACACAAATCGGCGGCATCACATTCCGCTTCATCGACACAGCAGGCATTCGCAAGACACAAAGCAAACTGGAACGGATGGGCATAGAACGCTCCATCGAAGCTGCCGAGAAAGCAAAAATCATCCTGCTCATAACCGATGCAGGACAGCCTTTCCCAGATTTAGACTTCAAGAACAACCAAATCGTATTGCAAGTCATCAACAAGTGCGACATTTCGCTGCCAAGCAGTTCATACCTCTATCATCGTTTGCCAGACGACCGCTTGTTCCACATCTCTGCAGCAAAAGGCGACGGCATGGAAATCCTCAAGCAAGCCTTGGTGAAGGAAGTCTCTTTGCCGACCAATCTCGATGCCACACATTCCATCGTGACAAACGTCCGCCACTACAATGCCCTCAAGCAAGCCCTCAAAGCCATCCGCCGTGCCAAGAAAGCCTTCGCCACCCAAACCCCAACAGACCTCGTCGCCGAAGACCTCCGAGGCTGCCTCCACTCCTTAGCCGAAATCACCGGCAGCGAAATCACATCCGAACACGTCCTCCACAACATCTTCGCCAACTTCTGCGTCGGAAAGTAGATTCTGCGTGGGAAAATAGTCCAATTGCAAAGAAACACATAAAATCTGCAAAAATAAGCCCGTAAATGCCTTGTTTTC
>CAMJOE010000155.1:0-5616 GCA_946407485.1 uncultured Prevotellaceae bacterium | reverse complement strand
TACAAGGAGAACATGGGCGTAGAAGAGTGTGTTCCCAACTTCAATTTGGAAATATACGAAAAGATAGCAAAAGGCTTGAACTATCTTCCTTGTATGGTAAAAGATGTCTTGGTTGACCCAACAAACGATTATAATGGCGTCCTCTATCCGCAACACCTCTTCGACTATATTTATGCTGTGCTCCATTCGCCCAGTTATCGTGAACGCTACAAGGAATTCCTGAAGATAGACTTCCCTCGCATACCTTATCCCACAGACTGGGAGAAGTTCCGCGATTTGGTGGAGAAGGGCGCAGAACTTCGCAAGTTGCACCTCATGGAAGACCTGCCCACACAGCCGGGCGTCACCTTCCCTGTGGGTGGCTCAATGCAAGTGGAGCAGTTCCGCTGGCAAGAAGGCCGTGTCTATATCAACAACGAACAATACTTCGAGGGCGTGCCAGAATCGGCTTGGAACTTCTACATCGGTGGCTACCAGCCAGCACAGAAATGGCTTAAAGACCGCAGAGGCATGACACTCGGCTTCGAAGACGTCATGCACTACCAGCGCATCATCTACGTCCTCCAGCAGACAGAACAGATAATGCAAGAGATAGATAAAATCAAGAACCTGACGAAATAAAGAAAAGCACTATGACATACGAAGAATCGAAAACTGCTGTAAACAAATTATCCCTTGAGAAAATAAAAACTTTTCCTTCCAATAGAATAAAAGAGCTTACAAGCGACTTTAAGGAAGACCTCCTCATAGATATTGTGAAAAAGGCAAGAACAGACATAGAAGCGTTAAAAGTGATTGATTTTCTGGTGCAGAAACATATAAAAACATACGGTAATCGGAGACCTTTGCCCCCGATACTCGATGAAATGAAGATGCGCGTTGAGTTTGAACTGCCACTCACGCCGGCATCGACTCCTTCAAAGCCAATAGAGCAAAAGGGGGAAATTCCTGATTCAAAACTCCGTGAAGAATACTTCAGGCTAAATAAAGAGAACTCCATTCTAAACAAAGAGAACGGTAAGCTGATCCAAGAGAAAGCTAAGCTACTGCAGAAGCTAAAGGAATGTCAGATTCAACCTCAAGTCATCGTGCAGCAGCAGGCGAGCACAGACGAGTGGATTGTGGAACTGCTTGCGCATCTATGCTATGGAGATGAACAAATAGCCCGCGACATTCTGGACGAGATTCGTGGCAAGGAAGACCCCGTGATAGCGGACATCATCTTCGAGCGAAAGCAAAAGAATCAAATCTCGCCAAAGACACAGAACCGAGAATTGTGGAAAATCCTTCATGCCGCAAAACTTTATCGAGGCATAGAAGGAAACTTCAACACCGCATTGAGACGAAGGCAGCAACGATGAGTTGCTGCTTTTTTTTGTTAGCACGATTAGCACGATTAGCACAATCGAAGCCCTCTGTGTTAGTATTGTGTTAGCGCGATGAAACAGGTGGGTAAATAATTCATTATGTGTTAGTTAGCCTCAAATTATTGCCATAACTTTGCATCAAAATCAGAAATGATTCCGAACAATTTTTTATTAATAAATAATGTATAGTTATGGCAGACGAAAAGTATCTTACTCGTCCGAAGACGAAGCCAGCGGAGACGCTGAAGGGAAAAATGAACAAGTGGGACAACGGCTACGCCGAGTTCATTCCACAAGGTCAGAAACCAAGTAACAGGAGCATGCTCAAGCAGCTGGGCAACTCCAGCTTCTACAAGAGCGAAGGCTCAAAGGAATCGTCCTATAGCCTGCACCTCAACGTGGACGGCGCAAGCCAAGACCCCGTTGCAGAGATGGCGGAACTCTTCCTCAACCTGACGAAGGACCAGCAGAAGACGAAGCCGCAGCTCCCGGAATCATTGCAGGGGCGTATGCTCTACGACGACAAAAAAGGGCTGAAGGTGTGGCTCGACATGAACACAAAGAAAGTGACCATCCTGGCCAGTCTGGACTGCACGCCCGACATCGAGCGCCAACTGCTCTGTGCCGAGGCTCAAATGAATGTGACACTTGGGCGCTACCGCAATGAGCTAATTCATAATTCATAATTCACAATTCATAATTCATATGGAAAATTATCGTTTTTGTTATCAGGAGAATCAGTATTTTGGAAAGGTACAGCCTTGTACCCCCGCAGTGTTCAACAGCATTGTCGACAGTCCAGACGTGGCAAGGAAAATCCACACGCGCAGGACTGTGGACGAACTCATCCGCAAGGGCGAACCCTTGGACGAGTGGCTGAACAGCTACTATTTCAGGAAGTTCTGCGAAAAGCAGGAGGAGAAACAGGGAGAGACGTTCAAGGGGTTGACGCCTGTGCAGAAGCTACTGCAGTGGACGAACTCGCTGAAGCAGTCGCTACCGTGCTTCATCTATGCCGTGCGTGCCTTCGATGGGGTGCGCCGTAAGCAGGAAGAGATACGGTTGCTTTCAAGGCTGTTCATGTTCGACGGCGACCACCTTACCTACGACCCTTACGATGTCTTTATCCACACACAGGTGCCAGGCTTCCCATGGCAAGTGAGGCTGGCGCACAAGACTTCCTCGGGCGAGGGCATCCGGCTTGTCTGCGAGTGGCGTATGGAACTTGGCAACATTGCCGACAACCAGATTCAGCTGGCTCGCGACCTCGGCCTCATGGGCGTGAAGGGGAGCACGGGAAAGCCCGTCGTGGACAACTCGTGCATCGATGCCAACCGCATCTCATACGCTCCCAGACGCGAGGACATCTACTACATTGATGAAACCAATTTGTTTAACTTAAATAAATAATAGAATGCAAAAAGACTTATTTGAAAACGAGCTTGAGCAGAAGTACGTTCAGGCTTATCGTGAGGGCAACTCCCAGCCCACAAACCCGGAGAATAGTTTCGACGAGGACACAACTGTCCCTGTCCAGTCAGCAACTCCTATCACCCCAACGCCGGCACAGCAGTTGGCAGAGGAGGCAGCACCAGAATATGTGCCGCCGATGATGTTCGGTGCCTTGATTACGGATTACATCAAGGCATACCTCCCCAACGGTGTACCCGAAGGCTCCAGGCATAAGTTTGCCATCAAGTTGGCAAGCGACCTTCTTGTCCTCCTCGATGGTGACACAGAGAAGACAAAGGCTCTCCTCCTCAGCCAGCAATGGGTGAAGGATGTGGTGGTAGAACGAGGCATGAAGGAAATCGACGACATTCTGCTTGCTGCACAGAAGTTGAAGCAAAAGCGTGAAAGCGAAAACCTCACGGAACTGCAGCCGTCCAAGAACATGCAGAGAGCCATAGAACAGGTCACAGGCCGCAAGTATCGGGAACTCGTTGCCGAAGCAAACAAGGCAATCATGGGAACTGGCTTCGACAGTGAACAACAGAACATTCTCAAGACATTGGACCGCATCGGTCGTGAGCTGGAGAAGCTGAAGCGTTACTTCCCGCTCCTCAGTCTGCTTTGCTTCCGTATGAAGCCCAAGTATTATCCCGCAGCCTTCTTTGTGGGCGGAGCTTTTGCCATGACGCTCATGACAAGGTGTTGGTACCGCTTCTGGCCGAAGCCAGGAGAGAAGTGCCGCATGAACAGCTTGCTGATGCTCATTGGCCGCATGGGAGGCATGAAGTCGATAGCTGTTATCCTCTATCGAATCATGATGGAGCCTGTCAGGATGTCTGACGCACCACAGATTGCTGCTCTCAACAAGTTCAATACAGAACGCGAGCAAAACAATCAGGGCAAGGCAAACACCTCGCCCAGACCCAAAGGCATCTACCGGGCATTACCTTCTGAAACCTCTACAGCGGCTCTGCGTGAAGCGGAAGCCAATGCTCACGAGCAGATTGATGGCGAAGACTATTGCCTGCATGTCAGCATCTTCGACAGCGAACTGCAGAACACCCTCTCACAACTGAAACGTGGCTATATGGAAGCCCAGGTAACCTACTGGTTGAAGTCCTTCCACAACGAACCTCATGGCGCATACCTGAAAACCGCGAGCGCTCCCATTGGCGAGACACCCATCCACTTCAATGGGGTATATACTGGCACGGCAGACGCTCTCAGGAAAATCAACGTCGAGAGCAACATCGTGAACGGCCTGATGTCGCGCTTCACCATTGTGCCAAACGCAGACTCTAATTTCGAGATGCTCGAAGTGCATGAGTACGACGAGGAAGCAAAGCGTCGCGACGAAGAGCTCAAAGACTGGGCTTATAAGTTGGACAATTGCATGGGCGAGATTCCCTGCAAAAGCATCAGCGAAGCCTTGAAGCAATGGACGGAACGTCGCATGGCTGATGCTGGAGAAGACAATGACATGGCCGAGGAGGACTTGATAAAGCGTCCCTGCTGGCACGCCATCAACTATGCTCTGCCTTTCATCGTAAGCAGACATTGGAAACAGATGGTGGACGATAACGGCCACTGGAAATGTGGTGCGGACTTCAAGCCAGACAAGACCGACATACGGCTGGCTATCCTTATTGCTAACGCACAACTCGCTTTCCAGCGATACTTCTGCAAGCATACGCTTGAAAAGTACTATGAGAATCTGGCACAGGATGCAATCACGAAAACTCCCCGCAGAAAGAAAACTCAGGTGTCGTTTAACAAACTGCCTGACATCTTTACCAGCGAAGACGTGATGCTTGCCTACGGCTATGACAGTATGGGCAGTGTCTGCAGCCGCCTGAAACGTCTGCAGGACGATGGCTTGTCACAGCGTATTACCAAGGGCGAGAACAAAGGGAAGTACCGCAAACTGACGTAATATTGCAATATTGCATATTGCATTAAGTTTTTCTTCCAATAACAAAGCCCCCGTCATTCGTTTGGCGAGGGCTTTTTCTTATTTTCTTATTTTCTTATTTTCTAAATCTCTTATTTTCTAAATTTCTTATTTTCCTATTATCTTATTTCCAAAGAGATTATTCCTCCCAGCCCAGTGCGCTGGCGCCGAGCACGGCGGCGTTGGCGTTCATCAGGCCGGATACGAGGAACTTGGCCTTGCCCTGGAAAATCTTGAGCACGGCTTTGTTATAGGCCTCTTCGATGGGCTTCATGATGAGGTCGCCTGCCTTGCACAGGCCACCAAAGAAGATGAATGCTTCGGGGCTGGAGAAGGCTGCGAAGTCGGCACAAGCCTCGCCCAGCATCTTGCCGGTGAACTGGAAGATTTCGTTGGCCACCTTGTCGCCCTTACCTGCTGCAATGCTGACGTCGAGAGACTCAATCTCTTCCAATGGTTTGTCACGAAGCAGAGAGGGGCGCTTGGTGCTTGAAAGAATCTCACGAGCAGTGCGGGCTACACCAGTTGCTGAGCAGTAAGCCTCCAGGCAACCTGTTCTGCCGCAACCACAGCTGCGACCTTTCTCTGTGCGGTCCATGATGACGTGACCGAGCTCGCCTGCAAAGCCGTCGCTACCATAGACAATCTGTCCGTTGATGACGATACCGCTGCCTACGCCTGTGCCGAGGGTGATGACGATGAAGTTCTTCATGCCGCGGGCTGCGCCGTAGGCCATCTCGCCCATCGCAGCGGCGTTGGCGTCGTTCGTCAGCTTCACGGGGATGCCAGTCGCCTTGTTGAACATGTCGGCCAGAGGAATGATGCCCTCGTGAGCCCAAGGCAGGT
>CAMJOE010000154.1:0-5713 GCA_946407485.1 uncultured Prevotellaceae bacterium | reverse complement strand
TTGAGGAACTGCAGGCTGTGCTGGGGCACGCAGGTCGGATCGTTCATGCCGATGATGATCTGCAGTTTGCCTTTCAGGTTCTTGGCTTTGTTGATGCAGCTCGTCTGCTCGTAGCCCTCGGGGTTCTGCTGAGGCGTGTCCATGTAGCGCTCGCCGTACATCACCTCGTACCACTTCCAGTCGATGACCGGACCGCCTGCCACGCCCACTTTGAAGGCGTCGGGATAGGTGGTCATAAGCGATGTGGTCATGAAGCCGCCGTAGCTCCAGCCGTGCACGCCCAGCCTGTCGGCGTCCACGTAAGGTAATGTCTTCAGGAACGCCACGCCCTGCATCTGGTCCTTCATCTCTTCCTGACCGAGATGCCTAAAGGTCACTTGCTCGAAGTCGCGCCCTCTGTCCTCGCTTCCCCTGTTGTCGAGGATGAAGAGGATATAGCCTTTCTGCGCCATGTAAGTCTCCCAGGAGCGTGAGCCCCAGTGCCACGAGGCCTCGACGTTATGGGCGTGCGGGCCGCCATAGACATAGACGACGGTCGGGTACTTCTTCGACGCGTCGAAGTCCATCGGCTTGACCATGCGCCAGTAAAGCGTCGTCTGGCCATCCGCTGCAAGAACGGTGCCCTGCTCGAAGATGGGCTGATACCAGCCTTCCCACGGGTCGTTGGCTATTCTTTGGAGCGACTGCTTGCCCGTCTTTGTGTCGGTCACGGCGCAGGCACGCGGCACGGTCGGTTCCTGCCAGGTATCGATGAGGTAGCGCCCGTCGGCAGAGAGCTGAGCGGAGTGGCAGCCGCGGCCGTTGTCGAGCAACGTGCGCTTCTTTGTCTTCAGGTCGAGGCGGTAGATGTTGCGTCTAAGGTCGCCCGCTTCCTTTGTGATGATGATGGCGCTCTTCGTGGCCGGACAGAAGCCGACAAGCTCTTTGACGACCCATTTCCCGCTGGTGAGCTGGCCGAGTTCCTTGCCCTCGATGTCCATCAGATACAGATGCTTGAAGCCGTCCTTCCAGCTCCAATAGATGAACTTCGTGTCGTCCCAGGGCAGGAATGTGATGGGGTGGAGGGGCTCGACGTATTTGTCGGAGCGTTCCTCGCGGAGGGTGCGGAGCTTGCGGCCTGTCGAGGCATCGTAGGCGTCGAGCGTCGTGTGGTTCTGGTCGCGATTGAGCTCGTAGAGATAAAGCGTCTTGCCGTCCGGCGCCCAAGCGATGTTGGTGAAGTAGCGGTCGGTGGGGTCACCGAAGTCAAGATAGACGGTCTTTCCCGTCGCGAGCGAGAAGATGCCGACCGTCACTTTGTGCGACGTCATGCCGGCCATCGGGTACTTGTCCGGAGCGAGTGTCGCCTCGCGCTCGAACGTGTTGACCTGCGGATAGTCAGCCACCATGCTTTGGTCCATGCGATAGAACGCGAGCTGCTGCCCGTCGGGGCTCCAGAAGGTGCCCTTGTAGATGCCGAACTCGTCGCGATGCACGCTTTGTCCATATACTATTTCGCGCGAGCCGTCGGAGGACAACTGATATTCCTTTCCATCTGCAGAAGCGACGAAGAGGTTGCTGTTGCGAAGGAAGGCGACAGCGCCGGAAGCCTTGCAGTACTCCAGTTCGCCTTCGTGCCGCGAACGCTTCTGTGCGTCGAGGTCCACGGTCTCGCCGTCAATCACCTTGCCTGTCTTTGGGTCGATGACGCTGGCCGGCTTCGTGGCCGCATCGAGGAGCCGGTCGCCGTCCCAGCGCAGTTGCCAGCGCTCGGGATAGAACTTCGAAGCGTTCTTCCCGCCGAAGTTGAGTTCTTCGAGCGTGAAGAGCTTTTGGGCAAAGAGTGAACCGGTCGTGGAGAGCATGAGGAGTGTGAGCAGAATGTATTTAATCTTCATCGTCATAGCGTTTCTTTCCATATTTCTTAACAGGTTTATTATTGTCGAAAGGCTTGCGGTCGCCGCGGAAATCCTTGCGGTCGCCGCGGAACTCTTTGCGCGAGTCGCCGCGGAACTCTTTGCGTTCGCCCTTGAAGTCCTTGCGCGAGTCGCCCCGCTTGTTGTCTCTGCGGAAGTCCTCGCGGTCCTTTTTGCGTGTGAAGCGTTCGCGGGGGTCGTCCTCGAGGTGTTCCTTGAAGTCGCGGTGCTGCTTGAATCGTTTGCGGTCGGCCATCATGCGGCGTTCCTGCGCGGTCTTGATATCGCCGCCTTCGGCACGCATATCGTTGAACTTCCCGCTGAACATCTGGTACTTGCGCAGTTCGCACTCGAGGCTGCCGTTGTAGAGTGGCGTGCGGAGCGACGGCTTGAGGCCTATCTGGTCGAAGCATTCCTCGCGATAGCTGAGGACCCATGCGTCGTTGCCAGTAAAGTCGTGCTTGAACTTCGTGCCAATCATCTTGTAGAGGCCGAGCAGGTCTGGCGCGGAGATGCGCTCGCCGTAGGGCGGGTTGGTGATGATGATGGCCTTCTCCGCGGGCTGTTTGAAATCGGCGAAGTCTTGCTGTTGGATGGTGATTTCCTTGCTCAGGCCGGCTGCCTTAACGTTTGTTGTGGCGATGCTGACGGCGTTGTGGTTGATGTCGTAGCCATAGATGTGGTGCTCGAAGTCGTGCTCTCGCGACTCGTCTTCGTAGATGCTGTCGAAGAGTTCCTGATCAAAGTCGGGCCACTTCTCGAAGGCATATTCCTTGCGATAGACGCCGGGAGCGATGCCGCGGGCTATCAAAGCGGCCTCGATGGGGATGGTACCGCTGCCGCACATCGGGTCGATGAGGTCGCACTCGCCCTTCCATCCCGTCAGCATGATGATGCCGGCCGCGAGCACTTCGTTCAGCGGCGCCTCCACCGTCTCCTGCCTGTAGCCGCGGCGGTGCAGGCTTTCCCCGCTCGTGTCGAGCGAGAGGGTGCAGTCGTACTCGGCAATGTGGATGTGGAGCTGCAGGTCGGGGTTCGTGACGCGGATGTTGGGACGGGATCCCGTGCGCTCTCTCATCTGGTCGACGATGGCGTCTTTCACCTTGTATGCCACGAACTTGGAGTGGCGAAACTCTTGGCTGAAGACCACGCTGTCCACGGCGAAGGTCGTCTCGTTGGTCAGGTAGCAGGTCCAGTCGATTTGTTGCACGGCGTCATAGACCTCGTCGGCCGAGGTGGCGCGGAAGTGTTTGATGGGCATGAGGATACGGATGGCCGTGCGCAGCTGGAAGTTGGCGCGGTAGAGCAGCTCCTTGTTCCCGGTGAACGACACCATGCGTCGCCCTATCTGTATGTTGTTGGCGCCGAGGTTGATCAGCTCCGTCGCCAGCACAGTCTCAAGGCCTTGGAAGGTCTTGGCAATCATTTCGAACTCTTCTCCGGCATTCGTCGCAGGAGTTTTCCAATTTGGATTTTGCATGAATAGCTTTATATTAACTATGAACTATGAACTCTAAACTCTAAACTCCCCTACAGGCATCCCCAGTCTTCCGGCCGCACCACTTGTGTCTTGCGTTTCTTGGCCTGAACGATTTGCTCGCCCGGCTTCGTGCTTTCCGTCACCCAGACGTTGCCTCCGATGACGGTGCCGCGGGCCAGCGTGATGCGTCCCAGCACGGTCGCATTGCTGTACACGATGACGTTGTCCTCGAGTATCGGGTGACGTGCGATGCCCTTGACGGGGTTCCCGTCTTCGTCGAGCGTGAAGCTCTTCGCGCCGAGCGTAACGCCCTGATACAGCTTGACATAGTTGCCGATGATGCAGGTGGCGCCGATGACGACGCCTGTGCCGTGGTCGATGGTGAAGTGGTGACCGATCTTGGCACCCGGGTGGATGTCGATGCCCGTCTCGCTGTGGGCCATCTCCGTGATGATGCGGGGGATGAGGGGCACGCCGAGCAGCAGGAGCTCATGTGCGACGCGGTATCCGCTGATGGCTTTGATGACCGGATAGCAGCTGATGATTTCGCCGTACGACTCGGCGGCGGGGTCGCCGTTGTAGGTGGCCTCGACGTCGGTGGCAAGTATGCGGCGCAGTTCCGGCAGGCGGGAGATGAACTCCACGGCAATGGCCTGGGCCTTCTCCGTCAGTTCGCAAATCTGCTCCTTCTCTTTGCTTTGGAAGCGCAGACCCGCCATGATTTGCTGTGTGAGCAGGTGGCAAAGCCGGTCGATGCTGACGCCGATGTGGTAGGGAAGTGTCTTGCTGTTCAGCGTGGACTTTCCGTAGAAGCCGGGGAACAGGATGGAGCGGCAGAGGTCGAGTATTTCGGCAAGTTCTGGAGCGGATGGCAGCGGGTCGCCGTCGGTGTGCTCATAGAAGAGGCCATACAGGGAATCAGGCTCCGAAAGGTGGGCGATGGTCTGCTTCAGCAGCTCGCCCGGTTCGATTGGACTCATGTAAATGGGTTGTTTACAGTAAATACGGGCACAAAGGTACGAAGAATTATTCACAATTCATAATTCACAGTTCATTATTATTATATATGTAAGAAAAAACGCCGCCAGCGGAGACAGCCGTCCACAACACGTTGCGGAGTCGCTCACATCACGTTGCTAAGCCGCGAGCATCACGATTCCAAGCCGTGAACATCACGTTGCTAAGCCTCCAGCATCACGTTGCCAAGTTCCGGCAACGACAAGCAACGGCAAAAATGAAGAGCCGCAACGCTGATTGTGCAACGTTGCGGCTCCTGCTATGAAGAAGAGTAAAGTCGGATTTCTTACATTCTGACGTCTTACTTCTGACGTCTTCCCTCTTCCATCTTACTTCGTCTCTGTCTCCTCCACGATGTTCTTACCTCTGGTGAGATAAGCTGTGGGAGCTGCTATGAAGATAGAGGACAGCGTACCGAATACGACACCGAGGATCATTGCAAAGGCGAAGCTGCGGATGCTGGCACCACCGAGGCAGAAGATTACGGCGAGTACGATGAACGTGGAAACAGAGGTGTTGATCGTACGGTTCAATGTGCTGTTCAGAGATGTATTGAAGAGTTCCTGCTTGTCGCGCTTCGGATGCAGGTGGAGGAACTCACGGATACGGTCGAACACCACCACCTTGTCGTTGATTGAATAGCCGATAGCGGTCAGCACGGCACCGATGAACGTCTGGTCTATCTCGAGAGAGAATGGCATCCAGCCCCAGCAGATGCTGTACATTCCGAGGATGAGGATGATGTCCACAATCAGGGCGGTGATGGCACCGATAGAGAACGACAGGTTGCGGAAGCGGATGAAGATGTAGATGAAGATGGCGATGAAGGCCAGGATGACGCTCCAGATGGCGCCTTTCGTGATGTCGGAAGCGACGGAGGGACCTACCTTCTGGCTGCTGATGATAGAACCACCGGCACGTTCGTCGCGGTTGATGAAGTTCTCCAGAGTGAGGTCGCCTGCCAAGAGGTTACCACCCTTCAGCGTCTCGAACAGCTTCTGCTCGATTTCGCTATCCACCTCGATGCCGTCCTCCTCGATACGATAGTTCGTAGAGATACGGATGGTCTTGCCCTCGGTACCGAGTGCGATGGCGCTGGTGTTGCTTTCGGGGAAGGCCTCGGCCAGCAGAACGCGAACGGTCTCGGGCTGTACCTGATTCTCGAAGAGCACAACGAAGTTGCGACCGCCGGTGAAGTCGATACTCTTGCTAAAGCCACGAGTGAGCATGAAGGCGATGCTGATGACAGCCAGCGTGCCGAAGATGGCGAAGCTCTTCTTGTATGCGCTCATGAACTTGAAGTTGGGGTTCTGGAAGGAAA
>CAMJOE010000153.1:0-5722 GCA_946407485.1 uncultured Prevotellaceae bacterium | reverse complement strand
CTAACTTCTTTAACTTCTTTAACTCCCATAAAAACATAACATCCGAAACTTAAATGAATTATGAATTAGCAAAGCTTCCTGCTGGAGAAGTGAAAATGAAACAATTAGTTTTCGTTTTTGAAGTTAATAAAAGGCGCCATCCTGCTGCTGCGTTGCGAAACGCGGCAGCAGATTCTATTCGATTCTACAGATATAATTCGTTGCTGCATCGCGACAAAGCAATTGCTGCATCGCGACAAAGCAATTGCTGCATCGCCATGCAGCAATCAACAAGGCAGTATATCTCTGGCAACAAGACAAATGAAATAAGACAATGAAAAAGGTAATCTCAATCATGATAGCAGCACTCATGAGTGCGGCATCCTTGGCTCAAGTGAAGGTGAGCCACTCCTCAGTAAACCCCAAAATGAGCGAACTCTTCGAAGAGCTCACGCAGCTCGGCAAAGCGCCAATGGTTCAGAAGACTGGCGGCATGGGGCAATGGGGCAATCCTCCGCAGCTGAACTATTCCGTCCGGCTTTGGTTCAGACCCGATTTGTGGTATTCCAGACGGCGAAAGGAAGAGCCGCGTGTCCTGGACAGCTTGCTTCGGGCAGAGAAGACGAGCTTTGAGAAGCAGGTGAAAGCCATCCGTCGCACCCTCGACAAACTGGCGAAAGAGGCTCAGGACAAGTCGCTCTACGATAACCATAAAAGCGGAAAGGACACCATCTACTACGCCATGAACCTCAGCCACGACACCACAAGGGTCTATAAGCTGCAGGAGGACAACCACACTTACTACAATTCCGACGAGTTCCTCGACTTCGTCCTCGAATCAGCCAAGCAGGAAGGTACCTTCGAGGGACGTCTCAGCTATACCGTCTCTTTGCCTCGCGTCAACCTCGGAGCCACATCCAACTTGTATTCCTGGCATAGCCTGAAAGAAGACATCGCACGTCTCATGGACGAGCACGGCATTGGTCATCGGGATGCTTTATGGCAGCATGATATGGCTTACTCCGACTCAATCTGGGAAGAGGGACACAGCGAATGGTTTAGTAAAGGCTGGGCAGGCGACCACGATAACGCAGGTCTGACAGAGGCCACGATATATTCCGTGCCCGAAGCAAACAAGCCGCTTGCCGACAGGCTGCTCGCCAAGACAGACAGCTTGGCACAGAAGTTCACGGACCAACTGCAGGGGTATTACTATCAATACAACTACGGCGTATCCTTCGATGGCTTTACTCCCGAATTGATACGCACGTTTGCCCCCGGCACACCATCAGGCAACTCCATCTATATCCAACATGCCGATGGCGGGTATCACTTCCTTGTCCTCCAGACCAGAGGCGTAGAATGGATGCCCCTCGAGTTCCTCAAGCTCAAGTCCTTCGTGAATGGCAAGAAGACATACTTCGAAGGTTTTGGTTCCACGCCTTAGTACAAAATGATGTACATCTGTCAAAGAGCATTAAGCCAAGCATTCATGTCTTCAAGGTTGGTAAAGGTAATACCTTCGCCCCGTTTGATTTGTTCTCTGGCCTCATCCACCTGAGCAAAGAACTCCTCCTTCGTCATCAACGTCTCATCCTTCTTGGCTTTTGCACGTTTCATCTGCGATGCCTCGCGCAACCGCGCTGCCAGCCATTCCTGATTGCGTGCCGAGAGTGAAAGCCCCTGAATGTAGCTCCAAAGATTATTCATTGCAACACTTGTCATAATGCGCTTCTTTTATTGGTTTCTGCCTGCAAAGGTACGAATAAGTGAGCAGAATACAAAAGAAAAACTCGATTTTCTTTTGTCTCGAGCGAAGGAAGTAGCTCGACTGTAGGTCAAGTTACAATATTTCATGTAACATTAATCATAAAACAATGAAAACAGAAAGGCTTTCTGCAAATAAAACTTAAATCTTCGCTCCTGAAGTTAACATTTCGCCTGCTCAAACGTTATATATATAGGAAGTAAATCGTGAATAACATGAAGCAAACCATCATCACCTTCCTGCTGGCCCTCTTCGGCATGGCAGCTTACGGCCAGACAGACTCGACAAAGACGAAGAAGCGGGATCTTAGTGTCTATGCCTCAGTTGCCGACCACCTGACGCATGATGGCATCGACAGCCTGAAGGCGACACTCCTCCGTGCTGCCGACAGCAGTTTCGTCGATACTGTCCACGTGGAAAGCTATAAATACGATGACAAGCTACACACTTATGCCGTAGCAAGCATCAAAGAGGCGGGCAAGTACCTGTTGCGTTTCGAAGCAAAAGGCTACCAGACGCGCTTCGCTCCCTTAGATATCACAAAGATGTATAAGCGCGAAAGCTACCGCGAACTGAAGCCAGTCTATCTGCATCGAGCACCGAAGGCAAAGACGCAAAGCCTCATGCTGGCTGGCGACTCCACCACCATCATGGAGGAACTTGTCGTGAAGGCCACGAAGCTGAAGTTCTACATGGACGGCGACACGCTGGTCTATGACGCGGATGCCTTCTCGATGGCAGAAGGGTCGATGCTCGATGCGCTTATCAAGAAGCTGCCGGGCGTAGAGCTGCATGGCGGCGGAGAGATAACGGTGAACGGCCGCAAAGTGGATGCCTTGCTGCTCAACGGCAAGGACTTCTTCGACAGCGACCGCGAGCTGCTCCTCGACAACATGCCGTCCTACATGGTGAAGGACATACGAAGTTACGAGCGGACGCCCGACAACGTGAAGGGCACCATTCGCGAGAAGACGACGCAGAAAGAGATGGTGATGGACGTGCGGCTGAAGCGCGACTACAACACGGCGTGGCTTGCGAATGCAGAAGGCGGCATAGGCAAACGCTTCGGCAGTCAGGAGGACTTCGGAGAGACAACGAAAGCCCCACCCTTCCTCGGCCGAGCCTTTGCCATGCGATACTCCACAAACTCGCGCATCGCACTCTTCGCCAACGTCAACAACCTGAGCGACTACCGTACGCCAGGCGAGAAGGGCGAGTGGTCACCGCTGAGACAGGAACGGGGAATCACGACGAGCTACACCTTGGGAGCCAACGGTCTCTACGAGAAAGGCGAGGACTTCCGCTATCAGGGCAGCATCAAAGGAACCTACGCCGACAGCAAAGAGGCCAACCACACCGCGAGCGAGACCTTCCTCGAGGGCGGCAACACCTACGGACGCTCGTTCTTCACGCGCCGCAGCTACGACGCTCGCCTGAACACAGGCCATGAAGTACGTCTGCGAAAGCCCGGGACATTGTGGGAGACCTTCAAGGACTTATACTTCCACAACGAGGTTCAGCTGGAATACCTGCACTGGTCGAACTACTCCAACTCTGCGAGTGCGACGCTGGCAGAGGACGTGGCTGAAGGCTGGGGCAAGGCATGGATGGATAGCCTGATGACGCCATACGCAGGAAACCTGCTGCGCCGCTATGCCCTCAACCGCGACACCTCGCGTCGGCACGGCACGGGTCGCCACATCAACATTAACGACTATGGTTTCTTCGACGTCAGTCCTGCCCACAACGACTACATCAATTTCTCGCTCAACTACAGCTATTACTTCAACGACAGATACGAGGATGTCTTCGAGCACTACCTGCTGGACTACCCCAAAACTGATGCTGCATCCGACTTCAGGAACCGTTACCGCCCCAACATCGACCGCACGCATAACTTCAGCCTTATTCCCGAACTGTCCTTCGCCCTCGACCCAAAGCACAACCACAACATCGAGTTCTCCGACAGATTCTCTTATAGTAATAATGAAAGCAACAGGAGTCTTTACTTGCTGAACTTGTTGGAGGGGGCTTTCGGAGGTGTACAAGAGGCAAACAGTTCCTCCCCCTCGGGGGAGGATAGGAGGGGGCTATATCCTCTCGGCACGTTGCCTTCGACAGAGGAAATGCTGCGGACACTTGACGCCGACAACAGCCAGCGCTCGCACAGCAAGACCATCAACAACTCACCTACCATAGGCTACGGCTTCTATCACTACAACGACTCTACAGGAACATCGAACAACCTCAACGCCAGCCTCTCGCTGCCCATCATCCATGAGACGCTCGACTATTGGCAGGGCACACAGGTCGATACCACAATGAGCCGCCGCACCACCAATCTGTCGGCAAGCCTGTACTTCTCTCACTACCACAGAAAGACCAACCGAAACATTTGGGCCGGCTATCAGACGAACGTCTCGCAACCTTCCATGCGCAGCCTGCTCAACATCCGAACCGACAGCGACCCGCTCAACATCCAGCTCGGCAACCCAGACCTTCGCCCATCGCGCAGCCACAGCATCTACGGCAACTACCGCGAGAAACTGCGTCGCACCCTGGTCAATGCCTCGTTCAGCTTCGATGCCACGCAAGATGCTGTTGCCACAGCCGTGCTCTACGACAAGCAGACTGGCGTGCGGACAAGTACGCCGCAGAACATCGACGGCAACTGGAACACCAACGCTTCTGCCGGCGTTGACTTCCCGCTCGACCACAAAGAGCGTCTGCGCCTCAAGCAGAAGTTTACCCACAGACACAGTCATAGCGTCGATTTGATGAACAATGCCCGAAGCGTCGTGGCCTCCAACAACTTCGACGACGAGCTTTCTCTCTCGTGGAAGCCCACCGACAAGCTCGACTTCACAGCAAAGGGCGACCTCCACTATCAGCGTTCCACCAGCGCTCGGGCAGACTTCACGCGAATCAACGTCTTCGACTTCGACTACAGTCTCGCCGGACAGATTGAACTGCCATGGAACTTTCAGTTCGCCACCGACCTGACCATGTACTCGCGCAGAGGCTACAGCGACGCGACGATGAACACCAACGAACTCGTCTGGAACGCCCGCATCACCAAGCGACTCATGCATGGCAACCTGCTCCTTCAGCTCGACGGCTTCGACATGCTCGGCCAGCTCTCGAACGTCCGCCACACCATCAACGCGCAAGGCCGCACCGAGACCTTCTACAACGTCCTGCCTTCCTACGCCCTCTTCCACGTCACATGGCGCTTGAACAAGAAGCCAAAGTCAGAGGAGAATGAGAAAATAAGATAATAAGAAAATAAGAAAACAAGAAGAATAAAATGAAACGAGCAATCATTATCCTGCTTGTGCTCTGCCAGCCTGCTTTATGTGTTTGGGCTCAGGAATTCGCCTTGCAAGGCCGTGTCGTCGATGCAGAGACGGGAGAACCGCTGCCATATGTGAACATTCGGGCAAGCGAGGGCAAGGCTACACTCACAAATGTCGAGGGAGAGTTCAAGTTTCAGGTAGAAGCTGAGGAGATCGTGACCTTCAGTTTCGTCGGCTATCGCAAACTTTCGCAGAAAGCGGAACAGGCTTCTGGAACGATAAGATTGAAACCTTATACCACTCAAATGAAGGAGGTTTCGGTTCTGCCTCTCGACGAGAAAGACATCCTGAAGCGCGTCATAGAGAATCTCAGGTCGGATTATAAGACAGGAAGCAAGTGGACGAGGAAGTACTTCTTCCGTGCCTTGATGGAACAAGACTCGGTAAGCTACATCGCAGAGGCTTTCATGGAAGCTTTCTCCGTAATGAATGTCCGCTCAGCACAGATAATAAGCGGATTGCAAGGCTATGATAAGGAATCCGGCAAAAAACCGATGTTCATTCATGCCTCCAACATTCACCAACTCATAGAGGTCGCTCCGAGAACCAACAACAGCTCCTTTTGGAAACCTCTCGTCAAGCCGCTTTCCCACTACGAGACATTAAAGGGCTTCTACAA
>CAMJOE010000152.1:0-5722 GCA_946407485.1 uncultured Prevotellaceae bacterium | reverse complement strand
CGGCGTGACCGGCGACGGCGGCATGCTCGGCGCCCTGTATGGCAACATCACATTCAACAACTGCGCTACGCTCGGCACACTGGGCTACGATGGCACCTCGATGTATAGCGGCTTCTCAGGTTACTCCAACAATGCCTCTTCCGCTACCCTCAACAACTGCTACACCATCAGCCAGCTCACCGAGGGCACAGGCACGGGCAACTGCTTCACATTCATCCACGGCAACGGCGCGAAGACCTTCAACAACTGCTACTATCTCAACGCGATTGGTACAGAACAGGGCACGGCCGTTACTGCCGAGCAAGTGGCCAACGGCGAGCTTTGCGCCCTGCTGGGTGCCGGCTGGCGCCAGACCATCGGCGAGGACGCATATCCCGTCTTCGACAAGACCCATGCCGTAGTGAAACAGATTGGCGAGGCAGGCTATGCCACCATGTACATCCCCGATGCAGTGACAGCTCCCGCCGATGTTGAAGTCTTTACCGGCAGCATCGAGAAGGAAGGCTGGCTGCAGCTCAATGCCTTGGATGGCACCGTACCTGCTTGGGAGCCCGTCATACTGAGAGGCACCCCCGGCATCTACAACTTCCTGCCCACAGCTCCTGGAGAGGAGACCAAGACGATTGTCTTTGCCGACCTTGCCTATGAGAATGGTCAGGACCTTCCCACGTTTACCGCAGACGGTCTGACCTTCAGCTTCGACGCCGGCACAAATACTAACTGCCCCAGGTACTACACCAGCGGCAACGCCGCCCGTATCTATGGCAGCAACAGCATGACCGTTTCCGCTGCCCAGCCTATCATAAAGATAGAGTTCACCTTCGTCAGCAACAACTATTCGCTCAGGCCCGGAGCCTTTACAGTAAGCAGCGGCGCCTACCACACCGCCATCACGACATGGGTAGGCAATGCAGAGAGCGTGACATTCACCAACACCGCCACAAGCCAATGGCGTATCGTCAGCATGAAGGTGACTTGCAGTGTACCGCTCGAAAACATCGCTGGCAACGTGCTGAAGGGTGCGAAGGAAGACATCGATGCAGTGGGCAAGTACGTACTGGCTAAGCCTGAAGGCGAGGAGGTAGGCTTCTACCGTGCAGGCAGCGGCATCATCAAGGCAGGCAAGGCTTATCTTGATGTTGTGGCTCCAGTCAAGGTTTACTACTTCTTCGGCGACGATGCAACAGCCATCAAGACAATTGAGAATGGTCAACAGACTACAGAAGGCTTCATTTACAACGTAGCAGGTCAGCGCCTCGGAAAGATGCAGAAGGGCATCAACATCGTAGGCGGCAAGAAGATACTGAAGTAAAAGTCCGTCTTTACCCTTTCAGAGCGTGCTCTTCCACCAGCGAAGAGCACGCTCTTTTTTTGTCCTTAGCACTTTCATCCATCCGATAAGCGAGCTTAGACGAGTGAGGAAGAAGGCTGAACCAGCCACGTGAAAACCTAACCTCCTTTTAGAGGGAATTTCCAACGCCACGTGAAGGAGGAGCCGTTCCTACAGCAAGGAGGAGCCGTTCCCACAGCAGGGAAAGCCAATTCCTACAGCAAGGAAAAGCGGTTCCTACGGGTGGGGAATTCTGGCGGTATGGGGCAAATTGCATTTTTCCTGCACTCTGCCGAGGTTTCAAGATGCCCTGATGCATCGGCTCCTGCCTTTATCCCCGGTCGCTTCCGGACTTAGAGCCTCTATGCGTTCCTGAATTCGGCGGGGGTGACGCCCTCGTAGAGACGGAACATCTTGTTGAAGTGGGAAGCGGAGTCGAAGCCGAGGCGGTAGGTTATTTCCTTGCACGACAGGTCGGTGCCCAGCAGGTAGTCCTTCGCCCGCTCCATCTTGAGGCGCAGGAAATACTGTCCCGGGGCAAATCCTGTATAGTCCTTGAAGACCTTGCGAAACTTCGAGTACCCTATTCCCGCCTGCGCGGCGACGTCCTCCATGCGGATGTTCGAGCTGACGTGCTGCCGCATGTACTTGATGGCGAGGTTGATGCTCGTCATGTCCGGGTTGTCGAGATAGGGGAGCTGCAGGCTTCGCGCATAGACGGTAGCGATAATGAGGCCCACGTATCCTATCAGCTGTTGTTGGTAGGCCGGCAGCATCTTCTCGGCTGCATCGTAGGCCTGTTCGTAGGCGGAGAAGAGGGTGTCGCAGAGTCCGACGTGGAAGATGGGCCTGGACTTGTCGGGGAAGAACTTGCGGAGCAGGTTGCTTGCCTCCTCCCCGGCAAATCCTATCCACGCCTCCGACCATCCCGTTTCGGGGTCGGGCGCGTAGCTGTGCCATTCGTGAGGGTAGAGCACGACGGCGTCGCCCGCCCGCAACTTGGTGCGCGGCTGATGCAACGACTCGAACCAACCGCCGCCCTTGGTGATATAGACGATTTGTGCCTCCCGAAGCACGCGCCCTTTTTCGGGCGAGAAAAGGTAGTCTTCCGGATGGTCGCCTGCGGGATATGCGCTCCCCGCGGCGATGTCCTGTATGCCTATAGTGTTGATGCTGAGCCCCCAGCGCGATTCGGTGTCGTGGTTAAGAAGATATTTTATGGTACAATTCATGATGAAAGTGGACTTGCGTCGAGCATGGTTATTACTTAAATGTATAAGACTATGCAAAGTTAACGATTTAATTGCAAATGCCAAAATGTTATACAAAAAAAGCATAAAGTTATTCGCGATATAATGAAAAATCACGTCCTTTGCGGCACGAATGGGTGCGTTACAAGGTAAAAAGTTATCAAATTAAATCATTATAGCATTATGAAGAAACTGCTTTTTCCCCTCTTCTCGCTTTTCCTCTTTTCATCGGCTTTTGCCCTTGAGGTAAGTAATCTTCGTACTGAGGATTATCGCAATCCTGTCGGCATCGACAAGAGCGTCGTCCATTTCTCCTGGCAGCTCGAGAGCGAGCAACGCGGCGTGGTGCAGACCAGCTACAGCTTGCAGATTGCCACCGATGCCGCCTTCGCTGACGTTGTTTGGACGTCCGGTAGCGTCAGCTCCGATGCAAGCGTGTTCGTCGAGGCCAACGGCTTCACGCCCGCTGCCGAGACACGCTACTATTGGCGCGTCACCGTCACGGACAACAAGGGCGAGACGGCTACCAGCACCGAAAAGGCTTACTTCGAGACGGGCTTGGCCCCCTCCGGCTCCCTCTCTGGGGGAGAGGACTGCTGGAGTGGTTCGCATTGGATTAAGACCAGCACCAACGAGGCCGGCTCTGAGAGCGAGGGCCCCATCACGGATTACGAGGTGGAGGTGAAGTTCAACATCAAGCAGCTGGCAGCGGGACTCATCTTCGCTGCTTCCGACCATAGCAACTACTATATGTGGCAGGTCAACACGAACGGCAGCACCCGCTTCCGCCCGCACCGCTGGAGCGGCGGCAATCCGTCCCTCATCTCCGAGGCTGCCATCACGGGCGTCAGCGTCAAGAACAACGAACAGCATACCCTGACGGTCAAGGTAACGAATGCCAACGTCGCAAAGACCTACATCGACGGCACGCTCA
This sequence comes from uncultured Prevotellaceae bacterium, assembly GCA_946407485.1. GTDB lineage: Bacteria > Bacteroidota > Bacteroidia > Bacteroidales > Bacteroidaceae > Physcousia. The sequence goes on along the minus strand of CAMJOE010000152.1, from coordinate 2,208 downwards.
TCGACACCCGCACGGGCGACTTCACTTATGGCGACTTCGGTTTCCGCGAGGACTACGACAACGGCAACCAGCCCGAGCAGGCCTACTTCGACGACTTCATCGTCAGGAGCGGCGACAAGGTGCTCCTCGAAGAGCACTTCAACGGCTCGACATGCATGTTCTCCAGCGGCACGCTGCAGAACGGACAGTTCTACGTCTCCGGTCCCGCCACATACGCCTGGCAGCAGAAGGTGGCAAAGCCCGTCCGCTACGATGTGGAGTATGACTTTACCCTCGTCAATGACAACGCCAGCATCTGCTTCAGCGCCACCTCCGCCGACACCTACATGATGTGGGCTATCAACACATTCGATGTCAGCCATCCCGTCGTGCGCCGCCACGTCTATCTGAACGGCAACCTGACCTACAGCGATACGCCCATCACAGCTTTCAGCAAGACTGACCTCCTGGGCAAGCAGCACCATGTCGTCCTCGAATGCGAGACACCATACGTGCGCACTTATATAGACGATGTTCTGGTCGATACCTATCAGGACACGCAGGGCGTGCTTGCCATCGGCGACCTCGGCATGCGCGTCAGTGCGACAGGCAACGAGCGCGAGAGGGCCTATTTCGACAACATCGTGCAGACCGTCTATGACGAAGAGGGCAACGGCACCGTGACCTTCAGCGAAGACTTCGAGGGCGCGGGCAATGCCTTCAATGCCACCGACATCCGCGACTACGGAGGCAGCCGCCAGTGCTACATGGAGGCCGCAGCAGGCAGCGCCAAGCGACTCATGCAGCAGGACGGCAGCATCGTCCCCGGCGTGCCCATGTTCCGCAAGACATTCGAGTTGAGCAGCGCCGTGCGTCGCGCTCGCCTCTATGCCACAGGCCTCGGCGTCTATAACGTCTTCATCAACGGAGAGCGCGTGGGTCAGACCGACGACGACGGCAATACCCTCTATGACGAACTCAAGCCAGGTGCTACGGAGATGAAGAAGACCGTTTTCTACACCACTCACGACGTGACGGCCCTCCTGCAGGAAGGCAAGAACGCCATCGGCGCCGAAGTGTCGAGCGGATGGTGGAACGGTGCCATCGTTCACGGCATGTACGGCGGCAAGCCCAATGCCTTCCGCGCTCTGCTCAAGATAGAGCTGGAGGACGGCAGCACTCGGGTCATTCCCACCGACCTCACTTGGCTCAGCAACACCAACGGCCCGTTGCGCAAGGGCGATGTCTATAACGGCGAGACCTACGACGCCCGCCTCGAGAACGGACAGTTCACGCCCGATTACGACGATAGTGATTGGTTCGCCACAGCCGAATCGAACGACTTCAAGGGCGAGATACGTGCCTTCGAGGGACCGGCCATCATGGCCGTCGAGTCGCTGCGCCGCTATCCGCAGACCATTCAGATATACGAGGGCACGAAGCCCAACGGCAAGACCTTCGGCGCGATTAACGTCGTGGAAGAGGTGACGGGGCAGAACAGCTTCAGCCTCTCCGCAGGACAGACCGCCGTCATCGACCTCGGCCAGAACGCTTCCGGTTGGGTGAGCTTCACCGCAAAGGGCGCAAGCGGCACGAAACTGCGCTTCCGCTTCGGCGAGATGCCCAACACGACGGGCGACCGCGGTCGCGGCGACGACGGCCCCGCAGGCTCCGTCTATACCGAGAACCTGCGCTCAGCAGAGGCAACGCTCTACTATACACTCAGGGGCGACATGGAGGGCGAGTCCTTCCATCCCACAACCACCTACTTCGGCTTCCGCTACATCGAGGTGACCAGCTCGGCCGACGTGGAACTCACGAACGTCATCGGCGAGACCGTCACAAGCGCCGTCGAGGAGAAGTCTTCGTTCCGCACCAGTCACGAGGATGTCAACAAACTCTACAGCAACGTCATGTGGGGACAGCGCTCCAACTTCGTCAGCGTACCCACCGATTGCCCGCAGCGCGACGAACGCATGGGATGGACGGCCGACACGCAGGTATTCTCGCTGACAGGCCTCTATAACGGCGACACCCGCAACTTCTATAAGAAATGGATGCGCGACATGCGCGACGCTCAGCGCTCGGACGGCGCCTATCCCGTCATTGCTCCCTATCATTGGGGCGTGGAATATGCTTCGACGGGATGGTCGGAAGCAGCCATCATCGTTCCTTGGAACGTCTATATGATGACGGGCGACAAGGCTATCCTTCGCGACAACTTCGAGG
>CAMJOE010000151.1:0-6073 GCA_946407485.1 uncultured Prevotellaceae bacterium | reverse complement strand
GATTTATTGTTGTTGAAATTGTACTTTCGTTTTGTTGCGTTATCCGTTTAATCGCGTGCAAAGATACAACAAAAAATTGAAAGTCCGTTGCTTTTTGCTTAAAAATATAGTCCCAAGTGCTGGTGTGTCGTGCCCCGTCCCTATTTCTTGCGGAACTTTCTTCAGTATAAAATTCACGTGGCACGTTAAGTCTCCCAACTTAACACGTTAAAACGCCCATCTTAACACGTTAAGTTGCACAACTAAGCGTGTTAAGTTTGCAAACTGGGCGTGTTATGTTCTTGCTCTTTCCTTGCCGGATACTTTCGGTTGAACCAGTATATTCCGCAAGACAGAACGAGGAGACTTGCGACGAGGACGGCTGCCTTGGGGACGATGCTCAGTTCGTCGAAACTTTCATCGACGCTATCGGGCAAGAGGAGCACGGTGGAGTTGTTCACGATATGAACCACGATGCCCGGAATCAGGCTCCTTGTTCGCCAACACAGCCAGCCAAGCAGTATGCCATATAGCGTGCCGTAAACCATTTGGCTGGGGTCCATGTGAATCGCTCCAAAGATGAGTGCCTGAACCAGAATGCAGATATAAGGCTTGCGAGCTATCATCTTCATAAGCGCAGTAAGGATGGCGCCGCGACAAAGCATTTCTTCTGCGATAGGTGCCAAGACGCCCGAGTCGATGAAGCCAGTCACGCCACCTGTCATATTGCTGAACTCTTCGTCCGACAGGTCGCTTGGAACGTCGATGATGCTCATCAGGAAGTCCTCAGGAAAGTACCAGCCGAGGAACAGCACCACGCCCATCAGAATGACCATCCAGACGTCGCTCCGCTTGATACGTCCTAAACCGAGGCTTGCCCAACGCTTCCAGAGGAAGCAAGCAATGATAAGCATGGAACCCAGCATCATGCCTGTTGTCATGAATGGCGTTTGCCAGAGTTCGTCGCTGCTCATCGTGCCGCCTTGCAGCCTGTTTCCAACCACAACACAAATGGCGATGATGACAACGGGCAAAACCAAAAGCACCCCATAGACAATGAGGTACTTGATAATGTTGGCAATCTCTCTCTTCATAAAGATGTAGGGGTTTTTATCACTTGAAGCAGACTTTTGCCTGACAAACCACTTCGCTTTCGTTCTTGACCTCTGGTCGAGCTTGCTCTCGCTCGGCAGTAGTGAAGCCTTCTTCGTCCTGCCCTCGCTTAATCGCAACCTTGCGGACCTCAATGTCGGTCTCGTTGTCGTCGATGACTTGCTGGTAGAAGCTGAGGCGGTCGCCCATGTAGGCCTCTGCCTTGTAGGCTATCTCGAAGCGTCGGATGCCTTGCTGCTCAAAGCGCTCGCGATGGAAGAGGTCGAGGATGTGCTCTATGTATTTTATGCTGTTGATGTGGCCGTTGATATCCACATCGCTGTAGTAGGTGTCGATGGTGCGGATGAGTTGCGGCTCGCGGAAACGGAAGCGTCCATGTCCTTCGATGGGACATACGTTCTCTTCCTCAGGAACAATATATCGGAGGATGTCTCCATCGTAGAGTGTCAGTAGGTCACAAGGCTTCCTCGTCTCCAAGTCAATCATCGCCCATACACTTCGTGCATAGCCAAGTGGCTTTCCGTCGGCGTTATGAATGGAGAAGTTGCGGTTTGTGAATAGCTTCATCACGCTTTCCACCCATGTCCTGACCTCGCAATGTTCATATTGCCGAGGCATCTCCATCATCTCGATGCTGAGCCGCGAGAGCACCCAAGTGTGCTGGGTCTCGTTCAGGGCACCGATTCCCCAGCCGCGCCTCTGCGAGTGATTGCCTGCTGCGTTGAGCAAGTGATTGCCAAGTACACCGAGAAAGATGCGCCCTGTGAAGTCAACATGGAAAGGCTCGACGAAGAAGGGATAGGAGTCGATTAATTCATATTTCATAATCTTATTATAATTCTTAATTCTTTATTCATAATTCATAATTCATTCTTCGCGAAAATTCGGGGTGATGCCTTAATTTTGAATTCATTTTCCGTTCAGGGAAACTTAAGACGTAGCCAATTTTGAATTCATTATCCCTCATGGAAGCTTAGGGCGTAGCCTTAATTATGAATTATGAATTATGAATTAAGAATTATGAATTAGTATTGTGTTCTTCCTCCCTCTTTGCGATATATGCATCCAGCCTTTCGATGCAGGACTTGGTGACTGCAATGCGGCCTGTGCGGACAAACTGCAGGACGCAACCCAGTGCATCGAGCTTGGTAAACAGCTCTATCACATCTCTTGTGATGCCGGTGTTCTCGACGATAGTGTATGTGGGATTGACCTCGACAATTCGAGCATCATAGTGGCGAACAATACAGGAGATGTCCTTGTTGGCGAGCACCATCGGAGTGGAGAGCTTCAGCAGGGAAGTCTCGAGGATGAATATCTCGTCGTCGATGAAGCAGTTGGCCTGCAGCACATCCACCTTCTTCTCGATTTGCTTGGTGAGCATCTCCGCCATCTCTTGCTTGCAGTAGCAGGTAATGGTGTATTTGTGGACGCCGGGTGTGGATGATGCGCAGACATTGAGGCTTTCGATGTTGACCTGTCTGCGGGTGAAGACGGCGGTTATCTGGTTGAGGATACCTGCGAAGTTCTCGGAATAGACAATCAGGGTGTAAAGAGTGAGGCCATCATGGCTGAGCAGAGCCCCCTCGTGACCAGGCACTGCAGGTCGGGCCACAGCATTACGCTTGAAGGTTTCCATCTGGCTGCCTTTTGCAGTATCCTGTGCCAAGGTTGCACGCCGCTGTCTGGCAAGGTTCTTCTCAAAGCTGTCGCGCTCTATGGCAGCTGCTGCAAGCACGGCATCGTTGAAATTCTCAACAACCCCTTCCAACTCATCGCACTTTCCGCAAGTATTGCAATCGCCACATTCGGCGTTTCCTGTTTTCTTCTTTGTCTTCATAACTATGAACTATGAATTATGGACTATGAATTAATCTCCAGCATCATCTCGTCCACATTGGCTCCGGGAGGTGTCATGGGGAGCACGTTATCCTCTTCCTTCACAGCACATTGCAGGAGGTAGGGGCCCTTTGTCTTGAGCATCTCACGGATTGCTGCGTCGAGGTCCTTGCGGTCGATGACAGTGCGGCAAGGAATGTTGTAGCCTGCTGCTATTTTCTCATAGTCGGGGTTGAGCATGGGGGTGAAGGAGTAGCGCTTGTTGAAGAACATGTACTGCCACTGGCGCACATTGCCGAGGAAGTTGTTGTTCAGCAGAATCATCTTCACGGGAATCTGGTTCTCCATGATGGTACCCAATTCCTGAATGGTCATCTGGAAACCTCCGTCGCCACAGAACATGCAAACTGTCCTGCCGGGAGCGCCGTAGCAGGCACCCATAGCTGCAGGGATGCCGAAGCCCATCGTGCCACAGCCGCCGCTTGTAACCACGGAGCGAGGCTTTGTGAACTTGAAGTAGCGACAACCGAACATCTGATTCTGTCCGACATCAGTCACGAGGATGGCTTTGTTCTTGGCTGCCTCACTGACCTTTCGCACCACTTCTCCCATCAGTAGCGGCCCCTCTTTGGGATTGAGGGCTGCCTCGATGACCTTCGTGTACTCCTTTTCCTCATAAGGCTTGAAGCCATCCACCCAAGCTTTGTGAGTGGTCTTCTCCACCAGTTTCGTCACAGCAGGCAGCGTCTGTTTGCAGTTGCCGAGGACAGAGAGAGTGGGCTTCACATTCTTTCCAAGTTCCGAAGGGTCAATCTCGAAGTGTATGATTTTCGCCTGCTTGGCATAGGTCTTCAGGTTGCCAGTCACGCGGTCGTCGAAGCGCATACCGACGGCAATGAGCAGGTCGCACTGGTTGGTCATCACATTCGGAGCCAGATTGCCGTGCATGCCCAGCATTCCCATATTGAGGGGATGGTCGGAAGGAGCAGCGGAGAGGCCGAGAATGGTGGAGCCGAAAGGTATCTGAGCCTTCTCGCAGAGAGCAAGCAGCTCCCTGTTTGCCCCAGCCAGCTCAACGCCCTGACCGACAAGCATGAAGGGCTTCACGCTGTCGTTAATCATCTGTGCCGCCTTCTCGATGGCACCCTCTTCGGGCTGAGGATAGGGATTGTAGCTGCGGATGAAATCGACCTTCTGCGGAGCATACTCTATCATGGCAGTCTGTGCGTTCTTGGCGAAGTCGAGCACCACAGGACCAGGCCTTCCGCTCTTGGCGATGAAGAAGGCACGGGCCACTGCCCAAGGGATGTCCTCGGCACGACGAATCTGGAAGTTCCATTTCGTGATAGGCTGTGTGACACCCACCACATCGACCTCCTGGAAAGCATCTGTGCCGAGCATGGCAGCTCCCACCTGACCGCAGATGACCACCATCGGCGTGGAGTCAATCATGGCATCAGCGACGCCAGTAATCGTGTTCATTGCTCCAGGACCGCTTGTGACGATAGCGCATCCCACCTTGCCGCTTACCCGGGCATAGCCTTGGGCAGCATGGACAGCAGCCTGCTCATGCCGGACAAGGATGTGATGAAGCGTCTTCTTGTGGTCGTAGAGGGCATCGTAGGTAGGCATGATGGCACCTCCGGGATAGCCGAAAAGCACATCCACACCCTCATGTTCGAGGCTTCGCATCAAAGCCTCAGCACCAGTTATTTTCTCGTTCATTATAGTCTTGTTATCCTAATTGCGCTGCAAAGGTACGAATAAGTGAGAGAAAAAACAAATTTATTTGGTTTTTTCCGAGCGCAGAAGCAGCTCGACGAAGTCGAGGTACGAAAATAAGTGAAAAGTGGAAAGTGAAAAGTGAAAAAATATTGAGTGCAAGGGGATATTTCATCCCGAAGCTCCGCAGTCAGTTCCTTTGCAAACGCACTCTCTCGCATGAAGACAAGAGATTGCTGGGCATGGTTTTATATGCAAAACCACTCGGATAAACAAAAAAAATGTCACTATATTACTTCCCTTTACTGATTTTTTTGTACTTTTGCAGCCGCATTAAAACAAGAATCTGATAATTAACAACAACATTTACTTACATTATTTATGAAAAAATGTCTTATGTGGATGCTTGCCGCCATCCTTCTTTGCGGCACGACAATGACTCTGACTTCCTGCAAGGAGGAGACGAAGTTTCTCGACCTGAATGGCAATGAAGTGGAGTTTGGCAAAAAGCTTTCTGTTTCAAAGAGCGAGCTACTCGGCTGGAAGGTTCTGCTGAAGAGCAATGCCGACAAACAGTCCGGCACTTTCTTCATCTTCCGCAGTGGCGATTGCGCTCAGGTGACATTCACCGGCGAGCCCTCCGACCCTGAGATTCAGGATAGCGGCCTCTATGCACAGTGGGACGTGAAGAACGGCCAGCTTGTGCTGACAGCTCCCAGTACGGGCAAGAGCGCTTCTTACGAGCTTAAGAAGGAGTACATCAAGATGGATGGCCAGATTGTTGACGGTCAGAAGCTTGAGAATGCTTATTATTGCAAAGTGTATGTCGGCCAAGAGGAATGGGTGGCTCCCGGCCAAGACTACAACCGCGAAGGCTGGTCTGAATACCTCTGGAAAGTTATTGACACGGCTCGCCAGTCCGCCTCTCAGTCAGGTAACGAGTAATACAGCATCCATACAAAATAGAGAAGAGGAGCAGAACATTCTGCCCCTCTTTTTTTGTGGAAACAATATTACTGGAGTTCCTGAAGTAGTTAAGTTGAAATTCGTTAAGTAGTTCAGGCTTTTCCTTCGGTCTTCAGACGATGCGGACGCCGCCCTTGTCTGCGCTGCTGACACTTTGGGCATAGTGCTGCAGGGCCTTGCTGACGATTCTGTTGCGTCGCAATGGCTGCTGAGGTCGGGCAGCAAGTTCTTCGTCGCTCAGCTTCACATTGATTGAGCGGCTGGGGATGTCGATGACGATGATGTCGCCATCCTTTATCTTGCCGATATTGCCACCGTTGGCAGCCTCGGGACTGATGTGTCCGATGGAGAGACCGCTTGTGCCTCCTGAGAAGCGGCCGTCGGTGATGAGTGCGCACTCCTTGCCCATGTGCATCGACTTGATGTAGCTGGTGGGATAGAGCATCTCCTGCAT
>CAMJOE010000150.1:0-6097 GCA_946407485.1 uncultured Prevotellaceae bacterium | reverse complement strand
CCGGACGCATGGTCGTCCAGGTGATGAAGGGACGCATCTTCGTGAAAGGCTGCCCCGAATGGCAATTGTTCAATGCCTCCGGCGAGGAGATGCCACGCACCGTAGCGCTGCCCACAGGCGTCTATTTGGTAAAGACCCCGCAGAGAACCGTCAAAGTGCTGGTGCCGTAACGACATCGGAATAACGGAACATCGCAAGAACGTCATAACTGAATAACGTCATAACGAAACAACGAAAACAACGAACCATCAAAAGATTAGCAACGATGAAAAAACATATTCTCCTTATCGCCCTGCTTGCTGCCTGCTGCATGCCTCAGGCAGAGGCACAGAACTATGTTGTCACCTCGCTGGCAACGCCCGGCGCCGCCACATTCAGCTCCGACAGGATACAGGACGGCGTCGTCACGCTTCCCTTCACCGCAGCCACCGACACCCTGCACATTCAGACCAACCAGCAGCCGACCGCGACGAGCGATGCCGACTGGTGCGAGGCCTCCTTTGCCGACGGCATCCTCTCTCTTACCGTCACGGAGAACACCGGTGAAGAGGCACGTACCGCCATCATCACGCTCCGCAGCAAAGACTTCCACCCGCTCCTCATCACGGTCAAGCAGGAGGCGCGCCTCGTCTTTGGTGTCATCTCCGACACCCACGTCGGCAACACCTGTGGCGCCGGCTACAAAGTGAAGATCCCACAGGCGCTGCAGCACCTGACAGGCTATGGCAAGCTCGACGCCATGGCAGTCGTTGGCGACCTCACCGACGGCGGTAAGCCTGCCCAATACACCGAGTTCGTGCAGTTCTTCGGAAGCGAGGAGAACATCCTCAACCCCGTGGACAACTTCCTTTTCATGATGGGCAACCACGACAACTATCCCAGCGACGGCCAGGGGCAGACGAACTACAAGACCGGACTGAAGAAGTTCAACCGCAACAGGAATTATCCCCTCGACCAGTACGTCCTCATCAAGGGCTACCCATTCATCACGATAAGTCAGCGCGCCGGTGCCAACAACGACGACAACACCAGCAACGGCACGGCCTCCTACCCGAACACCGTAGTGACCACGCTGAAGCGCTACCTGAAGCAAGCTGCCGAGGACGCTCCCGGCAAGCCCATCTTCGTCTTCACCCACGTGGCGCCCCGCAACACCTGCTACAGCACGTGGGGCGACCTGGAGGGTGCCGCCTGGGCCATGTGGCGCCTGAACGAGACGCTCAATCAGTACCCGCAGGCCGTCGTCTTCTGCGGCCACAGCCACTACCCGCTGGGCGACCCGCGAAGCATCCATCAGGGCGCCAACCCCAACAGCGCTAACAAGAACTACTACACCGTCATCAACACGGCCAGCACAACGTATTCGGAAATCAATCCCGGCGCAGTGGAAGCCGGCATCCATCCCGAAGGATATACCTACGTGACAGAAGGCATGATTCTCGTGGAGCAGCCGAACGGCGACATCGAAATACGCAGATACGACACCTATCGCAATGTGGAGATTGACCCCGAGCACCGCTGGGTGCTGAAGGCTCCCTTCGACGGCAGCCAGTTCCAGTATGCCGACGTCCGCGACAAGGACGACAATCCCAACAACGTACCGCTGCGCACCGGCCTTCCCGCTCCCGAGTTCATCAATCCCAGCGAGTCGTCCATCAGCGCCGAAGTGTATCCCGGCGACGCGAAGATTACATGGGACCAGGCCGTCGACAACGAGTGCGTCTTCCGCTACAAGGTCAGCCTCTACAAGGGCGAGCAATTGGTGAAGAGCGCCTTCGTCTTCTCGCAGTTCTACCTTACCATCGACACGCCCGAGCAGATATCTTACACCTTCGAAGGCCTGCTGCCGGGCACCGAGTACAAGGCCGAGGTCTATGCCTACGACTCGTATGACAACGTGTCCGAGACGTCCCTTTCCACGGTCTTCACTACGCCTACCGACGACGCTCCCATGCCCGAGCCCATCGGCTGGTGGACGTTCGACAACCCCGACGACCTGCTGGAGAGCACCGGCATCGCCACGCTCCAAGCTGCCGTCCACAGCGCGGGCAGCGCAGAGCCAGTAGAAGGACCGTCCTTCGCCCAGATTATCCCCGTCGAAGGCCCGTCGATGAGCAACCGCGCCGCCAGCGTGCCCGTAGGCTCCAGCCTGCTGATGAACACCAACCTCAACACCAACAAGCTCTCCACCTACACGTGGCTCATGGACATCCATCTGCCTCAAATCAGCGGCTACACCTCTCTCTTCCAGAACGACCTCACGAACACGAAGGACGCCAGTCTCTTCGTCTATAACGGCACCATAGGTAAGGGCGCTGCCGACTTGGGCTACCACGGCATGATCACCTCTACGGGATGGCACCGCATCGTCTTTGCCGTCCGCGACAACAAGGCGAAGCTCTACATCGACGGTACGCTCGTCAGCCAAAGCGCATCAGCCAGCGATGTGAACTGGCAGCTGACCACCGGCGCCCTCTTCTTTGCAGACCAGGACGGCGAAGAGCATACGATCGAGATTGCCGACCTGCGCTTCTGGGACAAGATGCTGACAAGCGGCCAGGTGGCTGAGCTGGGAAAGGCTGAGACCAGCGAGCCCGTGGAAGTCACCATCCCCGATGCCCTCGGCGTCTGGACGTTCGACAATCCCTCCGACCTGCTGGCAGGCACGGGCACGGCAACGCTGATGAGCACCGAGCACGCCACTGACGGCACGGGCGGCGTGCGCGTCTTAGCCGACCCCATGAGCCAATCCTGGATAACCCAAGGCCCGACGGAAGGCAACGGCGCTGTCCGCATCCCATTCGGCTCAAGCCTTTATATGAACGCCAACCTCGGCACGGACGAGATAGGGACTTACTCCATCCTCTGGGACGTGAAGGGTGAGGACCTCTCCACCTACGTGCCGCTCCTGCAGAACGATCTCGAGAACAAGAAGGACGGCAGCCTATTCTTCAACAAGAACAAGGTGGGACTGGGCGGCTCGCTCGGTTATAACGGCCAGGTGAACAACAACCAGTGGTACCGCATCGTCTTCGTCGTGGAGGCTCCGAACAAGGCAACCCTCTACGTGGACGGCACGATGGTAAGCTCCTGCGAGCACGACAACGCCTACAACCTGCACTGGAAGCTGACCACCGGCGCCCTCTTCTTTGCCGACAACGATGGCGAGGAGAAAGACATCGAGACGGCCGAGATACGCTTCTGGAACGAGGCGCTCACCCCGGCGCAGGCCGATAAGCTCGGCGCGGCCGGCAGCGACTTCGTGCCCACTCCGCCCGAACCCATCGACCCCGATGCAATTCCCGATGCCCTCTGCTCCTGGACGTTCGACAACACCAGTGACCCGCTCGTCGCGACCGGCGGCACAGGCTCGGCCATGCTCCACGCCTACGGATACAGCGAGGCAGGCGACAGCTGGATGATCATGACGCAGCAGGACGCCCACATCTCCTCCTTGCCGGCAAGCGAAATGGGCTTGGAAGACGGCATTCTCTACGTTCCCGTGGGCAGCGGCCTGCTCATGGCGCCCTCCGTCGAAGGCCCTCTCACCACCTACTCCTTCCTCATGGACTTCAAGCTCGAGGACGTAAGCGGCTTTGCTTCCCTCTTCCAGAACCACATCACCAATAAGGAGGACGCGAGCCTCTTCGTCAAAGACGGGCAGATAGGCCTCAACGATGCCGGCATGGGCTATAGCGGCACCATCCAGGCGGGCACGTGGCACCGCCTCGTCGTCGTCGTGAAGGACAACTGCTGCACCGTATATGTCGACGGGCAGAAAGTGGTGAAGAGCATCACGCCCAGCGAGCAACACTGGCAGATGCAAAGCGGACTCGTCTTCTTTGCCGACCAGGACGGCGAGGAGAAGCCCATCTATATCTCCAACCTGAGCTTCTGGACAGAGGAACTCACCGATAAGAACGCCTTCAAGCTTGGAAAGGCAGGCGACGTCGAAGCACAGCCCGAGACGCTGCCCGAGGCCATCGGCACCTGGACGTTCGACGACCCCGACAACCGCTTCACCGGCACCGGCGAGGCAACCCTCACGGGCTGGCAAAAGGTCGATGGCGTGGTGTCCACCGGCTACTTCGAAGAAATCCCAGCCATCTACGGCTACAAGGACGATGACCTCTGCCTCGTCGTTCCCGTGGGCTACGGCCTGCTGCTGACGCGCCCCGACGACGGTGACCTCGAGAGCTACACCTGGTCGATGGACGTCCGCCTCGACGACGTGAGCGACTACGCAGTCCTTTTCCAAAACGACGATACGAACGCCAAGGACGGCAGCCTCTTCGTCAAGAACGGACAGGTGGGCGTAGCAGGCTCGGCCGGCACGGGCTACAACGGCTCCATCCAGGCCGGCGACTGGCACCGCATCACCTTCGTCGTCAACAAGCTCTTCGGCTTCGTCTATATCGACGGCGTAAAGGTGGGCAGAAGCGTCAGGGCCAACGATGTGCACTGGAAGCTGGCGAAGAACCTCCTCTTCTTCATCGACAACGACGGCGAGGAGAAGGAAGTCCGCGTCTCCGAGCTCCGCTTCTGGGACAAGCCGCTTACCGAGGGCCAGATACAAGTGCTCGGCACCATGACCGCCGAATAACACCCCCACGCACCCCACACGTGGGAAGTGCAACTCCCACACGTGGGAAAGCCGATTCCCACACGAAGGAAAAGCGATTCCCTCGTGTGGGGATTTTTTTGCGCTCTGCGACGATGCTTTAGCACCACGGCGCGATTGAAGTCGCGGTTCGTGGATGCTTTAGCACCACGGCGCGATTGTAGTCGCGGTTCATACAGGGAGAGGGGCGGTTCGTACAGTCGCCCTCAGAATCTTTGTGCGCCTCACTTTCTTTACATACTTTTGCAGCTGAAATCATCGGTCAACCTATTGTTTAACATCTAAAAAGGAAAAGAAAATGGAAAAGGTTTCAGCAAAGACGTTCTTCGCCGTACTGTGGAAGGGCGTATGTCAGGCCCTGGGATGGCTCCTGGGGCAGTTCGGTTACAAGAGAGACGGCAAGTTCGCCCGCTGCGTATGGGGTCTGTTCGCCACGAGCGCTGCCGTCGTCATGGCCATCGTGGCGGTAGGGCTGCTCCGTGAGGTGGGCGGCAATGTGTGCCAGTGGGCCAGCAAAAGCGTGATGGGCTGCCGCGACAAGGATTGCGGCTTCTGGGAGTACGTGGCCGGCGACATCTACTTCCACGACCACTACGACGGCAAGGGCTACATCTACAACAAACGCACGGGCAAGAAGCTCATCAAGCGCGTGGAATGGATTCACGAGGCAGCGGGCAGCGATACGCTGGTCTGCTTCAGCCAGGGAGGAAAGCGCGGCTACTTCGGCAAGAACTCGGGCCGGGTCATCGTGAAACCCAAGTACGACCACGCGTGGGTCTTCTCCGAAGGGCTGGCCTGCGTGGACGACGGCGGAACCATCAAGTTCATCGACACGACGGGACAAGAGGTCATCAACACAAAGATGGCCTACAGCCCCGAATGGTCGTGCTACGTGTTCCACGGCGGCTACTGCATCACGCACTCCGACGACGGCGAGAAGCAAGGCCTCATAGACCGCGACGGGCGGACGCTCCTGCCCGCAGAATACGACGACATCGAAGGGAACGACGAATACAACCTCTGGCGCATACAGCAGGGAAAGAAGATGGCGGTGCTGGACAGCAAGATGCAACCCATCATCCCGCTCACCGAATGCGAAATCTACATCGGCGGAGGCTCCATCGACGTCACCATGCCCGACCACACCATCCGCAAATACGACATGCAGGGACAGCTCATGGACCACTTCTATATCAACAGCGTCAGCATGCTGGAATACGAGAAAGAGGAAATCGTCTATGTAAAGGATGAGGAACGAAAAGAACGAGGAGAGAGCGACGAGGAGTACTGCGACGAGAGCGACAGCGAGGACTACTACCACCCGAAGGCTACGGCACGGCTCCGCTCCTACAACTCGGCCGGTTACGAAGGCCTGATAACCGCCGACGGCCACATCGTCACGATGCCGCTCTACAAGGACATCTCCGCCATCGGGCCCGACCTCTATCTCTGCGAAACGACAAACTGGGACTACGT
>CAMJOE010000149.1:0-6111 GCA_946407485.1 uncultured Prevotellaceae bacterium | reverse complement strand
TGCTGGCGGAGATGATTCCCTTCCCGAGAGAGGAAACCACGCCGCCAGTGACGAAGATGTACTTTGTGTTCATGTGTCTGAAGGTTTTTTATATAGAGAATGATGTGCCGAAGATGATGTAGAGCTTCTCTGCCCTTGGGTTGCCCGTCAGACCTGCAAATACTGGCAGATGCCATTTCTGCTTGATGATGAAATCCTTGGTGGCACGCAGGGAGATGTTCGTGACGCAGAAGCCGTTGGCATCGTAGGATGTTGTGGCATAGGGCACGGCTCCGAAGGTGGCAGTCCAGTCGAGTTTGGCAAGACGGAAGGGTGCCACAATCTCGAAGTAACTGCTGTAGGCTCGCTTGCCGCTTCGGTTCAGACCGTCGTTGCCAGCAAAGTTCGTGAACCACTGCACGCTGAGGAAGCCGAAGTCGTAGCCGACGTTTGCTTCCCACACATGGGTCGTCTGGTGAGCCTTATAGTTGAAGTAGTTGCCTTCAGAGAACCAGTAGTCGGTCAGGCCCACGTTGAAGCCTTTCAATTCATAGGCCAACGTGAAGTCAAGCTCTTTTGCATCGTCTGAATCGAAGCCGACGCTTCCCCAGCTGCTCAGGCTTATGCCTTTATAGTCGATGCCAAGTGTGGGCTGTAGGCTGACGTTACCGAGCTTCTGACCACGCCAAATGTACTGGCTGACGAAGTCACAACCTATCGTCGCTCCTACCTTATCCTTTGCTCCCGCCGCAGTCATGCAGGCTGCCAACAGGAGTGTCATAATCAATCTTTTCATGTGCTTTTTATGTTTGGTGTGTTTGTTGTGAATAAACTACTCACGAGAAGTTTGTCATTTTCTCACGAGAAGATTGCCATTTTCTCACGAGAGGTTTTTCTCTTTAATTGTAACATGTCTCTCCGTGCTCATATACATCCAGTCCTTCGTCCTCAATGCGGGCATCGACTCGAAGGCCATGGAGTTTCCTTATTCCGTAGAACAGGGCGAAGCCGCAAACTGCTGCCCAGAGGTCGATGACAAGGATGCCGAAACACTGTGCCCCGAAGAAGCCCCAGCCACCGCCGTACAGAGCGCCGCCCGACGTGGAGAGCAGACCCGTCAGCAACGTGCCGAGGATGCCGCAGACACCGTGTACGGAACTGGCACCAACAGGGTCGTCGATGTGCAACTGATGGTCGATGAACTCGATGGAAAAGACAAGCACGATGCCGCAGATGAGGCCGATGGCGACGGCTCCAACGGGCGAGACGAGGTCGCAACCTGCCGTGATGCCCACCAGCCCTGCCAGCACGCCGTTGAGCATCAGAGAGAACGAGGGCTTGCCATACTTCAGCCATGTGACGAACATTGTCGCTATGCCTCCGGCAGCAGCGGCAAGGTTAGTGGTCAGCAAGACGTGGCAGATGGCCTTGCGGTTTACTTCGCCCGAAGCTGCCAACTGTGAGCCAGGGTTGAAACCGAACCATCCAAGCCAAAGAATGAATACTCCGAGGGCGGCCAACGTCAGTGAATGGCCGGGAATGGCTCTGCTGCTGCCGTCCTTTGCATATTTGCCGCGACGGGCACCAAGTGCCATCGCTCCTATCAATGCCAGCACGCCGCCCACGCTATGAACAATGGCAGAACCGGCGAAGTCGTGGAAGACGGCACCGAAGGTCTGCATCATGAACCCGTCCTCTGTTTCATTACAGAGCCAACCGCCGCCCCAAGTCCAGTGTCCCTCAATGGGGTAGATGAACAAAGATATGACAGCGCTGTAGATGACGTACATCGAGAACTTGGTGCGCTCTGCCATTGCTCCGCTGACGATTGTTGCAGAGGTGGCGCAGAAGACGGTCTCGAACATCAGGAAACCCTCTACGGGCAGGTCGCCATGATAAAAGGATAGGTCGCCCCAGTTGGGCATACCGATGAAGCCCGAGCCGTCTGAGCCGAACATGAAACCAAAGCCGATGAACCAGAACAGCAACGAGCCGAACATGAAGTCCACGAAGTTCTTGAACAGAATGTTTGCGGTGTTCTTGCCGCGCGTGAAGCCTGCTTCGCATAAGGCAAAGCCCGGTTGCATCCAGAAAACAAGCATGGCTGCCAGAAGCATCCATACGGTATCGAGTGAAAGTGCAATGTCGTTCATAATTAAATAATGTGTTGTGTTTCGTTAACTCTGATTATTTCTTGTCTCTCAGCACTGTGTCGCCGTGTTCGCCGGTACGGATGCTCCATGTGTCAATCATGTCGCTTACGAAGATGCGGCCGTCGCCTACCTCGCCTGTATGTGCTGTTTCGATGATCACCTTCACGGTGGGTTGGACAAACTGGTCGCGACAAACGATGGTCAGTGCCACACGTTCTATGACGTCGGTCGAGTATTGAACGCCACGATAGATACGCTCTTGTCGGCTCTGACCAATGCCATGCACGTCGTGATACTCAAACCAGTCGATGTCCGACGAAAGCAACGCTTCCTTGACATCCTCAAACTTCGTCTTCCTGATGATAGCTTCAATTCTTTTCATACTTTAATAAATGTTACTAATGAGCGTCCTATTCTTACACATTGCAATGTTTTCGATGCAAAGGTATGACAATATGTTCGATTTAACAAGAATAGACGGTCAAAATGATATGTTTTGATGTGTTTTACTTGATATATGTCAATTAAAACATCGTTAAAGTGTGCTTTTGTTTGCAAAATTAGGTTGTTTCGTTTCAAAATGCTTACCTTTGCATCAGAATTAAGTAAATATGTCAGTCAAATAAAGAAATTTTATACAAAATGAAACATAAGATTCATTTCACAAAGATGCATGGTGCTGGCAACGACTATATATATGTTGACACATTATTATATAATATAGAAGAGCCCGAGGAGTTGGCACGCCGGTGGAGCGACAGGCATAAAGGCATCGGCTCCGACGGACTTGTACTGATAGGACGCAGCCGCATACCTGAAGCTGACTTTACGATGCGCATCTACAATGCCGACGGGTCGGAGGCCATGATGTGTGGCAACGCCAGCCGATGCGTGGGGAAGTATGTATATGAAAAGGGACTGACGACCAGCAAGGAAGTCAGATTGCTCACTCTCTCCGGCATAAAAACAATCCATTTGAGAGTTCGTGATGGTCTCGTCGATGCCAGCACGGTCGATATGGGCGAGCCTGTCTTCGAGAACCCCTTGCAGTTTCTGCCACAGGGAACAGGTCTCAGGGAGGGAACGTTCGTCTCGATGGGCAATCCCCACTATGTCGTTTTCACTGAAGATATAGATGCCGTTGAGCAGGAAGGCTGTGGACTGGAACATCATCCCGCGTTTCCCGAACGCTGCAACATCGAGTTTGCCGAAATGCGTCCTGACGGCATTCGAGTGCGCGTTTGGGAGCGCGGCAGCGGCATCACCCAGGCTTGTGGCACGGGAGCCTGTGCCGTGGCTGTGGCAGCTGCATTGACTGGACGTGCAGAAAGAAGGAGTCGCATCCTCATGGATGGTGGCACGCTGGACGTTAAATGGTGCCTTCAGGACAATCACGTCTATTTGACGGGACCGGCCGTGTTCGTGTTTGAAGGAGAAATAGAACTGTCGTGATAACGAAATAACGTAATAACGAAATAAAGAAATGATCAGCGAAAACTACTTAAAGCTGTCTGAGTCGTATCTCTTTGCAGAGATTGCCCGGAAGGTAAACGACTATAAGAAGAAACATCCGGAGGCGGACGTCATCTCATTGGGAATAGGCGACGTGACGCAGCCTCTTGCCCCGGCTGTTGTGGGGGCTCTGCACAAGGCCGTGGACGAGATGGCTGTGGCAGCATCGTTCCGCGGCTATGGCCCTGAACGTGGCTATGACTTCCTGCGCGAAGCAATTGTAGAGAATGACTTCCGCAGACACGGCATCGACGTTGAGGCGGACGAGATATTCGTCAGTGATGGAGCAAAGAGCGACACAGGCAACTTCCAGGAACTGCTTTCCGAGAAGTGTGTGGTGGCTGTCACGGACCCCGTTTATCCTGTCTATGTGGACTCCAATCTCATGGCAGGCAGGACTATCGTCAAGCTTCCTTGCACGCCGGAGAACGGCTTCGTGCCCGAACTGCCCAGTGACCATGTGGACGTCATCTACCTCTGCTATCCCAACAATCCGACGGGCACGACGCTCACAAAAGCGCAGCTGAAGGCGTGGGTCGATTATGCCACACAGGAAGAAGCTCTTATCTTCTACGATGCAGCCTATGAGGCTTATATCCAGAGTGAAGATGTGCCGCACAGCATCTACGAGATACCTGAGGCAAGCAAGTGTGCCGTAGAGTTTCACTCCTATTCAAAGACGGCAGGCTTCACCGGCATCCGATGCGGGTACACCGTTGTGCCGAAGACCTTGAGAATGCCGCTGAATGCGTTGTGGAACAGGCGTCAATGCACCAAGTTCAATGGCGCGAGCTACCTCTCCCAAAGGGCGGCGGAAGCCATCTACACATCTCAGGGCAAGGTTCAGATAAAGGAAACGATTTCCTATTATATGAAGAATGCGCACGTGATGCGGGCGTCATTGACAGACATGGGCTTCAAGGTCTATGGCGGCATAGATGCACCTTACCTATGGGTCAAGACACCTGGCAACATGATGTCGTGGGAGTTCTTCGACTGGATGCTTCAATCAGCCCACATCGTCTGCACTCCCGGCGTTGGCTTTGGCGACAAAGGAGAAGGCTTCGTACGACTTACGGCCTTTGGCACACACGAGAATACAGTAAAGGCGCTTCGCCGAATAAATAGTAAATTGTAAAGACCCCCTAACCCCCTTTAGAGGGAATAAATTGTAAATCGTAAATCGTCAAATTGTAAATGAATCAAGGTTTATATCAGGAAGCATACGAGCACGATGCCTGCGGCGTGGGCATGGTGGTACACATTCACGGAGGCAAGAGCCACGAACTTGTTGACAACGCATTGAAGGTGCTGGAGAACATGGAGCATCGTGGTGCAGAGACCAGGGACAAGACGGGCGATGGTGCAGGCATCATGGTGCAGATTCCGCATGAGTTCATTCTCCTGCAAGGCATTCCTGTACCTGAGAAAGGTCGGTACGGCACGGGGCTTGTGTTCCTTCCAAAAGACGAAAAGGCCCAGCAAACAATACTGAGCATAATGATAGAAGAGATTGAGCGCGAAGGACTGGAGCTGATGCATGTCAGGACTGTGCCGACATGTCCCGATGTTTTGGGCGTGGGAGCGAGAGACGTTGAGCCTGACATTAAGCAAATCTTCGTGACAGGAGCGACTGAAGAGCAAGCTCCGAAGCTCGACGGCATATTATATAAGATAAGGAAGCGCATAGAGAAACGCACCGACAACGAGGACTTCTACATCTGCTCCCTTTCTTCGAAGAACATCATCTACAAGGGCATGTTGACTTCCGGGCAACTGCGAAGATACTTCCCCGACCTGTCAAGCCCATACTTTACAAGCGGACTTGCCCTCGTACATTCTCGTTTCTCTACCAATACCTTCCCGAAGTGGAAGCTGGCGCAGCCCTTCCGTCTGTTGGCACACAATGGCGAAATCAATACCATTCGAGGCAATCGTGGATGGATGAAAGCAAGGGAGAGCGTGCTCAGCAGCGAGGCTTTGGGCGACATCAAGGACTTGCGGCCTATCGTTCAGGAAGGAATGAGCGACTCGGCAAGCCTTGACAATGTCTTCGAGTTCCTTACGATGAGTGGTCTCTCGCTGCCCCAGGCAATGGCAATACTTGTGCCCGAAAGCTTCAACGACAAGAATCCGATAAGCGAGGACCTCAAGGCTTTCTACGAATATCACTCCATTTTGATGGAGCCGTGGGACGGACCTGCTGCACTACTCTTTAGTGACGGACGCTATGCAGGAGGCATGCTCGACAGAAACGGCCTTCGTCCCAGTCGCTATACGATTACGAAGCAAGGCATAATGGTAGTGGCTTCGGAAGTAGGAGTGATGGACTTCGAACCAAGCGACGTTGTCAGCAAAGGACGCTTGCAGCCTGGTAAGATTCTGCTTATCGACACGCAGGAAGGAAAGATCTACTATGATGGCGAGATAAAAGAACAACTGGCAAAGGCGCACCCCTATCGTGAAT
>CAMJOE010000148.1:0-6156 GCA_946407485.1 uncultured Prevotellaceae bacterium | reverse complement strand
TTTTTGTTTTTATGCGACTTCGTCGCAATCCTCTGCAAAGTTAGAGTGTAATTCGTGGTTTATAAAAGCAATCCAATGTTTAATTATAGGTCGTGCAATTCGTGGTTTATAAAGCAATCTGAAGTATTATAGGCAATTCGTGGTTAAATATTCCCTTCTATTGTTCAGTTGGCTGTGGTGAAGTAGAAGTAGCCAGCTGCGCCGCCGCCTGTAGGACCACTCGAAGGGGTGATGCGTCCGCTGTAGGAAGTATTCTCCACGATGTTGCCGTTCTCGACTATCACGCCCTGTCCGCTATAAATATATCGTGCGACAAACATGATGGTGTCTTGCTTGCCGGATGCCGTAGGCAGGGCATTCGCGGGGAGGAGCAGGTGACCGACGGGGTCGTTGCTGCCGTCGGCATAGCCGTCGTAGTTGGTGCGCCTGTCGTACGTCTTTTTGGCATGCACCCTTTCGCCTTCCGCATCGAGCGTGTCGTAGCAGATTGTCCACGTGTAATGCGTTGCATTGATGAGGTGTCCCTTCTTGTCCTGATGCGCCGTCAGGTGTATGGAGTCTCCCGGATGCAGGACGACGTTTCGGGGATTGCCTGCCACATCATTCGGGCGGGCGCCAATCGTATAGGTAAAGCCCTTCCATGTGGGGCAATAAGACGTGTAGTCGTGCTTCGAGCAAGCAGACAAAAGAATTAAAAATGAAAAAAGAAAAAAGAAAAATGATTTGCGCATTGTTGCTATTATGAATTGTGAATTATGAATTATGAATTGTGAATTAGCTGCAGTTTCTTCATTTCGGAATAGAGTCGCTGTACGGGCAGTCCCATCACGTTGAAGTAGGAGCCCTCGATGCGCGTCACGCCGATATAGCCTATCCACTCTTGAATGCCGTATGCTCCGGCCTTGTCGAGGGGGTGATAATGCGTGACGTAATAGTCGATTTCGGCTTCCGTAAGCTCGGCAAACGTGACTTGGGAGACGGAAGCGAAAGAATAGGAAGACCCTCCCCGTCCCTCCCTTAAAGGGAGGGAGTCCTGCTCCGCAAGTCTCCCCTTTAAGGGGAGATTTAGAGGGGTCTTCAGCGTCACCCCCGTCACGACCTGATGCGTCTTGCCGGAAAGCTTGCGAAGCATATGCTTTGCCTCAGCCTCATCGGCCGGTTTGCCCAGAACTTCGCCTTCGAGATACACGATGGTATCGGCCGTGATGAGCAGTTCGTCGTCTGCGAGAGCGTATGCCGCAGCCTTCTTTCGGCTGATGTATTGGGGAATCTCCTCCATCGAAAGCCCTTCCGGGTAAGACTCATCGAGCCCTTGGAGCGTGCGGACCTCATAGTCGAGGCCAAGCCCGGCGAGGAGTTCCCTGCGACGGGGAGAGTTGCTTGCTAAGATTATCTTCATTTGACAATTTGACTATTTCACAATTTGACAATTTCACAATTTAACAATTGACAATTAAATTATGAGTTATGAATTATGAATTATGAATTGAAAACTTACCAGCTGAACGCCTTTTTGTCGGCCATCCATTTCCCTTGAGCCTTGAGGACTTGCTCGATGACATCGCGCACGCAGCCGCATCCGCCGTCGCGATGGCTGACGTACAGGCTGATGTCGCGTATCTCGGGAGCGGCGTCCTGGGGGCAGCAAGGCAGTCCCACCATCTTCATCACCTCGTAGTCGGGGATGTCGTCGCCCATATAAAGCACCTCGTCCGTCAGGAGGTTGTACCTGTCGAGCAGTTGTTGCAGCTTCTCTGTCTTGACAGAGCTGCCCAGGAAGACGTCGTGGATGCCTATCGCCTCGTACCTGGAGAGGACAGACGACTCGCGAGCCCCCGTTATGACGGCAACATGAAGGCCGCACATCGAAGCCAGCCGAAGGGCATAACCGTCCTTTGTGTTGGCTGTCCGGAGCAGTTCGCCACTCGCATCGACACGGACATTTTCCGTGCTCAGCACGCCGTCCACATCAAAGACGAGAGCCTTTATCTTCTGTAAATCGTAGTTTATCATAGAGGGTTGTACATTAATCATTGAGCGTTCCCTTCTCTCGGGGGAGAGGAGGCCGAGGTGATGCCTCGTGAATGCTTTTGCTTAGGAGTTCGTACAGCTTGCGTTCGGGCTCGTCGAGGAGTGCCATCTGCCGGGCCATCACCTCCTCGTCCCAGCGGACTGCCGGCCCTGTCTGGGCTTCGACGGGCGTGAGCTTGTCCACCTTGTCTGCCGTTTCGTGGATGAGGGGCAGCATCGTGGTGAAGGGGATATCGTGCCGGGCAAGCAGGTCGGCCGTGATGCCGTAGAGGCGGTTCACGAAGTTGCAGCAGAAGACGGCCGCGAGGTGTAGGTACTTGCGGCGCTGGCTGTCCATCGGTTCCGCTTCGCTCCCCATGCTTTCTGCAAGCAGACGGAGCAACTCAAGGTCTTGCGCCTGGAAAGCCTCAATATAAAAAGGTACGCGCGAGGCAGGGAGCAGCCTTTGCTTTGAAAGCGTCTGCAGGGGATAGAGCACGCCCCGCCGCTTTTGGGAGAGGACGTCCATCGGCACGCTGCCCGCGGTATGCACCACCAGCCCCTCAACGCCCTTCAGCTCCTCGGCAACGGAACCTATCGCCCTGTCGCTAACGGCGATGATGTAGAGGTCGGCATCTCGGGGAACGGGACACGTCCGCTTGCGCCCGCCCACACAAGTCAGCTCGAATGGCGACTTGATGTGAGCCTTGAGGAAGCTCGCCACGTTGCCCGCTCCAATCAGTATTGTCCGATATGTACGCGCTCCCATTTCAGTCGGTCTTCATTCTGCGGCTTGCGTTCCATCCCTTTGTGTCCGACGGCAATCATGCAGACGGCCCGCATCTCATCGGGAATGTTGAGCAGGGACTTCACGATGTCCTCCGTCGGCTCTCCTTCGGCAGACAGCCTGTCGCGCAGCTGAATCCAGCAAGCCCCCAGCCCGAGGTCTTCGGCCTGAAGCAGGATGTTCGTCGCCGCAACTGAGGCATCTTCTATCCAGACGTCGCTTATCCTGGGGTCGGCAAGCACGACGATGGCCAGCGGAGCACCCGAGAGGAAGTCGCTGCCCACCTGTTTGCTTTTGCTCAGAGCAGCGAGCATCTGCTTGTCTTCCACCACGATGAACTCATAGCTATGAAGTCCCTTGCTGCTTGGCGCCATCAGGCCGGCCCGAAGAAGCAGCTTCACGTCGTCGCCGCTCAGGAGTTCTTCCGTAAAGGCTCTGTGGCTGCGACGCACTTTAATCAATTCGCTGAACTTTTCCATCATTTCTTTTCTTTTGGTCTGCAAATTTACGAAGAATTCTTCATTCTTCATTCTTCATTCTTCATTTTGATACAATAAATCACGACTTTTAACGTTATTATATAAGATGAAACGTTTCTTATTGCTCCTTATGCCTCTCTTTTGGGGCATCATGAACGTGTCTGCTCAGGAGGAAGAGCAGCAGGCCGACACCGCACGGGTGCACCTGAAGGGCAGGGTTGTGGACGAGAGCCAAGACCCCGTCTCTTTGTGTCAGGTACGCATCGAGGGTCAGCCGTTCGGCACCACCGCTTCAATCGACGGGCAATACAACCTCTCCTTCCGCACAGCCGACAGCGTCGTGGTCGTTTACAGCATGATAGGCTACGAGACCCGCAAGCGCGTCCTCAAGAAGCCACAAGGCAACCTGACCCTCAACATCGTGATGAAGGAGAGCGGCAAGGAGATGCAGGAGGTGACCGTCGCTGAGACTCGCCGGCAGATGGGTTCGATGCAGGAGCTCAACAAGAAAGACCTGAAGCGAATGCCCTCGACGAGCGGCAACGCCGTTGAAGAGCTCGTGGCCACCCAGGCAGGCGTCAGCACCCACAACGAGCTGAGTAGCCAGTACAACGTCCGCGGCGGCTCGTTCGACGAGAACTGCGTCTACATCAACGGCGTGGAGGTTTACCGACCCATGCTCATCAGCAGCGGACAGCAGGAGGGACTTTCCGTCATCAATAGCGACATGGTGGAGAAGATTAACTTCTCCGCTGGCGGATTCGAGGCGAAGTACGGCGACAAGATGTCCAGCGTGCTCGACATCACCTACGCCCACCCTGAGCGCCTCGAAGCATCTGTGGCCGCCAGCCTGCTCGGCGCGAATGTCTACGTCGGCTACGGCAAGAAGAAGTTATCCTTCAGCAACGGCCTGCGCTACAAGACCAACCAATACATGCTCGGCAGCCTCGAGACAAAGGGCGAATACAAGCCCAACTTCCTCGACTATCAGGCTTACTTCCGCTGGACGCCGACAAAGGACTGGGCCTTCGACGCCATAGTCTATATCAACCGCAACAACTACAACTTCAAGCCCGCCGACCGCGAAACGAGGTTCGGAACGATGGAGGACGTCAAGAGCTTCAAGGTCTATTTCGACGGCAAAGAAGAGGACCAGTTCCAGACGCTCTTTGGAACCGTCCGCGCCGCCCGCATGCTCGGCAAGGGCGCTATCAGCCTCACCACCTCGCTCTTCAATAATCGAGAGAAGGAGACCTATGACATCCAAGGCCAGTACTGGCTCAACGAGACGAACGGCGACGAGCAGCTGGGCGTCGGCTCATACATGGAGCACGCCCGCAACTTCCTCTACAGCTCCGTCCAAAGCATGAAGCTCGCCTACGACCTCAAGCTCGGAACGCATCAGATGCACGCCGGACTGGGCTGGAAGCACGAGAAGGTGCGCGAGAACTCGAACGAATGGGAGTACCGCGACAGCAGCGGCTACTCCGTGCCCCACACGGGAAACGACCTGCAAGTCATTTACAACATGCGCGCCCAGAACTCCATCAACTCCAATCAACTCGAGCTTTATGCCCAGGACACATGGCGAAAGGAGAGCAGCATCGGCATCCTCAGCTTCAACTACGGCCTGCGACTCAGCTATTGGAGCTGGAACAAGGAGTGGCTCATCAGCCCGCGAGCCAGCATCGGCTTCGTGCCGGCGGCCAACGACAACTTCACCTTCCGCCTCGCCCTCGGTCTCTACAACCAGCGCCCATTCTATAAAGAGCTTCGCGACACCGTCACGCTGGCGGGCAACACGACCGTTCAGCTCAACAAGAGCATCAAGTCGCAGCGCTCGTTCCAGGTCGTCGCCGGCATGGAGTACAAGTTCAAGATAGCCGACCGCCCCTTCAAGTTCACGACGGAGGCATACTATAAGGCTCAATGGAAACTCAATCCCTACAACGTCGACAACCTGCAGATAGTCTATTACGGTAACAACTGCGCGACGGGCTACGTCGTAGGCACCGACTTCAAGCTCTACGGAGAATTCGTGCCCGGAACAGACTCGTGGATTAGTTTCGGACTGATGAAGGCATCGATGAACCTCAACGGTCAGAAGATACCGCAGCCCACCGACCAGCGATACAACATCAACCTCTTCTTCACAGACTACTTCCCGGGCACGACGCGCTGGAAGATGAACCTCAAGGCCACCTTTGCCGACGGCCTGCCCTTCGGCCCGCCACATACGGGGCTGGAGCGCAACGCCTTCCGGGCACCCGCCTACAAGCGCTTCGACGTCGGCATGAACTACCGCCTCATCGACAACGAGGACCACCACCTGCGCCGCTGCAAGTACCTCCGCAACGTTTGGCTCGGCCTCGACTGCTTCAACATCTTCGGCCTCGACAACGTCAGCAGCTACTATTGGATTACGGACATCTCCAACCACCAATACGCCGTGCCCAACTACCTGACAGGCCGCATGATAAACGCTCGCGTGCTGGTGGAGATTTGATGCCGTGTCGCTGAGGTTTTTGCCTCGTGTCGCTGGTCTTTTTGCCCCGTGTCTTTGGAGAACTGACAACGTGTCGCTGGACTCTTTCCATCACTTTTCGCCAATCGACTTAACACGTTAAGTAGTTTGCAACATCATGTACTTGCAATTGCAAGTTCATGTACATTCAATTGCTGATACGCGACAAAGCAAACAACTACGTGTGCCTAGTCGAGTCATTAGGCGTGTCAAGTCGAGTTATTTGACGTGCCTAGTCGAGCCTTTTGGCGTGCCAAACCAAGCAGGCAGACACTTTTTCTTGCCGTTTCCTTTGTTTGAAATTATTGCTGTCCGGGGAAAATTTCTCTCTCTTCCTTTTAGGTCCTTTCCCATCG
>CAMJOE010000147.1:0-6168 GCA_946407485.1 uncultured Prevotellaceae bacterium | reverse complement strand
CTGGCAAGCTATGCCGACTGCTACGTGATGGATGCCTTCGGCACGGCTCACAGAAAGCACGCCTCGACAGCAGTCATCGCCGACTACTTCGACGCAGACAACAAGATGCTCGGTTTCCTGATGGAGAAAGAGGTGAAGGCTGTGGACAATGTTCTCTCGAACATCAAGCGCCCCTTCGTAGCCATCATGGGTGGCTCGAAAGTGAGCACGAAGATTGGCATCATCGAGAACCTGCTCGGCAAAGTGGACAAGCTCATCCTTTGCGGCGGCATGACCTACACATTCATGAAGGCTCATGGCGGCGAGATTGGCAACTCCATCGTTGAGCTCGACAAGCTCGACGTCGCTCTCGGCGTAGAGGAGATGGCAAAGAAGAACGGCGTGGAACTCGTGCTGGCAGAGGATAGCGTTTGCTGCACAGGTTATGACTTCGGCACGTTCAGCGTGAAGCCCGGTGCAGAGGTTAAGACTTTCCCCAGCAACGCCATTGAAGCTGGTTGGGACGGCCTCGACGTAGGCCCCAAGAGCCAGGCTAAGTTTGCAAAGGCCATCGAGGGTGCAAAGACGATTCTCTGGAACGGACCTGCCGGATGCTTTGAGTGCGACGACTTCTGCGCCGGTAGCCGTGCAGTAGGCGAGGCAGTGGCTAAGGCAACTGCAGAAGGCGCCTTCTCCCTGATCGGCGGTGGCGACTCAGTGGCTTGCGTCCACAAGTTCGGCCTTGAGGACAAGGTCAGCTACATCTCTACCGGTGGCGGCGCTCTGCTCGAGGCCATCGAAGGCAAGGTACTTCCCGGCGTAGCTGCCATCAAAGGCTAATAGTAATTCATAATTCTCAATTCATAATTCATAATTTAACCAAGGAATAGGGATAAAGATAACTTTGAACCTTGAATTATGGACTATGAACTGTAAACATTCGCTACTGGCAATCATAGCCACCATCATGCTGGCCTCCTGTTCTCACAAGCAGGAGGCCACGCAGTTTGAGGCTGACAGCACAGGCATCGACTCGACCGCGTTGCGCATCGCCGTCATGCCTGCCATGAACTGTCTGCCTGTTTATTATGCTGAGAAGACAGGCCTCGCCGACAGTCTGGGCGTGGAGATAAGGTTGCTTCGCTACCAAGCGCAGATGGACATCGACACGGCCATCGTCAACATGCACGTTGACATCGCCTACACCGACCTCATTCGCTGCACCCGCCTCTCGAAGCAAGTCGCCTTGACGCCCTTTGCCTCATGCGACGAAGCACTCTCCCTCATCTCGCTCAAGACGAAGCGCGTGAAGCAAATCAACCAGATGAAGGAGCAGATGATTGCCGTGAGCCGCCTTTCCGCCACAGACTATTGGACCGACCGACTGCTCGACAGCACGCGGACAAGCTACGACGACATCTATCGCCCGCAGGTGAACGATGTGTGGCTTCGTGCGGAGATGTTGCGGCAAGGCCTCATCGACGCAGCCATAATGGGCGAGCCCTACGCCACTTGGATGACGATGCTTGGGCATAAGCGACTCTTCCAGTCGAAGGGAAAGCAGCCCCGTCTCTATGCTTGGGCTGCAAGAAGTTCAGCCTCGGAGCAGCAGAAGAAGGCTTTCCTCGATTTGCTGAAAGAAGCGACAGACCGCATGAGCAAGGAGAGCGAGGCAGAACTCCTGCGCGACATCCTGAAGCAGGACTACGCGTTGCCCGCTGACATCGCAGACTCCCTCAAGCTGCCGCTCCCCAAAAGTCCATCAGACATCAGCCAAAGCGACGTGGAAGAAGCAGAGAAGTGGCTTAAAAGAAAATATGATAATAAGAAAAGAAGAAAATAAGAAAGTCCCCGCATCTTTTTCTTATTCTCTTCATTTCTACATTTCTTATTTACATAATGATTGACGCCAAGACACTCCGACTCATCACCCAGAGCGGCTTGCAAAGCTTCGCGCAAGGTCGCATCCTGGACGGCATTGCCGCGCTTCGCACGCTCCTTCCCTACTGCTCGGCAGAGACGATATTGAATGCCGAAGCGGAGAGCCTTGAGGAGAACTACCACCACATGCTCTCGTTCCTGCGCAGCGGAGGCAAGGACGAGAAGCGGAACGACGTGCAGGCGAAGATTCAGAGGCAAGGCGTCGCACTCCTCGAGGAGACAGGCAGAACCATTCGCATCAAGCTCGACAGCGACCTCTACTGCAATGCCATGATTCGCCTGAAAGACCTTTATGGCGGTCAGAAAGCGCTCCTCGACAAGTGGAACAGCATCCTCACGCCCGAGGAGGCAGGCGAGGTGCAGGACGACCTCTTCGACCTCCTGTGGACGTCGCCCTTCTGGACAGCCGAGGACACGGCCTTCTGGTACGACTTCCTGCTGCAGCAAAGGGACATGGTGCAGCAACATCTCGAGGGCGCCGTCTTCCTTTCCCTTTGGGAACACTATGATGCCGAGAAGATGCAGCTGCTGGGCCTGCTGGCCGAGAGCGAGTGCCACCGCACACACATCCAGTCTGTCTGCCACCTTCTCCTCTTGAGGCTTCGCCACAAAGAGCTCGTCCCCTTGATGCCATCCCTGCCCGGCAGCCTCACCTCCCGCAAAGGCAAGAAGCAGGTGGCGCAGGTCCAGCACGAACTTTTGCTGATGCTCGCCTCGGAAAAAGACTTGGAAAGGGAGCTGAAAGAAGCGGAAGGCATCACGAAGAAACTGACGAACTTCTTCACAGACCCTGCCTCGAAGGGAGACATACTCAAGGCCTCGCGCAAAGAAGGTGTGGTCGGGTCTATTCAGGACATCATATCTCTGCGCGGCCGCTATTTGAGAAACCGCCTGCAACGCGGCCTCGACATCAATCTCTCAAAGATTCCCCTGCTCCACAACTGCGAGTACCTGCGCCGCATCAGCCACTGGTTCATGCCTTTCGACAAGACGCATCCCCTCTTCCAGTCGGTCATGATTGACGAGAAGGGCAACGAGAAGCAGAACCTCAACACGCTCGTGGACTTCATCCTGGACTGCGACATCGACAAGCTGGCGATGCTCTACCTCGTGGCTCACGACAAGGACTTCTCAAAAGCCGTGCAGCAACTCGACGAGCAGGAACTGCCCGGAATCGAAAATGCCGTCATACCCGAATACACTTTTCGCTTCATCATGCAGGACCTCTTCCGCTTCTTCGGACACTCTCCCCTGCACTCCCAGCTCTCCAACCCTTTCCGCGAGAAAGAGATGCTGCTCGATTTCCCCGAACTCGCCACGCTCTTCTCCATCGAGGACGCCGTCGGCTGCAGCAAGTTACTCTTCGAACTGGGGCGACACAAGCAAGCTCTCGTCACGCTCGACGACGTCATCCGTCGCGAGGGAGCCAACGCCTCCGCGCTGCTTCTCAAGGGACAGGTGCTCAGGGAACTGAAGAGACCCTCCGAGGCCATCAACCTCGCTCGCAGCGCAGAAATGCTGGAGCCCGAGAACACCGACGTCCTTCGTTTCCTCATCGAGTGCTATGCCTCGCAGAACCGTTTTGAGGAAGAGCTGGAATACCTGCAGAAACTGGCTGAGCTCCTTCCCGACGACAAGGCACTTCCCCGCCTCATCGCGACCGCGACGGACAAAGCAGGCAGGCGGGAGGAAGCCCTCGCCCTCTACTTTAAGCTGGATTATGAGGCCTCGCCGGACGACGAGGACTACGCCGGCCTTGTAGCCTCCATCGCTGACACCGCACTCTCCCTCGGCAAGCTCGACATCGCGGAGCGTTACACGGCGAAGGAACTCGAACTCAGCGACGCTGGGAAGTGGGAAGCGCACGTCAGGCTGGGCCACATCCGTCTGCTCGAAGGCGATTGGAAAAGCGCGCTCAACAGCTACGAGCAGTACATCAACACCTACTGCGACGAGACAGGCAAAGACATCAACGCCGCCCTTGCCACGCTCGACAAGCAATGGGAAAGGCTTCGCGAATTAGGGACAACTGACGACGGACAACAGACAACAGACGTCAATGGTCAACGTTCAATGGCCAATGATCAATGGTCAATGGTCAACGTTCAACGTTCAATTTTCAATCTTCAATCTTCAATGAACAAAGACCTCCTTCTCATTCGCGACATTCTCCAAGCCTCTGCAACCGCCTCCCGGAGCCAGAATCCTCCACAACCCACAGAGAGGTAAAAATCCATACACGTGTCGTTGGCAATTTACACACTAGTAATTTGCCATTTATACACTAGTAAATCGTAAGCGATACACTAGTAAATCACAAACTATGCATGCGTCGTTTGTGAGTTCTGCACGTCAGATGTAAAGACGACGCGTGCGGTGTATGATGATGCAAAGCATTAAAATATCTTAAAAAAAACATTGAATTATGACATATAGAACACATCTGTATGCCATTTTGAACACAGCAATGCGCTCTATTTCATATTTTTTTTGTACCTTTGCCGCGCAAAAAAAATAAAGTATTAAAATCAAGAATACATATTTTATGAGAAAGAAAACTGTTCTAATGCTTCTGGCGCTGGTTAGCGTCAGCACCTTTCTGTGCAGTTGCGGCGGCAATAAGACACAACAACAAATGCCGTCCGCTAACTTCGAAACCATGAAAGTCACCGCCAAAGACGTGACGATGAGCACGAAGTACAGCGCGACTATTCGCGGTCGTCAGGACATCGAGGTCTATCCGCAAGTGGGCGGTACGCTTTGGAAACTGTGTGTGACGGAAGGCCAGAAGGTCACGAAGGGCCAGACGCTCTTCATCATCGACCAGGTTCCCTATCAGGCTGCCCTCAATACTGCCGTTGCGGCTCAGGAGGCTGCAAATGCCGGCCTCGCTACTGCCCAGCTTAATTACGACAGCAAGAAGAAGCTTTTCGACGACGGCATCATCAGCGACGTGGAACTGCAGACGTCGCACAACGCCCTGCTGAGCGCTAAGGCTCAAGTGGCTCAGGCAAATGCGCAGGTCGTCAATGCTCGCAACAGCCTCAGCTACACCGTCGTGAAGAGTCCCGCCAACGGCGTCGTCGGCACCCTCCCCTATCGTCAGGGCGCCCTGGTGAGCAGCGCAATGCCTCAGCCCCTCACCACCGTCAGCGACAACACGCAGATGTACGTCTATTTCTCCATCAGCGAGGCTCAGCTCCTCAATATGACGCGCGAGAACGGCAGCAAGGAAGCCGCCATCGGACAGATGCCTGACGTGACGCTTCTGCTCGTGGACGGCAGCGAGTACCCGTACAAGGGCAAGGTGGAGAGCGTGAGTGGCGTGGTGGACCGCAGCACAGGTACCGTGCAGGTTCGCGCCACCTTCGACAATCCCGAAAAGCTCCTGCTGAGCGGCAGCACCGGCTACGTCGTCATCCCCACCGTCTTCAAGGACAAGATTGTCGTTCCTGCAACAGCTACGGTACAGATGCAGGACAAGTTCAAAGTGTATATCGTGGATAAGGACAACATTGCTCACGAGCAGATTGTCACGACGGAGTCTCTCTCCAACGGCAAGGAATACGTGATAAAGGACGGTCTGAAGGTCGGCGACGTCATCGTGGCTGAAGGTGCCGGCATGCTGAGAGACGGACAGGACATAAAGCCAAACAAAGAAGAAAATAAGACATTATGAAAATAAGAAAATAAGAGAAGAGAAAGGCTCATCCCTTTTCTTATTCTCTTCATTTCTACATTTCTAAATATCAGACATGAAAGGTAATATCTTCATCAAACGACCTGTGATGGCCATCTCC
This sequence comes from uncultured Prevotellaceae bacterium, assembly GCA_946407485.1. GTDB lineage: Bacteria > Bacteroidota > Bacteroidia > Bacteroidales > Bacteroidaceae > Physcousia. The sequence continues at coordinate 448 of CAMJOE010000147.1, read as the reverse complement.
ATAGCCATCATGATTCTTTTGGTCGGCGCCATATCGTTCTCTTCACTGCCTTTGGAGCAGTACCCCGACATCGCTCCGCCAACGGTCAGCGTTTATACTACCTACACAGGTGCAAGTGCGGATGCCGTGATGAACGCCGTCATCCAGCCTCTTGAAGAGGCCATCAACGGTGTGGAGAACATGTTGTACATGAGCAGTACAGCCACCAATGCAGGTTCTGCCACCATCAACGTCATCTTCAAGCAAGGCACCGACCCCGACATGGCAGCCGTCAATGTGCAGAACCGCGTCTCGAGGGCGCAAGGCTTGCTGCCATCCGACGTGACGAGGGTTGGCGTGCAGACCATGAAGCGCCAGACGTCTTTCCTGCAGATTGACGCGCTGTGCAGCGAGGACGGCAAGTACGACGAGGACTTCATCTCGAACTACCTCGACATCAACGTCATTC
>CAMJOE010000146.1:0-6177 GCA_946407485.1 uncultured Prevotellaceae bacterium | reverse complement strand
TTTAGAGGAAGAGATACGGTGTTCGTGATGTCTGCTTCATCCGTGATGAGGCTCTTCACGTTGTAGTCCTTGATGTCGAGCGACAAGGTGAGCGGCTCTTTCTGAGCATTGAGAGCGGCGATGTACCACTGGTCGGCGTGGCGGCGTGCCAAGACAACATACTTCCCCGGGTAGCCGTCGATGAAGCGCGTCTCGTCCCAAGTGGTCGGAACCTGCTTCATGAAGTCAATCTCGAACTGAGGCTGCTCGGTGAGGTTGCGAGGCGTGAGGGCGAAGTTCTGGCCGCTCGACTGGAAGACGATGGCTGTAGCGAGCTCAAAGGCATCAGAGGTGCGACGCGTATTGCCCTTGTCTGGGTCTTTGTGGAGGCGCTTCTGGAGGACTGTGCCGCCATATTCCATCGAGCCGGTTGTATTGCGGACAAAGGGATGCAGACATGCGTGGCGAGCTTCCATCTCGCAAAAACCTTGGCTGAAGTATAGGTTCTCGCTGGCCAGGACGGCTTCCGAGCTGCAATAGTTGGGATACATCTTCTCCCATCCTCGCGGCATCGTGCAGCCGTGGAAGATGACCTGAATGCCGAAGTCGTTAGCGTCGGAGAGGATGGCTTCATAGAGTCGCATGGTCTCCTGCTTGTCGCCACCGAAGAAGTCCACCTTGATGCCGGCCACACCGCCGTCGCGCAGCCACTTCATCTCCTTCTTGCGGACGATAGGGTTGTGCATGCACTGGCGGGCACTTTGAGGCGCGTTGTTCCATCCGCCGTTGCTGTTGTACCACACCCATGGGCGCACGCCTTTCTCCTTGCAGTAAGCAAAGAGCTTCTCCATGCCCGTGCGTCCGATGTTCTCGTACCAGCCGCCGTCGATGAGGCAGCCTTCCCAACCGAGGCTGGCAGCCAGGTCGATATACTTTACCTGGTCGTCGTAGTTGATGCTCGGGTCTTGCCAGATAATCCACGACCAAGTGTTGCGCGAGCCCTTATAGTCGATGCTTGGCTCATAGAGCTGCTCCACGACGTCCCAGGTGATGGTGGTCTCCACGATGGGCTTCAGCGTTGGGCCGAAGGTAATGGTGCGATAGGGCGTCCATTGCGTCATCCAGTCGTAGGGAGATATTTTGCAGTCGGCCAGTCCCATCTGAGCACCTGTGCTGCCGAAGCCATTGTTTTCTCCCTCCATGGGGAAGGCGATGGTGAAGAGTCCGTCGGGTGTGGCATCGCTGAGATGACTGCCACAATAGTTACTGCTAACGCCTGTCTCGCTTATCAAGAGCCAACCCTTGTCGCCCTCATGGAAGAGGCAGGGGAAGGTCCAGCCGTGTCCGTACTGACTGCGTTTCGTGATGGGTTCGTCCCAGATGTATCCTTCTTCGTAACTTGGCTTTGTTTGCATCCATCCCACCATCGGGTCGCTCTGCGGACAGATGAAGGCTGTGGCATCCGTTGGCAGACGGAAACCAGAAGCCTCGCCCGTCACAACGATTGCCGAGGTTTGGCTTCCTTGTCCTTGCACAATGCGGTAACTGTAAGCGATGTTATTGTTGAAGACTCGGAATCCGACCATCATCATCAGTTTTCGCTTCTTTGCTTCGGGATTGGTGAACATGAGGAGGAGGCTGTTCTCCTCGGCACTTATCTCGCTCTGTTTGCCTTGTCGCAGACGATATTCTGTCTTGTGAGATATGTTTTCTGGCGTTTCCTGCCGTATGTACTCAAGGTCTTTGCTCAGGTCGGCCACGTTGGTGTAGAGGCCGAGGGGCGAGTCGAGCAGCATAGGCACATCGAGCGTGTCGGGCGCGGCACCTTTCTTCTTGGCTTTCACGAGTTGTCGATAGCCGGCAGAGTAGGTGAGGCGGCCGTCCTCGAGTTTCACATCGAGATAGGTAAGACCGTCAGGTGACAGAATTCTCTCTTTCTTCGCCATCATGCAGAGAGGCAGAAGAAGCATGGGCAGAAGCACCCATTTCGCATTAAAAAGGTTTTGTTTTGACATATTACTAATACTTTTGGTAAGATTTTCGGTCGAGTTTGCCGTTGTAGGTGTGCCTGATGGCATCAACAGCCTCGTAGAGTAGGGGTATTTTGTAGCTTTCGATGTGTCCTCGGAGGAAATCGGCGATGTCCCGAGGCTTGACCTCATGCCCTTGCTTGGGCACATAAAGCAGCTTGGGCACCGTGCCGAGCAGGATGTGTCGGGCAGGGATGCAGATGCAGTCGGCGATGGGCTCGAACCCGCTTACTGCGTCTTCCACCTCAGCAGGGTTCACCTTGTATCCGCCCACGTTGATGACCTCGTCTTGCCGTCCCTGCAGGCGAAGCATCCCTTGCTTGTCCAACGTGCCGATGTCGGAAGTGAAGACTTCTCCGTCTCGAAGGACGTCGGCCGTCAGCTCGAGAGCACCTGCGTAGCCCGACATGATGGTCAGGCCCGAACAAACAACTCTGCCTCCCTCGTCGATGCGAACCGAGGAGTGCTTCATCGGCTTTCCCAAGAGCCCGGGCTCGCAGCCGTACTTGCTGTACTCGTAGCTGCAGACGATGCCCGTCTCTGTCGAAGCATAGGTGTTGAAGAGGCGAGAAGAGGGGAGAATCCTGCATAGGCGCTCCATGTCGCTTTGTGAGATAGGCGCGGCTCCCGTCTCGATGAAGTCAATCTTCGAGGCGACGTCGGCCAAGTTCTTTGAGGCAACCTGCAGAAGCATCCTGATGCTCGAGGGGACGAGGAACGTGGCAAACTTCGTGAAGGGCAGTTCGAAGACGGAGAAGAAAGCGTTCAGGTCCTTCAGACTCTCCATTATATATAATGTAGCGCCCGTCATGAGCGTGGGGTATATCTTGGAGAGGCTGCCCAGATGGTTCATCGGTCCGCAGATGATGAAGAGCAGCTCAGGGGTGAAGCCAAGCCTGTCGATGAGGTTTTCGGCATTGGCAGTCCATGCTTTAGCCGAGAGCATCACGCCCTTTGCCTTGCCCGTCGTGCCGGTGGTGTAGAGGATGTCGGAGCATTTACCATTTGACCATTTACCATTTACCATTTCATTCCCGTTGAAGGGAGTTAGGGAGTCCTGAAGTTTTAGCTCTTCGCGGATTTGCTGCTGACGCTCTTGGGGCGTTGAGGCTTCAAGGGGAACGGCAATGGCTCTGCAGAGATGAACGGCCAGGTAGGTCACGATGAAATGCTCGTCGCCAGTCGTCAAGAAGACATAAGGCTGACCTGCACGAAGGCCTTTCTCGCTCAACTGCCTCGCTTTCTCCTGGATGCGTTTCCAGAGAGACGAGTAGGAGAGGGTTTCATTGCTTGTGATGACGGCCGGCTTGTCTGGCGTCAGTTTGGCAAAATGCTCTATTTGTTCCTCTATAGTCAACATCTCATTTTCTACCTGATAATGTCCTTCTGTTTCATGCTATTGCCTACGTTCGAAAACGTGGCACGCCATGTTTGCAATTTACTAGTGTGTAAATCGCAATTTACTAGTGTGTAGTTTGTAATCGTGGCACGCCATGTTTTTCCTCTAAGCGTTTCTTCCCAGTTTCTCTTCCACCATCCTGACGATGGCGTCGATGCTCTTGAGGTTCTTCGGCGTTGCATCCTTTGCCTCCAGTTCGATGCCGTACTCTTCGGAGAGGAGCATCAGGATGGTGGTCACGCCCAGCGAGTCGAGTTCGCTGAACAGGAAGTCCGAGTCGAGATTGACCATCGGGAGCGCTTTGCTCAGCAGTTCAATAATGTGTTCTTTCATATTCTATAGTGTTTCAAATCGTTTTGGAAACCGCTTCATCATCCATTTGAAGAGCAGCGGCGGTATGAGGTAAGCCATCAGCACGACGGAGAACATGCCGATGATGGTGACCTCTGCCAGCGAGTGCAGGGCGGGATGCCGCGCGAAGATGAGTGTGCCGATGCCGATGAACATGATGAGCGCGGACAGGATGATGCTGCGTTTGTAGGCGGCAAGAATGGGCTTCCCATGTTCGTACTCAGATATGCAACCCTCGGTCATGAAGATGGTGTAGTCGTCGCCCTGTCCGAAGATGAAGGTGGCGAGGATGATGTTGACGATGTTGAACTTGATGCCCAACAGGGACATAATGCCCAGAATCCATATCCAGCTGACTGCCATCGGGATGAACGAGATGATGGCCAGCTCGATGCGACGGAAGGAGAGCCAAAGGAAGAGGAATACAACAGAAGAGCAAGCCCAGCCGATGTAGTTGAAGTCGCTGGAGAGTGCGTCGGCTACAGACGAATGGAGCGAGCCGATGTCGAATGCTTCGGGCAACGCCTCCTTGACGCGTCCGGCATCTGCCTGTTTGACAGTAAGCACCTCGGCAATCGTGGAGCGCCCCTTCGCCGCTTGCGAGACGTTTCCTGCAAGAGCCTTGGAGGTCAGGGGAAGGAAATACTCGAAGGACTTTGGAGTCTGCTCTGACTGGATGATGTCGGCGAAGTCGGCAAAAGCATCCTCCGAGAAGCCGTGCTCTACTGCTTTCTCAGTCAAATCATTGAGCAGCAGAGAGTGTCCTTCAAGCCACTTGTTCCATAGACTAAGACGCCTTGCCTGCTCTGTTTGCGAAGGCAGGAAACGACGTACGCCTTGGTGTCTCACGACGAGGCCTGCTTCAGTCAGCGAGTCGATGACCGCTTGCCTTGACTCCGAGCAAGCTAGGGCTTCGTCGAAATCCTTTGCAGAGGAGAGGAGATAAAGAGACATGTTGTCTTTCTCTCCACCCTCGGAGGAGGATAGAAGGGGGCTGTTCATGTCCGCTTTCTGCTCTTCGGTCATATAGTTGATGTGCGACACGTCGGAATCGAATTCAGTGGAGAGACTGAAGTAGCCAAAGACAAGCGTCAGCACAGCCACCAGGACGACCAGCCATCGCTTTCTCTCAACCTGTACGGAAGCGAGGTGAGTAAGGAGGTCGGCATTGTCCGTTGTCTGTTGTCCGTTGTCTGTTGTCCTCAAAAAGTGTGGCAAAAAGATAAGCACGAAGAGTATAGTGCCGACGAGAAGTAAGGAGGCGAAGAGTCCGAGGTCGCGCAGGGCGATGGACTTCAGCGGCACGAGGGCAAGGAAAGCACCTACCGTCGTGATGTTGCCCACGAGGAGCGGCGTCGTTATCTCACGAAGTGCCTGACGGATGTCGGCTTGATGCTGGACGTGACTGATGAGGTGGAGCGGGTAGTTGACCGCAATGCCGATGATGATGCTCGATATGCCGATGACAATCATCGAGACGCTGTCGTGCACAAGAGCCATGCCGCCAAGGGCGAAAAGCCAGCCCCAAAGGACTGAAAGGGCGATGAGCACGATGTCCCTGAACCTGCGGAAGGCATAAAGCAGCAAGGCCAAGATAAGGATGGCAGCCAGCGAAACGGCCAAGATGCTGTCGTGCACGATTTGCTTTGCATTGCCCACAGCCACCTGCGGTCCGCCGATGACGTGCGCCTTTATCTCGGGGAAGTCAGCACGCATCGTGTTGATGGCATCGTCGAGCAAAGCGATGAGTTGGGCGTTCTTCTTCGTCTCGCTGCTACCGAAAGGCGAGGAAAGCATCACGATGGCCCTGGACATGTCGGGCGTGAAGATGTAGCCGTCGTACATCTCGAAGTGCATCTGGTGCTGAGATTGCTGCAGCTCTTCCATCAGAGGCGCAAAGAGCCCGAGCGGGTCGCGACTGATGTTCTCGCTTAGGATGCTGCCTGTCGGGAGCATCAGGGCATTCAAGTCGTTCTCGAGCTTCCTGTCCAGGAAGTTGGGCGAAGCGAGAAGTCTGTCCATCCGCCTGTAGTCCTGTTCTGTGAGGAAGAGCGGCGCGTTCTGATAGACAAAGTCCAAGGTCTCGGAGAGGCTCTCGAGGTCGAAGGTTGCCTGCAGGTCGCTGCACCAGCCCGCCGTGTCGCTTTCCTCGACGGCGCTCGCGAAGCAATCTATCGCCTCAGTCGTCTTCTCCGCATCCCCTGCGCTCTCGAAGACAACAAAGAGTCGGTTCATGCCCGAGATGTCCTGATAGACAGCCATCCGCGCCCTGTCTGCCTCGCTGAGAGGAAGGAAGTCCTGAATGTCTTCTTTATAGGACAATCGCAGAACGGACGCCAGCAAGGCCAGCGTTATGGCGAGAAGCGATGCCCAACGGGCAAAGGCGTGTCGGCGAAGATAGTCAAATATCTTTAGTAT
>CAMJOE010000145.1:0-6312 GCA_946407485.1 uncultured Prevotellaceae bacterium | reverse complement strand
CCCGAGCACATCATCATGTAGAGGTCGGGGTACTTGGCCTGCACGCGGTCGAGCACCTTGTACAGCCCGCGCACGTAATCGACATACAGGTTGCCCTGATTTTCCTTGAGATACGGGGAATAGATGTTCGTGATGGGCGAGTTGCAGTCCCACTTCATGAAGCGAATCTCAGGGTTTTCCTGCATGAGTCCGTCCACGATGCCGAACACGAAGTCCTGCACTTGCGGATTGCACAGGTCGAGCACCATCTGGTTGCGGAAGTAGTAGGTTTCCCTCGAGGGTAACTGTATCAGCCAGTCGGGGTGCTTTTCGGCAAGCTCGCTCTTCGGGTTCACCATCTCCGGCTCAATCCAGATGCCGAAGGCGACGCCGTTTTCCTTAGCTTTCCTGACGAGATAGGGAATGCCCTGCGGCAGCTTGTCCTTTGTCACCTGCCAGTCGCCGAGGCCCGCGTGGTCGTCTTTGCGCGGGTATTTGTTGCCGAACCAGCCGTCGTCGAGAAGGAAGAGGTCAACGCCCAAGTCCTTTGCCTCGCCGAAGAGCGCCACGAGCTTCTCCTCGTTGAAATCAAAATAGGTGTTCTCCCAGTTGTTGAGGAGCGTCATGCGGTCGTCCTTTGCCTTGTGCAGCTGATGGTTCATCATCCATCGCTGGAAGCGTCGGCTGCCTTCGCCCGTGCCGTTTTGACTGAGGGTGAAATAGAAGTCGGCCGTGCGGAAGACGTCTCCTTTCCGCAGAAGATAGGAGGAGGCGTCGTGGTTGATGCCGCTCACGACGCGGAGGACGTGCTGATTGTCCACCTCGAACGTGAAGCGGAAGTTGCCCGTCCAGCCCAATGTGCCCATGAGCACCGTGCCGTCGTTCTCGCTGACCGGACCGCCCAGGCCGACCTCGAAGAACGGTTGCGCCATCAGGTTCGCCCTGGTTCCCAAGCGGCTGTCCACCACTTTCTTGCCGAACATCAGCTCTTGCGACTGCATCTGCATCTCCTTTGCCCAGTCGCTCGCAAACTCGGTAAGGTAGTAGCTGGGCGCTTCGAAGTAGAGCATCGACGAGGCATAGCGGCCGAGGTAAACCTTGCCCTTCTCTTCCTGACGTATTTCGGCCCATTGCTGCACGATGTCCTCGCGCGCATAGACCTTATAATATAATGTGACTTCCACGGGATAGACCTCGTCGCGGAGCATGATGGAGGTGAGGTCGCCATGCTGAGAATGCCGGACATACTTCAGGACGCTCGTGGGGTTGCCATCGGCATGGCGAACCTCGAATGCCGGCTCGTAGTAGTCCTCGGTGCCCATCACCGGGTAGGCCTCGAGGCCTTTGATGCACGAACTGCTCAGGCCGGCTTGCGGCATGGAGAGCATCGACAGGTCGGTCTGCTCGGAGAGGCGCTCGCCGAGGTATGTCTGGCAGAGCCGCTGCTGAGAATTCACCTGCAAGACGAGCTGCGTGTGGTCCGTCGTGATGCTGATGGTCTGAGCCAAAAGAATGAAGAACGAAGAATGAAGAATGAGGAATAAGAAGGTTCGCTTGGTCATGATTTGCTCGATTATTTGCTATTTCTCCTGCAAAGATACGAAAAAAACCAATCCCTTTCCCCTAATCTCTAATCTTTTTCGTACCTTTGTGCTCGTTAGCATATAATAACGACATGAACATCCCTCTCCATAAAAGCATTCGCTTGCTGCTGACCGCCCTGTTGCTGCCGCTTTCTGTCGCCGGGCAAGAGGACTATCCCATCAGCTTCGACCGCAATGCCAAGCGCACCAGGACGGACCGCATCCTGAACGGCATCGTCCTGAATGGCAATATCTTTCAGGTCACGTCGCCCATGAAGATGTATCACGACCTCAGCGACCAGACCTTCTCCTGCCATGCCGGCGACCTCGTCTCGCCTTCGTTGGCCTTTACCGGGAAATGGATGGACAGCTACATTTACATCGACAAGGATAGGAACGGGGCGTTCGACGTCCTTGCTCCCGGAGCATCGGGCGCCTTGACGGAGGACAACGAGTTGGTCAGCTTCTCTGGCCTGACACTGCCAGGCGGCGCGTTCAACAGCTACGGCGAGGCCACCGACCTCTCACAGGTGCAACCCCCTTCCTTCACGCTTCCCGACGACATGGCCCCCGGCTTCTACATGATGCGCATAAAGATAGACTGGAACGATGCCAATCCCGCCGGCAGGATGGACCAGGCGAACGGCATCATCAGGAATGGCGGCGCTGTGCTCGACATCCGTCTCGAAATCCTTCCCGACGGGGAACAGGCTGAGGGGTGCTATGCGATGACGTTCAACGACGAGTTCGACGGCGCGGACGGTTCGCAGCCCGACAAAGCCAAGTGGCGACGCTCGAACCGCTACGGCAGCACGTGGAACAGGTTTATCAGCGACTCGGAGGACGTCGTGTTCCTCAACGGGGGACACCTCGTTTGCCGGGCCATCCCGAATCCCGACACATCGTCCGACCCTGTGCCGATGCTCACAGGCTCCGTGGAGTCGCGAGGCAACTTTTCCTTCACCTACGGATGGGTGGAGGCACGACTGAGGACGACGCCCCACGCCGGCAACTTCCCCGCGTTCTGGATGATGCCTCAGCCGCCCACAGACCCTTGGCCGAAGGGTGGGGAGATTGATATCTTCGAGGCCATCAATGCGCAGAACACGGCCTTCCATACCCTGCACTCGCATTGGATAACTACCTTGGGCAACAAAAACAACCCGAAATACAGTTTCAGCGAGACGGTGAAGCAGGGCGAATGGCACGTCTTCGCAGCAAATTGGACGGAAGACGCCATCACGTTCTACGTCGATGGCAATCCCGTGGGCTCCTACGCGAAGTCGCAGAACGCCTCAGACATCGAGCAGGGACAATGGCCGTTCCAGCACGACTTCTACCTCATCCTGAACCAAAGCGTTGGCGACGGCTCGTGGGCTAAGGCTCCGGACATGGCCTTCACCTACGAGACGCAGTTCGACTGGGTTCGCGTCTTCCAGAAAGATGTGGCAACAGGCCTCAAAGACCTCAAAGACCTTAAAGACCCTAAAGACCCTAAAGACCTTAAGGACCTTAAGGACTCTTGGTTCACCCTCGACGGGCGCAAGCTGCAGGCCGAGCCGACACGTCCCGGCATCTACATCAACGGACGGAGAAAGGTGGCGGTGAAATGATAACATATATAATAAGGTAAAGAGATGAAGAAGATTCTGTTTCTTGCAATCTGTCTGCTGGTCGCCATAAGCGCGGAGGCACAGAAGTTAACAGTCGTGGACAGCGACGGCAACGGCATCCATCTGGTAACCGTCCTCACCGAAGACGGCAACATGATAGGCACAACCGACCTCTCCGGCACGATTCTCGACGTGAAGGGGGCAGCGAAAGTCGTCCTCACGCACGTTGCCTTCAAGTCGAAGCTCGTGGATATGTCGGCTCTGCAAGGCGGCAAAGTCACGATGGAGGACCTCGACTACAACCTCGCCGAGATTGTCGTGAAGCCCAAGCCACTCATCTATGTCGAAACCTATTACAGGGTTTATGCCTTTGCCAACGACTCGCTTCGCTACTACCTGGCTGGCATCATGCCCAATGCCTACGATGTGGAGAAGAAGAAAGTCAAGTCCGGGAGCTACACGCAAAGCTATGGCGAGTTCAGCATTAGCACGGGTGCTGCCATCACTTGGGGAGCAAGGGCACAGGAGTTCAAGGCCGGCAAGATACACAAAAGCGGGGCTATCGACCTCGTGAAGGGCGGCAAGACAAGAGACCACTACTTCGCAACGCTGACCGACGAAGGCAAGGGGAGGCAGAGAGTCAGCAATCCGGAAGGCACCGTGGGCTATATCGAATTAGAAGATAACGAGGTGCACATGACGCTCGATGCTGGCAAGATGCAGATGTACCGTAACAAAGCGCTCGGACAAGACAGGGTGCTCAAGGCCCGCGAAGAGAAGGAGTACGACTACGAATTCAACGAAGTATTCAATCTCGACGAGGACGGGAACGCAACGATGGCAGACCTGGTGATGTCCTCCGACCATTGGGAATGGAACGGCGGCAAGGGACGCATGAAGTTCATCATCGAGACCTACGCCACCGAGCATGCCTACATCGATGCCAAAGACTTCAAGGAGAAGAAGAAGGAACTGAAGAAAAAGTATGTTGCGACCATGAAACTCGACGCCCTCGAAGCCTATGCCACCTCGCATGGCATCCCCGCACTCACCCCGACACTAAGAAAAGCCATCGAAGGAATCAAGAAAATGAAGAATGAAGAATGAAGAGTGAAGAATTTGCTACCGCGCTGTAAATAACTAAATTACTAAATAGTAAATAAATAGTAAATAGTAAATCGTCAAATCGTAAATTACAAAACTTGTCAACTAAAAACAAAAAACTCTAAACTTTTCCACTGACTCTAAACTCTAAACTATCGACTCTAAACTTTAAAAAGTAAATAGTTAGGCAATGATATAGTAGTTTGGCATGCTTTTCTGATTAGTGTAAGAGCTTAGTTGAGGAAGGATGAAGGCTGAAGGCTGAAAGCCTGATAAGAACATAGGCGGGGGTAAAACCCCCGTAAAGAAGACATCGCAACAACTAAGTGCTGAAAGCACGACAGAACATCAGAAATCTCTCCACCCTTTCAGGGTTCCGTTTACCGCTCGTACTGGTTACGGGGGTTCCACCCCCGTCTGTGGTCTTTCCAGCCTTTCAGGCTTCCATTGTGCCAACTGCTATATTATTGCCAATAGTCAAATAACTAAATAGTAAATAAATCGTAAATAGTAAATCGTCAAATCGTAAATTAAATCATTCAACTTTCGGAAGTTATGTTTTTATGGGAGTTAAAGAAGTTAAAGAAGTTAGCGAGCTTTGCTCGCTTGGGGAAGTTAAAGGACAATAGCTTTTGCAGCCGAATACGGGGCTGAATGCAAACCGCATCCCAAGGTATCGTCCTTTAACTTCTTTAACTTCTTTAACTTCATTAACTCCCGAAACTTAAATTAAATCGTAAATAACCGTTCCTCCTTTGGGGTATGAATTGTGAATTATGAATTATGAATTAGGAAGAGTCAGGGAGTTTGACTTTCTTAAGGGCGTCCTCATACTGCTCGTCATCAGTTTCCACCTGGTGTGGTTCGAGCAGCTGCACCCCGACATCAAGCAGGTGGTGTACTGCTTCCACATGCCTGGCTTCCTTTTCATATCGGGTTACCTGATGAACATCAGTAAGCCGCCTCGCCAATTCATGCGGACCCTCCTGTGGCTGGCGGTGCCGTACCTCTTCATGGCGAGCGGCTACATATATGTGGCGTCGCTTCTCCCCATTGCCGACCACATCGACTGCCTCACACCGACCGTCTTCCTCGACCGCCTGCTGCTCCATCCGCTCGGGCCGCCATGGTTCCTGCATGCCTTGATCCTGTGCGGAGCCACGTACTATATTATATTTCATCTAAAGACCCTCTCTAACTCTCCCTTAAAGGGAGAGGACTCCGAACATAAAGCCTCCCCTTTAAGGGGAGGTTGGGAAGGGTCTTTGTGGAGACTTTTGCTAACGGGCATCGTCTACTATGTCCTGGCTCACATCCTTGGCATCCTGTCCTTTTCCTCAGCCATGTACTTCCTCGCAGGCGCAGCCTTGCGGCAGAGCGGCATCAACTTCCTGACGTTCTTCCTGCCGACGAGGCTCTCCGTCGTAGCCTTCGCCCTGCTGGCCTGCTTCTCAGACAACCCAAACCAGGCAAGCCTGAATGGCGCCTTGATTGCCTATTTCGCCATTTCCTCCCTGCTGTCCATCTACAAACAGACCCTCTCCAACTCCCCCTTAAAGGGGGAGGGCGGTCCACGCGGCGAGGCAGACAATAAGTCTCCCTTTAAGGGAGATTTAGAGGGTCCGTTCCTTTTCTTGGGCCGCAACAGCCTGATGCTCTACGTCTTCTCCCCCATCTTTACCGTCCTGTGCAAGCAACTCGTCCCCTATCTCAAGTTCGACCCGACGGGACTGCTCTTCCTGACGGTCTCCCTCGCCTTTTGCGTGTCGGGATGCCTCTTGATAGCCTGGCTGATGGACCTCGTCGGCATCTCGCGCTTCATATTCGGCCGGCAGGCACTAATCAGGTAAGGAGCACGCGTGCATATTGGTTTCTTGGTTCCCCTTAATGACACCCCCGTCTATGGTCTTTCGCACCTTGACTATCGTCGACCTTTGGTTCGGTGCTTTTTACCGGACACCAATTATTGAATTATTGATTCAAGTTTCGGGAGTTAAAGAAGTTAATGAAGTTAATGAAGTTAAAGGACGATA